>JAYZAR010000043.1:0-75646 GCA_036339635.1 Planctomycetota bacterium | reverse complement strand
AGTCGCTTCAACTTGCCCCGCAGCTGTTCCCCGATTTGCTAATCGAGCAGGTGGGGGCTGATTTTGATCAATTGAAGGTGGACTACTTTCAAACAGTTCAAGCATTCCAATGCGTTGCAATTGCCAGTAAACGTTGCCCGGACCGGCGTAGATCCCAACGTCCTCCTTATAGTCCGCTGAGTTACAAACACCGACCAAACGTCCCGTTGCATCAAACAAACCACCACCACTGCGGCCATCGATTGGCGCGCCAGCGATTTCCAGATTGGAAACGCCCAAATGTTGATTGTATTTGTTGATACCGGTAATGCGCGTATCACGTCGTGAAGGATCATTCCCACGATCGCATCCGAAACTAAAAGCTGGCTGTCCGTTACGAACCATCTGATCGGATCCGATCACCTGAACAGGCTGGACCGAGAAACCGGGTTTGATCGACACCAAAGCAATGTCTCTAGCATCGGCATCAAAGTCGATGACTTGCCCATGTACGGTCATGGTTCGTCCACCCACGAACAAATCAACTTCGATCTTACCTTTGCCCTGATTCTCCCGAAACAGATGTCCGCAGGTCAGTACGAGCGCTTCGTCGCCATGGGTATCAATAATCGTACCGGTGCCAGCTCCATAGCCCTGCGCATCATGGACCCGTAGGCGCACAGTTGCAGCGCGAGCCCGTTCGACAGCATCTGCGAGCGACAAACTTGGCATCGGCTCACTGCCACGTGGAGCCTGTGTCGCGGAAACCAATTGTTCTGACGACCCACCACTGGCGGGATCAGGTATGGCCAAATGCGTTTGTGGCGTGTTCAAGCCGCCCTGAGTCGACGTTGTGGAGCGGGTCGGAATCAGGGGCCCACTCGGATCGATTGCGAGTGCTGCACGCAGATCCTGAGCCGATTGCACGCCTACCAGTCGTGTGACTTCTTTCCCCGCTGAGACAATGACAAAGGTTGGAGTCTGGCGAACGCCAAAGCGGGCCACCAATTGTGGTTCGACCTGCACGTCAACACGCCGCACCGGAATCCCAGACCGCTCCAATTCCGCCAACGTTGGCTTCACCACTTCGCAGGGCGGACAGTGGCTACTGGAGAATACGATCAGAATAGAATCGGCTACGGCTTTTGGTGCCGTCATGCCCGTTATGGCTAGAAAACCAGCTATCACTACCGCGAACATTCGCTTCGTCACGCTCGTCCCTCCTTGGACCATGCTTACGACTCTGTTTGGGGTCACTCGTCTCGCCACATCCTGCTTTGATGCGAGTCATCCCACCGCTACTCCACAGCCTTCATGCCTTGGATCCTCGGCTTTGGGATACTCCATAACCCGATCGGCCGAAGGCAAGGGCAAACGAACCGAGCGGCATCGAACTTGAGTCTTTTTTCAGTTTCACGCGCATTTTCCCGGAATTAAATGCCAGCAGCACATTAGCGTCGCGTCGTCGAAATCAATCCAGATGATTACAATTCGTCCGCCGCCGAAGACAATTCCGACCTGATCCATTTGCCTTCGCCCTCCTGCTGTCGTCGCTAACTTCGGTTACTCGAGAAGCCCCATGTCACGCCAAATCCTCGTTACCAGTGCCCTCCCCTACGCCAACGGCCCCATTCACATCGGGCATTTGGTGGAGTACATCCAGACCGACATCTGGGTCCGCTTCCAGCAACTTCGCGGCAACCAGTGCATCTACATTTGCGCGGACGACACCCACGGCACAGCAATCATGATCCGTGCCCGAAGAGAGGGACGTACTGAAGAAGACCTCATTGAAGCGATGAGTCACGAACATCAGCGTGATTTCCATCGATTTGGGATCAACTTTGATCACTACGGCAGTACCAATAGCGAAGCGAATCGCAAGATTTGTGGAGAATTCTGGAACGCACTGCGAGAGGCCGACCTGATCACTGAACGGTCCATCGAGCAATTGTACGACCCCGATGCCGAAACGTTCCTGGCTGATCGGTTTGTCCGAGGAACCTGTCCCAAATGTGGCCGAACAGACCAAGCAGGCGATAATTGCACGTGCGGACACACCTACAACCCCACTGATTTGGTCGACCCCAAAAGCACACTCAGTGGCGCAACGCCGGTTCTTCGTGAAGCGATCCACCTCTTTGTTCAACTAGACAAACTTCACAACTGGTTAGTCGATTGGGTCAACACCAGTGATGCTCTGCAAAGCGAGGTCGCCAATTATCTAAAAGGCCACTTTCTGGCTGAGCGTCTAAGGGATTGGGATGTCAGTCGACCCGCTCCCTATTTCGGTTTTGAGATTCCTGATTCGCCTGGGCATTATTGGTACGTTTGGTTTGACGCTCCAATCGGATACATCGCCAGCACCCAACAATGGTGCGACGGCCACGGAGAACGCCTCGAACATTGGTGGAAAAACGATGATTGTGAAGTCCACCATTTCATCGGAAAGGACATTACGTACTTCCACACTTTGTTTTGGCCTGGCATGCTAAAAACAGCCGGATACAACTTGCCAAGCAAAGTACACATTCATGGATTTTTGAATGTGGATGGTAAGAAAATGTCCAAAAGAGATGGGACTTTGATCTCCGCAGACACTTATTTGAAGTATGCAGATCCTTCCTATCTGCGTTACTTTTACGCGACCAAATTGACACCCCGCGTGGAAGACTTGGACCTCGGTGTCGAAGAGTTCGCCGAGAAAGTCAACAGTGACTTGGTTGGTAAGGTCGTCAACTTGGCTAGCCGGGTAGGCAAGTTCGCCCATGGAACCGGATTGTCTGAGAATTACCCTGATGACGGTGGACTCTTTGAAGCTGCGGCAGCCGCCGGTGACGAGATCGCAAAGGCTTATGAGGCTTGCGATTATTCTCGGGCCATGCGAAGAATCATGGAATTGGCCGACGCTGCAAATCCATTCGTCGAACATGCCAAACCATGGGAGATGAAAAAAGATCCAGCAAGACAAGACGAATTGCGGGACGTTTGCACTGTCGCGCTCAACCTGTTCCGACAGCTTGCGATTTATTTGTCGCCTGTCTTGCCTGACCTGACTACACAATGCAGCGAACTGCTGGGTGAAGACATTGTTAGTTGGGAGCAAAGCCGAACGCCCTTACTAGGGATGCCGGTCACAAAATTCAAACGTATGCTAGATCGTTTACAAACAGAGGAATTACAGAAGATGATTGAGGAAAGCAAAGAGCTTGCAGCGGCCGAAGCGGACACAACCGCCGAGCCCACCTTCAATGACAGTGACCAGCCGCTAAAGGATGAACCGCTCGCAGACGAAATCACCATCGATGATTTTGCCAAGGTTGATCTACGGGTTGCCCGCGTGATCAAAGCCGAGCAGGTCCCCGAAGCAAACAAACTACTTAAGCTGACCCTCGGACTTGGTGGCGACGAGCAACGACAAGTCTTCGCCGGGATCAAGGCGGCTTACGAACCCGAGGCGCTCGTCGGCCGATTGGTGGTGATGGTTGCTAATTTGAAACCTCGAAAAATGCGGTTCGGACTCAGTGAGGGCATGGTCACCGCTGCAGGCCCCGGCAACGCCGACGTATTCATACTGGGCGTTGACGACGGAGCATTACCCGGTCAGAGAGTTCACTGAAAAAACGGCCTTCGTTGATGAAATGATCCGACGATCGATTGAATCGTTTCAACGTTACTTGTTGGATCGGATGGTATTACGACCATCCCGGCAACCGATCGAGTTTGCGCCCCAACAACGCGTGATGCTGTGCAATGGCTCCTCGCCGATCGAGTGCTTCACGCAGACAAATTTTGATCCAGATCGGTTCACTCCTGAACTGGTCGTGTTGAAATTCCCCGGAACGGCCGGGCGAGCGGAGCGGTCCGGTCCGTTTCCGATGTCGATACTTAGCGCGTTGCGTATCGCGATGTGGACTTGGAATCCGCCTGGATACGGTCGTAGCGCGGGCCCTGCCAGCTTGCCCAAAATCGGGATGGCCGCCGTCGAATTCTGGGATCAAGTTACGAAACAATATCCCCATCAGACTCCCGTCATGCTGTGTGGGAACAGCCTCGGCTGTCTCACAGCGTTGAACGTAGCTGTGACCACCGAGGCGAATCCGGATCGCTGCGGAGTTGTGTTACGAAATCCACCCTTGCTGAAACCGGTCTTCAAACGCGAGGCCAGACGTTACCCATTCGGGGTCTGGGCAGGACCGTTAGTCGACCACCTTTGTGATTCCATGGACGCGATGGCGACAGCACTGCGATGTCATTTACCAGCCGTGTTTTTGCAGTCTGAGTTCGATCAGCTCGTCCCGCCGCTTTATCAAAACAGGCTCATACGTGCCTACCGGGGGCCCAAGCGAACCGTGATTCTCGAAGGACTCGGTCACGATTGCATTACGACCGAAAATCATCAGCTGAGAATCGAGCAATCAATCCATTGGCTGTGGGAGAACCTGGCCACCTTATCGAATGATGGCCGTTGTAAAAATGCTCGGGGCCAGTGATCCAGCAACATCAGTGATCCAGAAACATCAGTGATCCAGAAACGTCAGTGATCCAGAAACGTCAGTGATCCAGAAACGTCAGTCATTCAATCGTGGCACGCTCCATTCGGATGATTGAAAAGTATCTCACGCGTGCATCAAGGCCCGCTAACGCATTGAAGCCCGCGATTCTTCCAGCATGCTAAGCATTTCAGGCAGAATCAATTCCGATGGCAATGCGTAAGTAACAACGCGACCAGCACGGGCAATGTTGATACCCACGACACGACCGAGCGAATCAAGAAGCGGCCCACCACATTCATCAGGAGCAAGAACAGTATCATGTTGAATCACGCGGTCGAATCCACTGAGTCGAGTACTTCGCTGACCATTTACCATGGTATCGCTGGCAGATTCTCGCATCACGTTTAGCTCTCGGATACGTGCGTCGATCTCCAACGTGTCTAAGCCCTCGCCCTCGTTGGCCCGCAAAATAGTCAAACGGACATTTTCCCCCGGAAACATCCCCCGCAATCGGTCGATGACTTCTTTCCGCGTACTTCCCTCGCGGCCGTTGACGGCAACGATGAGATCCCCCGGTTCAATTCCTGCCTGGGCAGCTCCGCTTTGCGGAAAAACATCGTTGACCAGGGCGCGTCCACTAGCATCGTCCTGCAACATTACTCCGAGCCGCCCTTGGTGTCCGACAGGCCGTGTCTTGCTGACGCCGACCACTCCCAAACCAATCGGCCGCGCCGTTCGGCCCACACTGACCAAAAAGCTGGCGGTTGGCGGAACGTTGGTCGAAAATTCGACAGATGGCAAAGTGATCTCGGAATCGATGCGCAGCATCGCAAGATCATTATGGCGTCGAACAGCGGCTACACGCGCTGGCAACAAACGACCATCGTGCAGACGGACTCGAATCGGGTCGCCGCTCAATTCACTCCGCTTGGTCAACACATAACCATCTTCCGAAACAACGGTTCCCAACGCGACAGGACGGCCGCCACTGAGCACTTGGACAACGGAACCCTTTGCTTTTTCAGCGATTGGGCTAACCAAACGAATCATGTCTGCGTTATCACGCCGCTCGTCCGCGATTAAAGCGGCAGGAGCAACAAGCAAGCAACCCAATAACACTGTGTAATTCAATCGTTGCATGGCTTTCCCATAAAAAATTTCAGCAAGATCATCTGCGCCCGAGCCATTGCCTATTTTCCAGAGGCGCGTCCAACTTCGAGCGTTAAACCCAATCGAGTCCCGTCGCGCAGAACCCATAAACGCACTCTTTCACCTGGCATCGTCTGGGCAACCGCTTCACGTAGCGAATTGAAATCGGTCACCTCGTCCTCACCAAACTCGACAATCACGTCGGCAACTTTGATTCCACACTGTTCTGCCGGTGAACCGGGCGCGACGTAGGATACGACAGCTTCGGGGGCTTTCGCATCGCCTCGCACCCCGATGACTGGCTTGAAGCCGGGCAAAAAACCCCATGCTTCACCCGCCTGCATGCGATCCCAGGAATCGTCGTAATGGTCGATTGGAACATGCAAGTTATCGGCTACATCGTTTCCAATGCGGCTATGCACCGCGATCAATTTGCCCGAGAGATCAAACAGCGGTCCGCCACTATCGCCACCGACCAGGGCACAATCGGTCACGATTGCAGAATCGCTGACCGCCAAAATTCGTCCAATTCTCGTCACGGGCCCACGACGGCGGTCGTAGCCACCAGGATGACCAGTTGCAACGCACCACATACCAGGTACAAGATCTTCACTGGCACCGAGAGAGGCAAAGGGATAGGGCTGACCGTTATTCTGGCCCGGTTCGATCTTGATCAGCCCGGCATCCACGTGACGATTCATTCCGAGCGTTTTTGCATTCACTCTCATCCCGTTGGACAGGGTCACCTTCGCCACTCGTCCCGGCCGCATCGCGACATGGGCGGCAGTCAGGATGTAGCCGTCATCGGTGACAATCACGCCCCCACCCTGCGCTGGACCAATTTGAACGCTCACCGCACAGGAAACCGCGGCATCTGCCACTCTTCGCTGTTGGTCTTCAAGCTGGCGCAACTGATCGATGGTTGCCGGCATGCCCCCCTTTTCATAGAGTCGTACTAGCTCTGCCGCTACCTTTACCTCGGTCCCGGAGGAAGCTTCTTGGTCGGTAGCATCCCCATTCTTGGCAGCGTCCCCAGTCTTAGCAGCGTCCCCAGTCCTAGCAGCGTCCTGACCAATCGATAAGACTTCGACAGGCAGATCAGGCGAAATCGTCTCCTGGGCCTGGCTGACATCATCAATAGAGAATGACCACCAAAGCAATGCGAGCAAGACAGCCTGGGAACCTCTAACCGACACTAAATTAGCGGGACATATACTTTTTGATCGAATTCTCGCCAAGATCGGCCTGGGGTAGCTTAAACGCAAAACTGCCTCGCTCCGTATAGTGGTGCTCATCTCCAGAAAACCCATTGTAGCCACTAATGAGCCAAACGGAAAAAGTGACTCCCTACCGTAGAAAACCGACAACTTCACCCAAAGTTTCGCCCCCCTCCGGTGCCGGCAGTTCCGATTCATCAGGTGCTTTGGTGTTCGGCTGCGGTTACTTGGGAAGATCGGTCGCTGAATCTCTGCTTGCTTCCGGGACTCGCGTTTGGGCCACCACACGAAGCCGAGAGAAGGCCGAGCTACTCAGCGAGACCGGATTTGAGCCCATCATCGCCGATTGGTGTGAACCTGCCACACTGCGAGATCTGCCCCGAGTAGAGCGAGTGCTAGTCGCCGTTAGCTATGACCGAACCAGTTCGCAATCGCGTTGGCAATCCCAAGTCGGCGGTTTCACCAATCTACTCGACAAACTCCACCCCACCACTCAAATCTGCTATATCAGCACAACTGGTGTTTACCATCAGACCGATGGCAGCTGGATCGACGAATCCTCCCCGACATCCCCGCAGCGGGCGGGCGGAAAAGTCCACCTCGAAGCCGAGGCCTGTCTTGCATCCGCGAGTGCGTCAGCACAGAGAACTATCTTGCGTCTGTCCGGTATCTATGGTCCGGGCCGTGTTCCCCGTGCAGCCGATGTCATCGCAGGGAAGCCAATCGCATCGATGCAAGAGGGTTACCTGAACTTGATTCATGTTCAAGATGCAACTCGCGCGGTCATTCAATCTTGGAATAGCCAACCTCACTCGCTCTATTTGGTAAGTGATGACCAACCGGTTCGTCGGGGCGATTTTTACGGTGAAATCGCGAAACAAACCAATTCACCAGAACCTCAGTTTGTGATCCCTAAACCAGACTCGCCGAAGTCGGCGCGATCGGAGAGCAACAAACGAATTCGTAATTCACGAATGAAATCCGATTTAATTCCCATACTGCGTTTCCCCAGTTACCGAGAAGGCTTGGCCCAAACACTGGCGGCGATCACCTCAGAGACCAAACCAGCGGACTGACAGCCAATCTGGACCAAACGAGCAAGCCGTTATGGGGTTCATATTCCCCCCCAAATTAAACGCCTCCGCAAACACCTCGACGGCTTCGATCAGTCCGCGCGGACCGACCGAGACGCGACAAACAGGCTGGCCGAATCGGTCGATCCGTTGGCCAATTGGCATGAAATCGCCCAGTCGACAATCCAAATGCGAAGCGGTTTTGCATAAGTTTGCAGTCCATTTAGATGAAGATTTAGCTCAAGAGAGGGAATCGCACAGAAAGCGTGTGGGTGCTGGCTTAAAAATCTCCAGTTCGTACAATAACTTCTTAACTGCAAGTGTTCTCGCATCTCTGCATCATGATTGATAGAAAACCAATCTTCCCGGGCATTATCGAGCTCAATTTCCAAGCTGGTGAAGTGCTTGGTTGCAATGTTTATCTGGTCTATGACGCGAACGAGTGGTTGCTGATTGACATCGGCTACGAGGAAACGGTCGAAGATTTCGTTGAGATCATTCGGCAACTCGATTTTCCTTTTTCACAATGCAAAACGCTAATCGCGACCCACGCCGATGTGGACCACATCCAAGGCCTAGCCAAAGCGAAGCAAACCCTCAAAACCTCTGTGACAGCACATTCGAATGCAGTGAGACCACTGGAATCTGGGGACACACTCATCACGCTTGCCGAGATCGAAGCTCAAGATTTAAAGCTTTCGATGCCACCAGTGAAAATCGAACATCAGGTCCAAGATGGAGACACCATCTCAGTTGGGTCTCTGGAACTGGAGGTTTGGCACACGCCAGGCCACACTGACAGCCAGTTGGCATTTCGCATGGGAGATGTCTTGATGAGCGGTGACAACATCTACCGCGATGGTTGTATTGGGGCGATTGATGCTCACCATGGAAGCGACATCAAGGCATTCGTCCGATCGCTTGAGCGAATCCGTGATAGCGACGTCAAGTGGCTGGCCCCTAGCCACGGCCCGATCTTCCGCAATGACCCCGAGTTGTTGAATAAGACGATCCAGCGAGTGAAGGGATACCTGCAAATGGCCGACTTCGGCACGCTCGCTGACCGCTGGCCTCTAATGGACCAGTGGGACGAAGAAGTCGCTGAAGGACGACTTCCCGAAGGCCTCCAACCGTCCAAATAAGGGCCTGCCGCCCCAGCAGGATGACGGTTATCCATCGCAGAGGGCTCGAATTAACATAGGGCCTGGCGACTGGGGCCAAGCACCCAGATTCCAACGCTATACTGCAAAACCTTATGACGCGTCAGATACCCTCCACCGATGTTGATTTCGTGGAAAAACTGTTTCTTGGAATCGACGTTGGCGGCACCAACGTCAAGCTGGGATTGGTCGATGCCGGGGGTACCGTGCACCGGCGTGGCATGACTCCAACCCCCGAACTGGGCACACCTCAACGCATCTTTGACTTTGCCATGCAATTTGCCATGCAACAGCTTGAAGATTTGGCTCGTTCGGAACGCGACCTCGCGGGGGTCGGATTAGCTGTGCCCGGCGTACTCGACACACGAGCTTTCGAGCTCAGGGAAGTCGTCAATTTGCCGGGATGGCATGGCCAACCGCTGCTCGAACTGCTCTGCGACGCCTCGAGTCTCCCCTCGGCAGTCGTCAACGATGCGAATTCGGCGGCTTATGCAGAACACTCCTCTCGGTTGTTTGGGGATCGCTCCTTAGCACTAATCACACTCGGAACCGGCATCGGTTGCGGCTTGGTGGTCAGCGGCAGTCCCTATGGCGGTGACCACGGCTGTGCAGGTGAACTCGGCCACATTGCCATTCGCTTTGATGACGATGCCTTACCTTGCACCTGCGGAAGTCGTGGCCATCTGGAATCGTATGCAGCTGCCGGCGGTTTAATCAACCGCTTACGATCCGCGATCGAGGCGGAAGGACCAAGCCATTTCTCCGCGGAATTATTGTCAAATCAAGTCACTCCGTTGAACATCGCTGCGGAGGCTGAAAAGGGCTCTCGGGTGTGCCAGGAATTGATCGACGAAACGGCTCAATATGTGGGGCAAGCCATTGGTATGCTCGGCCAGATAATCGACCCAGAAGTCGTTCTGCTTGGAGGCGCAATGACGTTCGGTGGCAACGCAACGAATACGGGACGGCGATTCTTGGAACGTGTTCGCGCTACTGTCAAAGCCACCACACTCGTGCAAGTTGGAACTAACATGCAAGTTGATTTCGCCACACTCGGTAACGATGCAGGTGTGCTGGGCGCAGCGATGATCGCAAAACAGGTGTCTCAGCCGTGAATAGCTACCCGAATGAACGAGTCCCTTGCCGCATCTTTGAACGCGCGTCCGATGCAAGTGTGGCAGCCGCAAAGGAGATAGCGGAGCTGATTCGAAACAATGCCAAGGAAGGTAAGACATGCGTACTCGGCCTCGTTGCCGGATCATCGCCCGCGAACGTCTACAATGAATTGGTGCGTATGCATCGCGATGAGGGACTGTCATTCGCAAACGTGATTACGTTCAATTTGACAGAATACTTCCCGATGCAACCGTTCGAATTGCAAAGCATCGCACGGTTTATGCATGAACACCTTTTCGACCACGTGGACATACAACCAAGCAATGTTCACATTCCAGATGGATCTGCGCCCAGAGATGAGGTGAACGCTTTTTGCCAGCTATACGAGCAGCAGATTCGTGATGCTGGCGGAATCGACATTCAGTTGGTCGGTGTAAGCCGAACGGGTCATATTGGATTGAACGAGCCCGGCTCGGACCGAGCATCAAGGACTCGAATGATCACGCTGGATCGTGTCACGCGAACAGACGCTGCTAGCGATTTTTTCGGTGCCGAAAATGTACCAAGACACGGAATCACTGTAGGCGTTGGCACCATTTTGGAAGCCCGACGAATTTTGATACTGGCCTACGGCGAGGGAAAGGCCGAAATCGTCTCTCGAACCGTCGAAGGATATGTCAATGCATCCGTCCCCGCGACCTTCATTCAAGATCATCCCAACGCTTGCTTTTTACTGGATGATGCCGCTGCATCGACGTTAACCAGAATTCAATATCCCTGGCTGCTCGGCGAAATAACCTGGGATGACCAGATCACACGACGGGCCGTCATCGACTTGGCGGAAGGTGTCGGCAAAGCGATACTGAAATTGACCGACGCAGATTACAACGAACACGGATTACAAGACTTACTGGCCGCCCACGGAAGTGCTTATGACATCAATTTGCGAGTCTTTCGACATCTTCAATCGACCATCATTGGCTGGCCGGGCGGAAAACCAAAACATGCCAAACAACTTGGTGATCGCCCCGGCCATCGCGATGATATTTACCCGAAGCGAGTGATTCTGTTTTCTCCACATCCTGATGATGATGTCATCTCCATGGGCGGCACACTAATTCGGCTAGTCGACCAAAAACATGAAGTCCATATCGCTTATCAAACTTCCGGCAACATCGCTGTCTTTGACGAAGACGCATTACGTTTTGCTGAGTTCGTTGAAGATTTCTGCAGTGAATTCGATATCCAGGCTGAAGGCTTAGGTCAGCTTCAATCCCATTTCGATGAATTCCTGCGGAACAAAAAATCGGGCCAGATCGACAGTACGCAGATGCAACAACTCAAAGGCCTCATTCGCCGTGGCGAGGCGAGGGAAGGAGCACGCTGCTGCGGCGTCGCTGATGACCAGTTGCACTTTTTGGATCTGCCCTTCTATCAGACCGGTCGAATCAAAAAGAGCCCGATCTCCGAGAAAGATATCGACATCACAGTCGACCTGATGCGGCGAGTCAAACCCCATCAAATTTACGCCGCAGGCGATCTTTCCGATCCGCACGGTACTCACCGAACCTGCCTTTCGGTCATCTTGCAATCTTGTCTCGTTTGTCAGAACGATCCCTGGTACGAAGCCTGTGCGGTATGGCTCTACCGTGGAGCTTGGCAGGAATGGGCACCAAGCGAGATAGACATGGCGGTCCCACTCAGTCCGCAGGAAGTGGACAGAAAGCGAGTTGCGATTTTTAAACACGAGTCGCAAAAAGATCGTGCGTTGTTCCCCGGATCGGATGTTCGGGAATTCTGGCAACGCGCGGAAGCTCGCAATGCTGATACAGCAGGTCGCTATGATGCACTCGGGATGGCTGAATATGCCGCCATCGAAGGATTTGTCCGTTGGGATGGAAAGTCTGGTATCGAGCTCTAAACCATCGCCAACCGGCTCAACTTCTTTCAAAGTTCTAAACGGTGGATTATGATCAAAACCAGTCGTCGCCTCGCATTGAAACTAATCGGACTTGGCAGCACCGCACTGGGAATTGGCCGACCAGTGGGGGCGGCGGAGCAAGCGATCCCTCTGGCCACCCGAAACGCAACGCTGTCGACCACCATTTCCTGGTCAAATACCCATGACCGAGTCTGGCTCTGCGGCCAAATCTGGGCCAACCCAATGGAGGATTGGCGAGTCATCGACGGCGCTGCTGAATGCCAAAGCAAAGGTGGTAACCGAAACCTGCAATTGATCACGCATCAAGTCACCGACGCGGGCGGCACCATCGATATGGAAGTTACCGTTCAACAGGTCGAGTCGGGCGAAAAGGATGGTGGTGTTGGGTTCCGGGTCGGCAGTCGCAGTGAGCTAAACGAATACCGCAGCAACAGTTTTTCCGGTAGCGGCGTTGACGCGGGAATCGAAGCTGGAAAGATAATCTTGGGGCGTCAGCAAGCCGCCCTCGATATTGATATGGCGCGACCTTTGAAGCTAAAGTTGCGAGGGAAAGCTGTTCGTGATCGCTACCTATTGACGCTGACAATCACCGATCCATCCAAAGACGGTGAAATGTTGGGGCAGTTAACTCAAACCGTCGCAGCCGACTCCGTCCTAGGAAATGTGGCACTCGTCAATAATTTTCAAGCAACCAAAAATAAAGTCCAAGGCTCTCGCTATCGATTCAAAGACTGGGTTGTGGGAGGAACAGCCTTCACCGAAGACTTGAGTCGCACGTTCGGCCCCATTCTGTGGTCAATGTATTCGCTGAGTGATTCACGCAGCGACGAAGGCTTCGTATTAAAAATGAGTGCCCTGACTGGCCCACTCGGTGAGCAAGACAGCCAAGAGGTCGAATTAGCTGTCCAACGCGATTCAGGCTGGCAATCGCTTGGTAAAGCAGAACTCGATTCGGATGCATGGACAGCAACATTTCGAATTCCCAATTGGGATGAGACTGCCGAAACACCCTACCGATTGATTTACCGCGAGCGTGGGATCGATGGCGTCGAGAAAGAGTCGGCGTGGTCTGGAAAAATCAAACCCAACCCCAGCGGTCGGCCACTTCGTATTGCCTCACTGACCTGCCAAAACCATTACGGCTTTCCCTATGAACCGGTCGCGAACAATCTGGTACGACTCGATCCCGACCTACTTTACTTTTCCGGCGATCAGTTATACGAAAGCCACGGCGGTTACGGACTCATTCGAGAACCGGCCGATGCGGCGATTCTGAACTACCTTCGCAAGTACTATATGTTTGGATGGTCATTCCGCGAAGCGATGCGGGACCGGCCAACACTTTGCATCCCTGATGATCACGATGTTTTCCAAGGAAATATTTGGGGAGAAGGTGGCGCCCCGATGGATATTCAAACCGGGGGTGCATCCTCCAACGGTGGGTACCGTGAGCCGGCCCGAATGGTCAACGTGGTTCACAAGACGAACGCCGCGCACCACCCCGACTATGACGATCCAACCCCCGTCCAACAAGGAATCAGTGTTTATTACGGCGATATGGTTTACGGAGGTGTTGGTTTCGTCATCCTGGGAGACCGCCAATGGAAAAGTGGCCCCCAACGAGTCGACACCGGGAGTGGCCGCGCTGACCATGTACGCGATCCCGACTTTAATACGCGCACCCTCGACAAACCTGGCTTAGTCTTGCTTGGTGAGCGGCAAGAAGCGTTCTTGAAGCGATGGTCGAGTGACTGGCGCGGCCACACGATGAAAATTGTGCTCAGCCAAACCGTCTTCGCCGGCGTTGCTACTCACCATGGGCGATACGACGGATACCTCAAAGCTGACCTCGACTCAGGCGGATGGCCGCAAACCGCCCGCGACCGAGCAATCAAGATTCTTGGTGAAGGGATGCCACTGCACCTCAATGGCGATCAACACCTGTCTTCCCTTCTGCAGTACGGCGTCGATTCTCAACGTGATGGGTTTTGGTCCTTTTGCTCCCCTGCGATTTCGGCAGGATACCCACGCTGGTGGCGACCTGATGAATTGGGGATGCCCCACGAAAACCGTCCCCAGCATGGACTCGAAAATACCGGCGAATACCAGGACGGACTCGGCAATAAAATTTACGTTTACGCCGTCGGGAATCCCGAGGTGGGAACGAAAAAAAATCGCTATGAGAAAGCTCATCAAAAAGGGAGCGGTTTTGGGCTCGTCACCGTTGACCCAGAGGAAAAAACCTACACCATCGATTCGTTTCGCTTCCTGATTGATGCTACAGATGGCAACCCGGACAACCAGTTCCCCGGTTGGCCTGTTACTCTGCAGCAACGTGAAAACGCGGGCGAGAACGAGCTTGAATGATCCCAACACATCGCGGCTTACGGGAATCCAATTGGTGGCTAGAATACTGACATGACATTAACCAGTCATGCAATCGTTTTGTTGGCGAAACTTTTCAGCGGCTTCACTGTGCGCTGGATTGATTGCCAACCCGATACATGCCAACGAATCTATTTTGCCAATCACACCAGCCACCTTGATGCGGTGGTTCTCTGGTCGGCGTTGCCTCGCGAATTGCGGCGTGTCACTCGACCGGTCGCAGCCAAAGATTATTGGTCCCGTGGATGGCTGAAGCCCCATATTGCGACAAGCTTCAATGCACTACTCGTTGATCGTAAAGAGATCAAAGTTCATAAGAGTCCTATCGACAGCATGTTGAATCAGATGGGCGATATCTACTCGCTAATCATGTTTCCCGAGGGTGGGCGTTCATCCAGTGATGACGTAATGGGAAATTTCAAAAGCGGGCTATACTACATGGGTAAAAAACGGCCCGACCTGGAACTCGTTCCAGTTTACATCGACAACGTCAATCGAATCCTGCCACGTGGCGAGGTCTTGCCAGTCCCACTGCTTAGCTGCATCACGATTGGGCCACCGATCTTCCTTGAATCTGGCGAACCAAAAAACGATTTCTTGGCGCGCGCTCGCGACGCAGTCCTGCAACTAAAAGATCGTTGAGAGAAATCAAGATCAGAACTCTGCTCGGTTATTCATTCAAGACTTCGCAAGAACCGGCTGATGGCAGTGAGGGTCGACAGCGAGTTTGACCCCGCCGAAACACCAAGTCGCGGCGCAAGCAGCGTCCACTCCGCCTCCCTAGAAGACCGAAATAAACCTGTTAGGCAAGTGCGGGCTCCGCGTTGTAAAGCTCCAAAATCTGACTTTGCACCTTGACTGCTCGAAGCAAAACCCACAATTGTTCTTTTGAGAAAGGAGTCTGCCCACCACTGCACAGCAAGTCGAGCTCATTCGCGACTGCCGCATGTTGATCCGAGGCTGATTCGAGGCGGAACGTAGCGCTCTTCCAAGCCAAAATTAGAGCTTGTTCGTCACGCAGATGATCCAGATCTTCCGCTTGAGCCAATACCATCAGGGACAATCTGGCAATGTCAACTGGCGAGAGACTGGGATTGAGCGTTGAGAGCCGCTGTGCAATTTCGTGACAGGTCATGCTTAATGGACCGGTTATTACACCACAAGGATGCTCATCCGGAAGATTAACTTAGGTAGGAGGTGACAGTCCGATCAACAAGCCGTTTTCATTTCAAACGACCATTCACCATCTGCGGCGGCCGTGCAAGTTGAAAAGATTTTCGAAAGAATAGGTCATGTTTGCTGGTGGGGCAAAACAACCCTCGGCATCTTTGGCCAACGTTTCGAACAAGGCAGCTTACAACGGAGCAAGGTCCCGCTTCGCCGGTCCGTCACTCCGTTTCGCCCGCTCCACGCGAATCGACCTGCAAACTGGCCAGATAAGCAACTAAATCTCGAAGTTCACGCGTTGACATGAGCTGAATTAAATCGCTGGGCATCGATGACTGACCTTTCCGCCTCGCACTCACCTCATCCTGCAGGATACGAACTTGGCTCCCATCATTTTGTATTAATTCGACGTACTCGTCTGTTTCAGATTTCACAATTCCGGTGAACACCTGCCCCGAATCATTGGCGATGACCGCCGTCTCAAAGCCCTTTGCGATCTGAGCACTCGGCAAACAGATTGATTCAAGCAAATAGCGACGATTCTTTTGGCTGCCAATCAAGGTCAGGTTTGGCCCGACTTCCCCACCAGCTCGGTCAACTTTGTGACAGCGAACGCAAGAGAGCTTTGAGTTCTCAAAGAACAACCGCCGCCCGGCCTCGACATCCCCACCCTCTAACGCCATCAACCATGGCCCCAAGGGCTCAGATTGTTCGATCGCTTTTAAACGCGCATCGAGTTTTGATTGCAAATCATCGTCTAACTTATCTTTGGATGCCTCGAAGACATTCAAATGGACGTCGGGGGCAAGTTCGTTTCGGAGCCAACTTTCTACAGCATCAGCAATCACTTGCCGCCCATCAGTTGTTTCATCTTTGGCCAGAATATCCCAACCCAATTGCCGAATTATGACATTGCGACTCTGAATCGCTTGGACGAATTTTGGCAATGAATTCTTTGCGTCATGGGTGGCGAGCACTCGTAATGCAGCAGGCACCAACTCCGTAGGGGGCAACATTTTGACTTGTTTGGCTAAATTCACAGCGACTGCTGGCTGCAGCCGTGCCAAGCTCTCTAGTGCGGTTGCCCGTTGTTCGGGCTGGATTTGACTGTCCCCGACCCGTTCAACCAACATCGGCGCGATTTTCCGAATTCCCAAGCCGGCCGCGACCTCGATGGCTGCATCGCGGACAAGATCTTCAGCAGTCACCAAACTCTCAATGTGTCGCTCCAATGCGGCGGCGGCCTGTTTCTGATCGCGAGGGCTTAGGGGGCGATAATCGTTCACCACCCGATCTCGCGGATCCGGTCGAGCCCAATCTGCCAACATGCGCAACGCTTCGACTCGCATTTCAGCCGGTGCAGAATTTCGCGAAGCATAATCCCCTAAAGCCTTGGCAGCATCCTCGGTCCCCAAGCGGAAATTGGCGTTTAAGATTCTCCGATTTAAATCGCCCTTTGCCAGATCGCCATCGATCAAACTGGCGAGCGACTGCATGGCAACCGGAATGGGCAAATCGTGAATCGCCCGCGCCGCCTCGGCAACAACTACGTCACTGTCATCATTCAAAAACTTTGCTAACTCACCACTACGAAGTCTTCGGAGAGCAACGGCGGCAGCCAACCGTACCGACTCGCTAGGATGTCGACTCAACCAACCGATTTTCTCCGGTTGATTCAAGCTTGCCAAGTAAATCACACCCGCATGGCGAATCGCGGGGTCCCGATCCTTATTCTCTGCGATCATTCGGATCACTGTGGCCAAAGCTGGTTGTGCACGCAGTTTTGCGAGTGACAAGCAAGCGAAGTACCGGACTCGGTCTGACTTATCAGACATCAGTCTCTGCAACTTTTCAGTTGACCCGACATCCAAACGTTCTCCAACCATTTTGGCTGCCGCCGCTCGGAGCGTCGCATCCCGATCACTGAGCAGAGGCCGTATCGCCGCCAAGAGTAACTCGCGTCGCCCTGGCTCCAGGCGCGCAATTTGATCGATTCCCCAAATCGCGTGCAAACGTTTCCATTTTCCAGCCTCGGCATCATTCAACACGCCGATGAGTGTTGCCACATCTGCACGACGGGCCAATTCCCACTGTGACTCCAATCGCACCCGTCGATCAATATGTCCGAGGTGGCTGATCAATTGCTCGGTCGTCTGGCCAGACCATTGCGAGGCTAACAACTGCTGAACCTCTTTTACGACAGGTGTCCCACGATGTTCCGGATCGGTCAGACGATAAATGCGACCTTTTCCCAAGCCGTCCCACCCATCAACCCAATCGCTGATGTAAAGCGCCCCATCTGGCCCGAAAGCAAGGTCTGTCGCCAACACAGTCCAAATCGGGTCGGAATCGGTTTCGAGCTGATAAAAGGCACCGCTGGGTGAAAGGTTAAAAGTACGAATCCCGCTATTGGCGGGCCCACCACGAAAATCACAAATGAAAAACGTATCCTTCAATGCGTCACCAAATCCCGTGCCTGGATAATGTGCGAAGCCGCTTGGACCGTCACTGAAATTGGCGATTGGCGGTACGATGTAGGCTGGCTGACCAGCATGAATTGGCTCCCAGATTCGCTCCCGATTGAATGGGCCGCGATCGGGCAAATATTGGTAGTACATCCGCCATCCCGAATCGCCACCTTCTAACAGATGAACGATTCGAGCTCGATCACCGCTATCACTGTTGTTGTCGACCGAAAATAAATCACCGACATCGTTAAACGCCAATTCTTGCGGATTTCGCAATCCCGTGGCAAAGACCTCCAGGTTCGAACCGTCTAGTTCACAGCGAAACACAGCGCCAGATGATGGATCTGCTAACAACCTCCCGTCTTCTGTCGTAACGTGATATCCACGGTCACCAACACTAAAGTAGAGTCGGCCATCGGGTCCCATGACGAAACCGTGCATGTCATGTCCCCGAAACGCGACGCGGACCCCAAAACCGTCAGCCAACACCTTGCGCTGATCAGCGTTCCCGTCGTCATCCAGATCGGAAAGTTTCCAAAGTTTGGGAATACAGGCGTAAAAAATCTCATTCCCTCGTACCAGCACACCCGCCCCAGTTCCATCTTCGAGCCGATTGAATCCATTCGCCACCACATAACTTCGGTCGATTTTGCCATCGCCATCCGAATCTTCTAATCTCCGGATCCGATCATCATGTTGCGCATAGGTGATGGCGGCTTCACCCAAGAGACGCTTGTGGTAATCGATCCGATCTTGAACCGTTTCGGAGGCCAGATCGGCCAGTTGCCATGCTTCATCGTGTGCGCGATTATCGGTAACACCACGATTCTGGCGAAATGTCTCGCAAGCGAAAATCCGTCCTCGATGGTCGATATCGAAAGCGACCACATTCGCAATGTCAGGCTCTGCAGCGAAGAGTGCGATCTCCCATCCTTCGGGAATCCGAATCGCGGACATCGCCTCTGCCCCCTCGTCCGATGCCGCCGCAATCTCCGGTTCCAGTGGCTCTGGTTGCTTGAAGTCAGCCTGTTGGGCCTGAATCGATATCGAAACAATCAGGAAACCAAATCCAAGCAAACCAAAACGCAACGAGTCAAACATTCGAAAATTTATTGCCTATAAAGGGAACAACGAGATGTACACCATCGGGCCGAACCGAAAACGCAACGACACACAATTCGGTAGAATTCGACGGCCAGAAGCTGTCCTAGGATACTCAGAGACACGATAAACTGGCAACTAAGATCACCGACGGGAATCGCTCCAGCCGAGTGAATTGACGGGGTTTTGCCACTCATAATCCAAGGTTGAAAATCGTCCGCTCCATGACCGAAAACACTGAAGAGCCACTGAACATAGGCAATCTCACCTCAGCAACCAATTCGTCTCCCTCGACGACAGGTTCTGACGCGGGACACGTTGTGGTGGAAGACACATCTACCACAAATATCCGCGTCGGCTCTCCTTTTGCCGTCGACCCTACCGTGCCTGCGGCAGAACGCGCCATCGAGCCTTTTTACGATGTCGGCCCAATCCGATATACCGCGATGGGTGCTGTCGCGGCCGCGATCATGGTGCTCGGATTTGCTTCTGTCGCGGCTTGGTGGTTTCCCAGTGGCGGAGCCTTGGTTGCTGCCTTGGGTTGTGTCTTATCCGTCTTCGGCTTGTACTCGGCTTTTCGAAAAACCGCCATTTCGCTGCTAGCGATTCACTTGGCTCTGTTCGTATTCAGTTACAGTCGCTCGATC
Organism: Planctomycetota bacterium; assembly: GCA_036339635.1. Taxonomy (GTDB): domain Bacteria; phylum Planctomycetota; class Planctomycetia; order Pirellulales; family Pirellulaceae; genus Rubripirellula. Next base: position 55,746 of record JAYZAR010000043.1, on the reverse strand, counting down.
ATTTAACCGGGCTCTGAGGATTGTCGCATGTTGAACCGAATAATCTGTTGGTTACTTTGTGGACTATTCGTGTCGTTCGTATCAGCCGAGCGGCCCCCAGACCAACTTCGCGTCCTAACCTACAACATTCACCACGGTGCCGGGACCGATCAGAAGATCGACCTGGAAAGAATTGCCCAGACGATTCGCAGCGTTGATCCCGATCTTGTTTTTTTGCAAGAGGTCGATCGTACCGTCACTCGTAGCGGCTCGATTGATCAGGCAAGTCAATTGGCTAAGCTCACAGGTCTGCAGGCTATTTTTGGCGCAAATATCGACCTTCAGGGCGGGCAGTACGGAAACGCATTGCTGACAAGGCTGCCCTTGATCGAACATCGGAACCACCGACTCCCAAACTTGGATCAAGGTGAACAGCGAGGATTAATCGAGGCCAAGGTTTGGTTTTTCGGTATGCCGCTGAAGGTCTTTGGAACGCACTTCGACCATCGCCGGGATGATCGCGAACGGGTTGCGTCAGCGGTTGCAGTGAACGCACGCGTCTCCTCCAACGCCAATGCGCCCGCGATCTTGGCAGGTGACATCAATGCGACCCGTGAGACGACTGTGCTTGAGACACTCACGAAACATTGGACCATTGCTGGTCCAGAGCTACCAACCATTCCTTCCTCGCATCCAACCCGGCAAATTGATTTCGTTTTCTTTCGAACATCCGATCAATGGAAGGTGATTAAAACGAAAGTCTTAGAAGAACCAATCGCCTCCGACCACCGCCCTATCTTTACCGTCCTGCAATGGATCGAGAGTGACACGGCAAAACGTAAACGACTTGAAAATCGTCACCAGATCCTCTCGACAACCGATCAGAACGGCGAGCGTACACTCGCTGAAAGTTCCGATCAGTGGCAAACGCGTGCCGCCGCGATCCGATATGGAATGGAAGCCGTCATGGGTCGCTTGCCCTCCCGACAACAGCAACCACCAAACGTCACCGTGCTTCAAGAAGTCGATTGTGGCAGCTATGTCCGTAAAAAAATCATCTACCATTCTGAATTCACAAGTCAGACACCCGCCTACTTATGCATTCCAAAACCGCTTCTCGAACAGAACAGCGTACCGGCCCCCGCCATCCTCTGTTTGCACCCCACCGACAACAAAGTGGGGCATGATGTAGTTGTCGGACTCGGCGGTAAACCCAATCGACAATACGCCAGTGAACTCGCTGAACGTGGTTACGTGACGTTGTCACCCAGCTACCCGCAACTCGCCGATTACCAACCCGATCTCCAAACCCTTGGCTGGGAAAGTGGCACACTCAAAGCGGTCTGGGACAACATTCGAGGAATCGACCTGCTGCAATCTCTACCATTCGTTCGCAAAGATGCAATCGGTGCAATCGGACACTCTTTGGGCGGACACAATGCGGTTTACACCGCTGCTCATGACACCAGAATCAAAGCAATCATCTCAAGCTGTGGTCTCGATTTATACCAAGACTATTACGGCGGTGACCCAGCTCGTTGGATGCCCGGACAGGGCTGGACACAAACTCGCTACATGCCACGACTAGCCCATTATCGAAATCGCTTGGAGGACATTCCTTTCGATTTTCATGAGCTCGTCGCATTACTTGCTCCAAGGCACGTGTTGGTTGTCGCACCACTCCACGACAGCAACTTCCGTGTCGAAAGTGTTCGACAGCTAACGACAGAAGCCGGCAAAGTATTCGCATTGCATGGTCAACCAGATCGGCTCATCGTTCATCATCCTGATTGCCAACATGACTTTCCCATAGAGATGCGTCAGGCTGCTTACGAGATGCTGGATTCCACTTTTTCGCATGTCCCGCCACGTTGAAGATGACCACTTGAATGCTTCGCTTGGCATCCTGAATTAGATTGCCCGAGACTCTTTTGATTCCAAAATCCTTGAGGTACCGTCGCGTTCCTGCAAAGATCTGCCCGCCGACACCTGAAATGAATCGGTGAAATCGTACGAGCGAATTATCTCAGTAAACTTATCTCGCAGATCTGCGCGCGTCAGTCATGCTTGCAGCATCATCCAGTCACACATCCAAGCCAAATCGCAAAAAACAGGTGATTTCTTTTGGTTCTTGGATCACGGCACTCATTTTGCGGTTCTCAGCTATTCCGCTGTCCTGACTGGAGACAACCGATGACTGCGCTACATTCGAAAACCACAGTCCTACCGATTGATTTCAGCGATCTTTCGTTTGACGCCTTGGAAAAGGCGATCGAAATCATCGGTGATCGCACCATTCATGTCGTCCATGTGCTGATCAAAATGACCACCATGGAACCAGGGCAACCTCCTTGGAACCGTCACGAATCAAAAGCTGGATTGCCGCCGTGAGGAAGAACCTCGAGAACCGCCCAAGTGATCCCAAATATGCGAATGTCAAAATTCACACGAAGATCGACGATGCAGGTCGCGAAATCGTGGAACTGGCGAATGCAGAAGGAGCCGAACGAAGTGTCATGCCATCGCATGGTCACAGATTCTTCAAGCACATTCTGCTGGGTTCTTTCGCTGAACGGGTCTTGCGACCAACTCAATCCCCAACCCTGGTGCTGAGATTTTAATTCTTGGCCTGAAATGGCCATCGATTTAAAGCATTGGTTTGGGGCTGAATCGATTCGGTCCCCTAGTGGTTTAACCAAATCGAATCTCAGCCTAACATTTCCGAATGGCTGCGATCGCCACGCGTTGCAGGGGATTAAACCCGATTCTCGACCGATTTTCTCCAGCCACTGATCGACACAAAATCGCACCGACAAACAAACGTTTGATTGCATCTCGTTTCGCCAATTCCTGGCTGCGGTCATGCAATCCGGCGTTCACACTTTTCCAGAAGTAAAAGCACGCAACGGTGAGCAAGTACGTTACAAAACGACAAAGTCGACTTTCAAGCGTTGCCGTGCAGGCTCACGGGCTCAAGACGTAACCGAACCACCTCACGAATCGGTTTTGAGCATGTCCGAGTCGCCATTCGATTCGGGTCTTCTGAGCGAGAGTGACGCTCAATTCGTTACTGAACAGCGTATCGATTTCGTCAAAAATCGCTTGCTCAGCATCGGAGACTTTACCGAACCGTAGTGTTCTTCCTGAGGATTTCGCGACCCTTCTAGCTTGCTGACGAACTTCGTTAGCCAGTGTTTCACGCGAAGAGTCAGAGAACGCCAGGTATGCTGCACTGAAATATTTCTTCCACAAAGAGCATGGTGAACTTTTTTTAACGAGTTTTCAAGTAACTGCAACACGAGCAACTGTTCTTCGATTTCTCGACGTAACGCCGCGTTCGTGACTGCCTGTCGCTCCAACAGCGTCACCGAACTGTCGGCCCAAGCGAGAAAACCGCAAGCACCAATGCCAGGCAGCTAACGTCGTGGGTTGAAAGCCGCCATCAATCAAATCCACCAACCACTGGTCATCCTGGAAGCTCGTTACCGAGGGAAGTTGCTGTTTCAGATTTTCCCGATTATCGGCTACCTTCAAATCCGCTAGCAGTTTCTGATCGAGTTGAAGAAAAAATTCGTCCTCTAACGCCTTCCCCCGTTGGTGAAATGCGTCTTGATCAAAACTAACCTGCTCCAAAAATACCGTCGGTGACGAACCACACACCTGATTCCAAGTTAAGTCACCGCAATCAATGTGCCGTCCGGCGGGCCAATCGAGAGAAAACTGAAGTAGCCGCGTAATCCCGTGATGCACTTATTCTCATCCGGCCGACGACAATCCTGCCAGAGTGCGGATTTTCACACGCTAGATGCAATCTGTGTCATTTCGTACTCTGTAGCCCGGAGGTTCGCACGCGGGCTTGCGAGGGGGGGGATGCGGTCGCATGCGGGAGTAAAGAGGCCCAGCAGGATAATACGATTACATTCCTCGCTGCGTCGCGCCGCTAAACTGTTGGATTCGACCGATGTTACTTTCCTCGCAGACATGCTTCGCGGAAAGCATTGATGCGCGTCGCCAACATCCACCCTGAGTAATGTTACAAACGGAACGAGACGCGGAGCCTGACCGGGAACTCTCGTTCAACTAGTACCGAAGGGGAAGAAGCGGTCGGGTCCCCCGCACCAGATTGCTTTCTCAACTCACTCATTTTCTTCAACGTTGTGATGGATCAATTTTTACTTTTGCAAGTTCGAAACAGCGACGATCCGATGCGGCAGCAAGAGGTCTCCTGCTTTGCCCGCGCCCTGAATTGCGAGCCAGCACAAATCAGCGTGTTTGATCTACTTAGCGGCTTCCCTACGGGTGCCGACTTGGAACCTTACGATGTAGTGCTGCTTGGTGGTAGCGGCGATTATTCGGTCGCCGAAGGTGGTCAGTGGCTACCACCTGCTTTGGCGGCGATGCGCGAACTCTATGATCTCAACAAACCAACTTTTGCCTCCTGCTGGGGTTTCCAAGCGATGGCAAAAGCACTCGGCGGCGAGGTAGTCACCGATAAAAATCGTGCGGAAATCGGCGCTGTCGAAGTACACCTGACCGAAGCCGGACGACGTGATCCATTGTTCGCACCCCTGGGAGATCGGTTTCTCGCACCCATGGGTCACCAAGATTGCGTTACAAAACTGCCGAGCCAAGCGGTGTGTCTCGCCTCATCGAACAAAGTTGCCAATCAAGCGTTCTGCATCCCAGGCAAACCCATTTACTGCACTCAGTTCCATCCTGAACTCGATCGCGTCGCTTTGCTGCAACGGCTCCGTGCGTACCCCAGCTATGTCGAGCAGATTAGTGGCAAATCGATTGAGGAATTCTCGAAAGACCTAAAGACGACACCCCAAACAGATGCCCTGTTGGCGAGATTCATGCGGCTACTGCGAACGTCACTACCGGTATACCGATAGTCGTATCAATCGATTCCCAGCAAGCTCGGGTTGTCGTGATAATCGGCTGGAATTGCTGGAGTTCGTGCCTGTACACCTCGTGCACCGCGGTACGCGGGCCATTGAATTCGCTGGCTTCCATAGCGGACAGACTCCCATTCAGGCCAAGTCGGACTCTCCGCTTGAACCTCGCGATACTTTGATTCCAAAAGCACTCGCATCTCCGCGAATCGATCCGGATAGCATTCTTTGAGGTCGGTCGTTTCGCTAATATCCTCAGCGAGATTGTAAAGGTCCATTCTGCTAAGCTTCGCCGTCTTGATAACCTGCTGATCCATTGAATCAATGCCACCGCGTTGTCGAATCGGATCGGCATCTAGTTCAGGGGAAAGTTTCCAATCGCCAGTTCGAATTGCAACTTTGTGATTTCCGTTGGCACCGTAAAAATACCAATAAAGTGGTGTTTTTCGTCGCACTTTCCCGCCGCGCCAGAGGGGAACAAGACTTGCTTCATGCTGCTGCGTAATGGAAAGGTTTTGGCCGAGGCCTGGTGGGCACCTGAATCACCAACAAACCGCACATTTTGTCGTCTTTGAGCAAGAGTTTCACTTCGACCGCTGTGGGGCTAGTTGTTTCAGATGGAAAGCTTTCGATCGAAGATCGCGTCATATCATTTTTCCCGAACGACGCCCCAATGATCCGTCAACAAATCTCGCAGCGATGCGTGTTCGCGATTTATTGACCATGACCGCAGGGCATCAAACAGAAGTCAACCTGCGGCGATCAAACGATTGGGTGCGGGGGTTTTTGAACCACGACGTCCCGCACAAACCTGGAACCCATTTTCAGTACAAAACCCCTGCGACGTTCATGCAGTATGCAATCGTCCAGCAAGTCACTGGGCAAACGGTACGCGACTATCTCGACAGCCATTTGTTCCAACCACTTAGGATCGAGACGCCAACCTGGAACGAGAGTCCAAATGGCATCTCAATCGGAGGTTACGGTTTGTATCTGCGCACGGAAGACATTGCAAAATTCGGTCAACTATTCCTCCAACGAGGGATATGGCAAGAGGAGCAGACCGTACCATCGGAGTGGGTCAAGATGGCGACCAGCAAACAAGTCTCCAACGGAACCAATCCGAATAGCGACTGGAACCAAGGTTATGGCTTTCAATTCTGGCATCGTCGACACAACGCGATTCGCGGTGACGGCATGGCCGGTCAATTCTGCATCCTGCTGCCCGATCAAAACGCCGTTGTCGTGATGACTGCGAATACCCGAGATATGGGTGCGGAATTGAATCTGGTCTCGGACAAATTGCTACCCGCTTTTCATGACGATCCTCTACCGGAAAACTCCGCAAATCAAACCAAGCTCAAAGCCGTTTCCACAAATCTAAAAGCATCTCGGTAACACCCCCAAACCTTCCGTTTGATCTCACCACACTGATTGCCGAACACTTCGCTCATAGGTGGAATCTAGCGGTGCGTGGATCGGAATCCAAAAAGGGACCGCGAAACGGCCTATAGAATTCGCTTTGGCGAGATCAACTGGTTGGCCAGCAACAGACCGCCGACCAACGCCACCCCAAGAATTGACATCGAAAACGCCAATTCCACCCCACGAATCGTTTGGTTATCGATCATCGCAGTCAATGCAGAATAACCGATCGTTCCAGGAACTAAGATCAATAATCCTGGTGTTTGCGGAATGATCGCCGGTCGATTGAAAAGACGAGCGTAGATGTTGCTCCCGCAGCCAACCGCCATCGCGCCAAGTAAAGCCCCCACTTCTGGACCCGCCATCTCTGTCATGGTCCGACTGGTCAAAAAACCGCTGATCACGACCAACATGATCGCAGGCCACTGTGACATCGGTGCTTTAAACACGATGGCCAACGCGATCGGTGTTACCGAAACCGCAATCCAAAGGCACCATCCCGGCAGTGGGTCCATCGTGGCACGCATCGGCTCGATCCACGCGTCTGTCAATCGCCACGCGATCGCCACACCCACAACCAGTGTGAACAAGCTGACCATTGCACCAGCCAATCTCGCGCTACCCGACGACAGATGTTGCAATGCAAGCTCGGTAAGTGCAATCGTTAGCGTGAGACCTGGGATGGGGAGAATCAATGCTGCCATCGTGATTAAGCGGTAGTTGACCGGCAACCAATGCCCCAAAGCAACCGCACAGAGTGCGACGGTGAACCCCAGAAACGGCTCCAGCAAACCTCGCTGAGTGAACGCTGATACCGCCATCGCAAGGTAGGCAATCGCGAGGCCAAAAAAACCAGCAATCAATGTTTCCAGCCAGCTGCCACCAAAGATGACAGCCACACCTGAACAGGCAATGGCCGAGGCGAGCAAGGCGACGGGCAATCGAAACGGTGGCGGGTCCGATGCTGTTTGTTCCAATCGTTCGGCCGCATCCGAAACACTGATCCGACCAGACTCCAAATCCTCTAAGATCTGATCGAGCGCTAACAGTTTGCTGATATCGGTTTCTTCCGCTTGAACACGACGAACATAAGTTCGTTGCGATTCGCCGTACCCTAAACCCACGAACAGCGCGGTCGGGGTATACAAAAATTCGCTGTGCAGTCCCTGCGTCGTAGCTACCCGCGTCATCACTCCTTCCAGACGAAATGACGGAGTCCCGTAGCGATGCAAGAGCTCCGCGGCCCGCAGCAGGAAGGAGTCGATTTGTTCGAGCTGTTGGCGTTCCTTCGAAACCGATTCAATGTGTTTCAATCGGAATTCCCCAACACGTTTTGGTCACTTGCAAACAAATCAATCAAAGCTGTCCTTCCGCCTAGACCCAAATATCCGAAGTGCTGTCTCCACCCGGAAAACGAATCTCGTGTGCACGGGCCGGTCCATTGGGCTCAGCTCCAAAATCGACAAAAAATCGGTCGTTGAGCTTCAATCCCCCACGATCAGTATCGCAATCCAATTGAAGCAACCATGAACCCTGTTCGGCCATCTTCGGATAGAACTGGTTATCCCAAACGCTGTACAGACTGCTGGTGACGTACAGTCGTTTACCATCAAGACTGAGTTGCAACATCTGTGGCCCACCGGTCAGCGACCGATCACCCCATGCCGGAGCATGACCAATCACACCACCGAGCCAAACTTGGCCGGTGAGTCGAGGATTATCTGGATCGGAGATATCGTACTGGCGAATGTCGCCGTGCAACCAATCCGAGAAGTATAAGAATTTGTCATCGAGCGACAACACGATGTCAGTAATCAATCCCGGCACTGGAAAAGGCCAACCCTCCGTTTCGACAGGATCGACCTGGATAATCTTATTCGCTTTCCACTCACCCCCTGTTTTTTGCCAATGAAAAACGGCGCTACTGAGCGCGGCACCAACGAAACCATGCGTACTCTCTGGATCGTGGTGAAAACGCACCTCCAACGGAATCATTCCATCGGCTCCAAGATCAATCGACTGAGCGATCTTACGCTTTGACCAGTCCCAAAAATGCAGATGGTGCCCAAACTTACCCCCCTCGACATCCTCCAACTTGAAACCGTTCTTAACGGTATTGGGGGCCGCCCACTCGCTGCTGATCATGACATCATGTCGCGGCTGATACCAAAAATCGTAATTGAAGTTCATCCCGTCGAGCGATTTTTCCCATCGCCCACTAATCTCGAAATTTGAATCAATTTCTAAGAATCCCCCAGGCGCGTTACCAGCAGCATCACCCAACATCGAAATCATCATTACACCGTCCGCGCGGCAATGAACCGTGTGAGGTGTTGAAAGATTGGTTTGACGGGCGATCTCGGCACCCGAGATGGTTTTGTGAAGTTTCAAATTGACCGGGTCAACTGCATCGACGATGTAGATATTACCAGACGCCAAACCGGGTACGACCAAGTACCTTCGGTGTCCTTCACCGTGACAACTGCTGCAAGCATTCCATCCGTAATGGTGAAGTTCGTCGCCAATGTTTGGCATTGAAAAGCGACCAACGACTTGGCTGTACGTCGGTGACATTGGATCAACGTCGACCGTTGCCATGTAATCGGGGCAAGACTGTTTAGTACCGACATAGATTGCCGGAACAAACGCAAATTTTTCCCGTGGTGAATTGATCGCGTCTTGAATCGTTGCATAAGTTGGATGGCACTCTGCGTGTACCGCGTGATCTCCATGCTTCGGCTGATCCCCACGCAAATTCGCCAGGCCACCCGCGATTGTCGAAGCGGTCATACCCGCCATAAATTCCCGACGTTTCATCAACTTAAAACCTCAATTAAGAACAATCCCTATAACGAAAACCCAATCAAAGTAATTCCGAGATCGGCTTTCCGTTCTGTTGCACAATAAAAATCGGACGTCCGCGGTCATCCGCATACGTCGTATGTAATGGAACTTGCATGTGATGATAAATTGTCGCTGCCAAGTCAGCCGGTGTCACCGGTCGACTCTTGATTGCACCACCATCTGCTTCTGTCGAACCAATCACTTGCCCATGTCGCATTCCCCCACCGGCCAAACACATCGACATCACATGCGGCCAATGATTCCGACCATCCGTACTTCCCTGAGTCCCAAGTTGCGGCGTCCGTCCGAACTCCCCCATCGCAATGACTAAAACGTCATCCAGCAGGCCCCGCTCATCTAAATCGTTCACCAGTGTCGTGATCAAATGGTCGAACAGCGGCAAGAGCGGACGAAGACCTTTCGATATCCCACCGTAGGGCGGGATATTGTCCCCATGGTTATCCCAAGTGCCCGACGCGGTGTGATAACTCAGATCAATCGTCACAAAGGCAGTGCCCGCTTCCACCAACCGCCGCGCCAACAAAGCCTGCTGACACCAAAGATGGGAACCGTACTTCTGCCGAATTGACTCCGGTTCTGACATCATATCAAGCGCTGTCTGGACTCGCCCACCCGTCAACATATCGACCGCTTGTTGCTGATAAGCATCCATTGCCGCCATCGTTCCCGAGACGTCTAATTCACGACGCATTTGGTCCAATTCTCGGAGCAAACCTAATCGCTGATCAATACGTTCAAAATCCAAATTTCGCGGCATCCGAAACATCTCAGGACTCGAAACCTTGCCCGTGTCCTTGCCGACCAAATCGTAGATGGGAAGCTTCGCTGCTTGATTTGCGATGAAAGGATTGTGCTGCTGACCTAAGTGCCCAGCGTAGGCAATATGCGAGGGTGACCGCTGAAACGCGATGTATGGTGGAATGTCTGGGTGATTCGCCCCCCGAAACTTACCCACGATCGACCCAATCGCCGGATAACGATCCCCTTTCGGATTCACCCGCGGTGCCGCCTCCAAATGCCCCGTCTGCATAACTTGATTTGGTTCATGACTGCTTTGCCGACAATCGACCGAACGGATGATCGTGAACTTATCCAGCATGGCTGCCTGCCGCGGCAGATGCTCACAGATGAATTCACCTGGAATCGCCGTCGAAATAGGCGAAAAAGGACCACGGTTTTCCAGCGGGCGATCAGGCTTCATGTCCCATATATCAATTTGGCTTGGCCCACCGGTCATCCACAGCAAAATCACACTGCGCCGCGATGACGTTGCCTTGACTCCCTCGGCAGACCATGCCCGCTGACGCAACAAGTGCGGCAACGACAATCCCGCCAGTCCCGCCATCGACGCCTTGAACAGGTTGCGGCGACTACTGAAACAGAGTCCCTCCGGTTGCGTCGCACCAAAACTGGTAAAGGCGTGACCCGCATGGCCACCCCAGGCTGAATTGTTCCACATCGCTCTCACCTCAGATCAAACGTTACTGCCAGTGTACGGCCTCGCTAGCCATTGAATCCAGCAGGAGCCTAGCGACTGGCAAAAACAACTTGATGTCCGCACCTAAACTCTATGCCCTCAGGTGTACTTTTGAAGATTTAGTACCAATGCGCACCACGATGTGCGTTCAACAGATTCACATGCAATTGACTCAAACTCCCATTTCACGACGGTTCTCCAAAAAGATCAACAGCCACCTGTACCTCGTTGCCTGTTTTCTACTGGCACTTGTTGATGTGCGATGTATTTACCCTGACCGATCGGGACGTCAGAACACCGGAATTCGCAAACAAGTTCACCGCCCGTGGCAAACATGATTCGGCTGGCAGATCGCTGCGCGAATTCAACCTCGCAACGCGTTTGTTCGTATACCCTTGTAGCTACCTGCTCTACTCGCCCGCTTTTACGCAATTGCCTCGCGAAGTCCGTCGCCCCATTCTGGGTCGCCTGAATGACATTCTTTCCGGCAAAGACATGTCTCCCGAATTCGAACACCTCAGCCCTGCCGTGCGACAAGACCTCACCGAAACCCTGCAGAACACGATGCCGCAATTCAAACAACTGTCGCAAAATCGCTAGTCGCTATGCATCCCCGCGCGGGTCTTCCCCAGGCAGATTTCTCCTGTGCAGATTTCTCCTGTGCAGATTTCCCTTCTTCACAGATCGCGCGGGCCTTTGCTACCGCTTCACAAGGGCTACTGACCTGAAACGCTCTTTCAGCCGAAGTAACTGGCTTTCCGCCTAACACGCGTTTCGCGAGTCCCGCAAGGACACGCGTCACCCGCGACCTTTAGGCTCAAATTTCCGTCGCCGAGGCTACCTCGGAGCGACGCCGCAGGCAGGGAGTCTCTATTGTGGCCTTTTTCGCTGCCGACTCGAAAGCTAACACCACTGGCTCAGTCAAAGTATCCTATGGCGTTCCGTTCACCCACCTTCGCTTAGGAAACAATCGGATGCGACCTCTGTCACTTGTAGGAATTTACGTTGCCATGGGCGTTGGCGGTCTATCGCCAGCCCTGGCTCAACAAAGCAACTCCCAACTAAACGTAAAGCATCTGATCGATACTCACATTCATCTCTACGATACAACGCGTGAGGTCTACGATTCTGATCACCCCAACTCCGTTCCATGGCCGCCGACTGACGACCAGATTTTGCACACACCACATCTACCGGCCGAATTCCACAGGGTCGCGAAACCAGCTGGTGTGACCGGTGTCGTCATCGTTGAAGCAAGCCCCCGCGTCGATGACAACGACTGGGTCCTTGACTTGGTTGATGACGACGATTTCTTTGTCGGTTTGGTTGGCAACCTCGATCCTCTCAAACCATCGTTTCAAAAAAACCTGGACCGAATGAAGGCGGACCCCCGTTTCGTTGGCATTCGCTTCCACTTGATGAATCGCGGCGTAGGAATCAGCAGTAATCCACAGTTGCTGAAAAACCTTCGATACCTCGCCGACGCTGGCCTGGCCCTCGATGTTTTGATGAACGCAGAGGGACCGGAAACAATCGATGAAGTTAGTCGTATCGCCGGCGCGGTTCCGAAACTGAGGATCATCGTCAACCACGTGCTCGGCTACAACATTGATGGCAAGCTGCCAAACCAAACCTGGATCGATGCCGTCAAGCGACTGTCCAAGCACCCCAACGTCTCGGTCAAGATTTCTGGCTTGTATCAACGATCAACAACCCAACCGGCTCCCCAATCGATCGAATACTTTCAAGGCTTGCTCGATATTCTTTGGAACGCATTTGGTAGTGAGCGGTTGATTTACGGTAGCAATTGGCCGGTGACAAAAAAGACAGGTGATTACGCAAGCTTTGTGAAGCTCGTCAGTGCCTATTTCGCTGACAAAGACCAAGCTGCCGCTGAAAGTTTTTTCTGGCAGAATGCGTCGACGGCTTATCGATTAAAACTCAAGTAGCCACCTTGGTGCGAGAAAGCAATCTGCAGGGCTGTTATTTTGCAGTTTGCCCCTGACCAATGTGAATCACAGATCGCGCAGCGTTTCCATTGCTAACTTCTTGCGTCGCAAACTTCGTGCTACGCAAAGACATCGAACGTGAAGCGAACCAGCGGAATCCTTAAAGAATCAAATCTTTCAAGACGTAGCCACCAATATCGGTCAGGCGACGGAGTCGCCCGGCATGAAGATAACGTAATTGCTCGTCATCCAATCCCATCAGGTCCAAGATGGTGGCATGCACGTCACGAATCGGAATTGGTTCTCCGGCAGCCCGCAGTGAGAAATCATCGGTTGCCCCCACCGTCGCTCCGCCCCGCGTATCTCCGCCGGCCATCCACATCACGAGACCATACTTGTTGTGATCACGGCCTGGTTTGTTTCCAACGTCACCTGGAACAAAAGGTGTCCGGCCCATTTCGGAAGCCCACACCACCAACGTCTCCTCCAACATCCCTCGCTGCTTGAGATCAGCCAATAAACCCGCGACCGGTTGGTCTACTTCTTGAGAATGACGGGTCATCCCGCCCTTCACATCGCCATGATCATCCCAACTGTTTGAGTTAATCTGAACGCCATGAACTAACAGCGTGTATCGAACTCCACTCTCTGCCATTCGACGCGCCATCAGACACTGTGTTCCAAAACCGGCCGTGCGAGAATCATCCAAGCCATAAAGTTGGCGAATATGATCCGGTTCACTCGATAGATCAACCAACTCTGGAGCCTCCGTCTGCATCCGAAAAGCCAACTCATAACTAGCGATCCGCGCTTCCAATTCGGTTGACTCTGGGTATTGGTTGTTAAACCGTTGATTTAGCTTGCGCAGTTGTTCAAGTTCTGCCCGCTGCGATTGGTCGCTAATCCCCGACGGCCGCGTTAAATTCAAAATCGGCGATCCTTCATTCCGCAGTAGCGTTCCCTGGAATGCTGCCGGCAAGTAACCATTCCCCCACACATGGCCACCATTGACAGGCGCCCCACGGGGATCTTGGATCACGACGTATCCCGGCATATTGGCATTCTCAGTCCCCAAGCCATAACTGATCCAACTGCCAACCGAAGCGCTACCGGGAAACTGACTGCCAGTCATCACCTGCAACGTCGATGGTCCATGGTTTGGATTTTCTGTTTCGATTCCATGAACGAACGCCAAGTCATCAACGTGGCCAGCAAGCCGCGGAAATAGCTCGGACAGATACCGGCCTGACTGACCATGCTGCGAAAATCGAAACGGACTTCCAACGATTGAATGAGCATGGGTGAGCCGACCCTGCAGCTCACCCTCCACGTGATGGGATCCCGGGACACGTTTCCCATGCAGCCTAGTCAATTCAGGCTTGAATTCGAAGGAATCCATCTGGCTGACACCTCCCTGCATGAACAGAAAGATGCAACGCTTGGCTTTGCGAGGCAGATGAGGCGTCTTGGGTGTGTAGGGATTGGTCGCCGGCCCCGCAGCTTGCAATACATCCGCCAACGCCAACGCGCCTAGCCCATTATGAATGTTCGCCAGCCAAGCACGTCGATTCAACATGGTAAGTCAGGTGGTAAGTTCGTGAGTGTTAACGAAAAACGATTCAAATGATCCGAAGAAAGCGATCATGCACAGGGGACAACCATACCCCAAGCGGGCCTCGAGGACGCCAGAAATCGACGCACAAAGCCGTCTGATCCTCATGCTCGCTCGTCAAATTGAAAATGCAGATTGACTAATTCAAATACAGAAACTCACTCGAATTTAACAGGATCCGACAAACACTGATCATCGCCTCTCGATCATTATCAAATTGGGAGTAATGATCGGCCAACTGTTGAATCTCTTCGGGTTTCGCGACACGGCACCATGCAACCTGAATCGCATATCGAATCCGGTCGATAGGCTCCTCGCCTGCCTCTGCAATAACGCGATCAGCGAAATACGGCACCTCGGTGGTCACCAATGGACCATTATAAAGTGCCAATGCTTGCAGCGGCGTCGTACTCTCCAAACGCTTCGGGCGCGATTGATCACAAACCGGTGCGTCGAAGACTTGCAGCATCGGCATGTTCAAGGTCCGTTGTTGATAAATGTAAATACTCCGTTTGCGCCCTTCCGGTCCATATTGCGTCGCCCACTTCGAATTGTCGTAGCGAACCCGTTGTTCAATCGCATCGGGCAACGGAGGAAAAATCGGCAACCCAAAATGCTCTTCATTCAACCGCCCGCTGACGTGCAAAATCCGATCACGCACCACCTCCGCCCCCAATCTTCTCAGCGGAAAACGCCATAGCAGCACATTCGCCGGATCTCGCTTCGATGCCTGCTCATCTGCCCGGGCCGATCTTTGCCGGTATGTGCTGCTGTTGCAGATCATCCGGTGGATTGACTTTAGGCTCCACTGGTTTTTGATCAACAGGGAAGCCAAGTAATCAAGCAATGCTTCGTGCGATGCCCCCTCGCTGAGATTGCCAAAATCACTCGGTGTTTCGACAATCCCTCGGCCGAAATGTCGATACCACAGACGATTCACGATCACACGGGCTGTGAGCGGATTGGACGGCGACGCAATCCAATCGGCCAACGCTTTCCGGCGACTTCGGGTCGGCCAGCGTTTGAAGGTATCGAGTCGAAGCGGTGCCGGTGATTGGTTCCCAGTAATCGCACTTAGAAAACCAGGCTCCACTTCTTTTCCGGGGTCATTCCAGTGACCGCGCAGCATCACGCGTGAGGTTGGTACACCCGGTTCGTAGGGCGGACCGATGGAGTGGCGTAAAGTCATCGCCATCGGTTGCAAGCGTTTCAGTTGCCGAGGCAAAAATTTTTCCAAGTTTCTGAGCGATTGAACTTCCTGGCGTTCCTCGGCGGTGATTCGATCGTCTGTCACATCGTTGATGACATCTTCGATGCCACCATCAATCTTTGCTATTGGATTGACGAAAGTCGCGATAAATTGTCCCTGACCACCGATTTCAAATAAATAGGATTCATCCTGATCACGGCTAGAGAAAACAGTCACGATTGAGCCTGTTGCATCCTTCAGCATCTTCAGGAATTGAGGATCGCCTGACAGAAAATCATCCTCAAATTCAACAGCGGGCGTATCCGAACCTGGCAACGTTGAGAGCATTGGTTGCAGTGCAGGATCCGATTGGCGCAATGTGAGTTGCCCCACTTTCGCCCGCCACTGCTCAATCTTCCGCCTCCCCTCAGAATCCTGAGTGAAAAAATCTTGACCGGTCGAATTCGTGGTTCTGGGATCGCCATCCAAATCGGAAGCATCCAGCCACAAACGGAGTCCTTCTAATTGCGAAAGTGAGCTGACCGGCAATTCGATCTCCTCTTCGCTTAACGGACGGTTGAACACCAACAAATGCGCGAGCTTTCCGTTAAAGAATGCTGCCTCCGGTTTACCGTTACCGTTGGTTGCAGCGCCAAGCGACGCGTACGTTGGCTGCTTGATGCCCGAATACCAATGACCACGATTCGCGCCTGCCAGACTTCCTTGCCTCGTTGACGGACGTGCGTCCGTAAAAAAAAACCAGCGATTCTTGTCCGCATTCACTACCGTGATATGGGTTTGGTCATCAGTTACCAAACGCTGGTCAAAGAAATAGTCATTCCCGAAATCACCGCCGAGGGACTGAATTCCAAAACCTGCAAAAACGCCGAGCCTTTGGTTCAAACGTTCAATGAGTGCGGGCAGCTTTTGCTTTGCTGCGTCCGCCTGGCTGCGAAGCTCTTGGGTTTTCTTCGTGGCCCATTCCGCTTCACCTTCGCGGTAAAACGCAGTCGGTGTGGGACCACCAATTTGAAAGGCATCTCCGCGAAGCGGTGGAGGAATCTGAACCGTCGCAAAGAACGCCTTCATTCGATAGAAATCTTCGATCGGAATCGGATCGTATTTGTGATCATGGCATTTTGCACAGCCGACCGTTAGACCCAGAAAGACACTACTGACCGTTGAGGTCATTTCACTGAGCATTTCGTGGCGGGATTCGTCGCCACGCGGTTCGGTGAATGGCGCGAGTCGCAGAAACGTCAGCGCCACGAGATTTTCGGCCGGTGGATTCGGCAATTCTCCAGCACCCGTGATATCAACCAATTCGTCGCCCGCTAATTGCTCGCGAATGAATTGATCATACGGTTTGTCACGATTCAGTGAATCGATAACGTAGTCACGGTATCGCCATGCATGCGGCAAATCGGGATCACCTTCGTAGCCCGCCGTATCCGCGTATCGGGCGAGATCCAACCAGAATCGCGCCCAATGCTCTCCGTAACGTGGATCATCCAGCAACTGGTTGACCAATTTCTCGTAGGCATCAGGCGTCGAATCGGCTAAAAACGACGACAACTCCTCCGGAGTGGGTGGTAACCCAATGAGGTCAAGGTAGAGACGCCGCGCCAGAGTGGTCTTATCCGCCATGGGTGCGGGCTCGATTCCCGCCTCATCCAACTTTTCTTGAATGAAGGAATCAACGTCATTCGACTTCCAGTCCACCCGCGTTGTGGTCGGTACAGTCGGTTCGGCAACAGGACGAAATGGCCACGACTTCGTCTCCGCACACAATCGGTCCGGTGAACAACAGACCGCGATCAACAAGGCCCAGAGGAACGAATGGGATGGTGTGACGATGCGAAAAAACATGACAACTGCAAGCAATGGCAAAAGGCTCACCGAATCGGACGACGTGGCTTATGATACTCGGTTTTGAGCAACCTCGTTGTGATTCACCAAGCCTTGTGCGATCATCCGCGTATCAAGTTGCTTCGACACGACCCGACCGGGCCGAATTAGCGATTAGGCCTCAGTGCAGAAATCTCTGCGAGCATCTACCGAATATCACGTGACTTGACCTTCATCCCCACCATAGAATGAGGGACGGCAGTGGTATCGGATCGGCGAACTGAACATGACGCGAACGAGCTTGACGCGATCAACATGAAATTTTCGATGGCGGAATTCTGGGGCATGCTCACTCTGTTGATCTGCACCTTCGCGGGGATCCGATGGCTGTTCTCTTTACCGGAAGCCTTGGTCGCCGTGTTGGTCTTGTCTGTTCCGATCCGCGCAATCGTTGACGACCTTGTCAAACGAATGGAACTGGGAAACCCAAAGGGTCGACGGTTCCCTTAGCAGGAATTCATCTGCTATCTCACCCTGTCTGCTACCTCAACCTGTCTGCTACCTCACGCTGGCTCCTACCTCATGCGATCTGTCTACCTCATGCTCAAGGAACAAAGGTTGCGATTTCATTTCCTCTTCATGATGGCCCTTCCGTTGGTTGCCGCTCCCAGCATGGCTGATGAATCATGGTGGCAGTTTCTCGGTCCGCAAGGGAACGGTCACACGACATCGGTCAAGCTACCATTGCAATGGACAGAGATTGAAAATGTAGCTTGGAAGACAAGGATTCACGATCGCGGTTGGTCGTCACCGGTTATCTCCGGTAACCTGATCTGGCTAACCACGGCGACCTTGGACGGTAAGCGCTTGTTCGCTGTTTGCATTGACAAGAACACCGGCCAAGTCCTTGTCGATCAACAAGTTTTCACTGTCGATCAACCACAAAAAATCAGTGCGGCCAACACCTATGCCACACCCACGCCGGTAATCGACAAAAAACATGTTTTTATTCATTTCGGCACCTATGGCACCGCGTGTTTAGCGACCGAAACCGGCGAGTTTGTCTGGGCGCGGCGAGACCTAAAGTGCGATCATGAAACAAATGCTGGGCCGGCTAGCTCGCCAACTCTAATCGACAATCAATTGGTCGTGCACGTGGATGGCCGAGACGTTCAATACATCGTCGCCTTGGACACTGCAACCGGCGAAACCGTCTGGAAAACGCCCCGGTCCTACGACTATTCGACAGTCCCAGTCAATCAACGAAAAGCATATAGCATGCCTGGACTGGCTCCGTACCGCAGCGGCACCCAATTGATCAGTGCTGCGGCCCAAGGTGTTTACGGCTACGGTACCGATGGACGCGAACTTTGGCGTGTTCGCCACAAAGGATGGTCCGTCTTTCCACGGCCTGTCTCAGGCGACGGCCTCGTCTTCGCCATTGTCGATCGCGACCATCCCGAACTGTGGGCAATCCGGCACGACGGCAGCGGAGATGTGACTGATACGCACATCCAATGGAAAGAAACGCGCGGGATGCCGGCACGGTCTACACCACTTTTAATCGGTGACCGACTCTACCTAATCAATCGAGAAGGTATCATGACCTGCCTGCGGGCAGAGACGGGTGACTTGGTCTGGAAACAACGCCTGGAAGGAGCCTATTCGGCAACACCTATCTTCGCGCAAGACCGAATTTACCTGTTCAATGAAGAATCAAAATGCACCGTGATTCGTCCCGGAGATAAATATCAAGTGGTCGCGGAAAATGCATTGAACAATCAAACGCTGATGGCGACCCCTGCCGTTGATGAGAACGCGTTTTACGTTCGAACCGAAAACTATCTCTACAAGGTGCAAACTGGAGTTCAAAGAGAATCAGACACCGAGCCACCGGAAGAATTCATCGGCAAATGGGACATCGGTCGATCCAAAGGAAAGCCTGTTTTTGTAATGACGCTAAAGGCTGATTACACGGCGACGAAAAGCCACGTCCCAAACGCCACCGGAACGTGGAGATTGGTTGACGGTGAAGCAAGGGTTATCTGGAGTGATGGTTGGCGTGATATCATTCGAAAGCAAGGCAACCGTTACCAAAAGATCGCCTTCCGACCTGACACAGATTTTGGTTCGCTCCCCGCCAATTCCGAATCGGCCGACAAACAATAACGTCACGCCCAAGCGATGTGACACGCTGATTCATCCGCACGAAAGACTTTTCAAGGGTGGACGTCTGAAAAACGGGCCAGGTGAACGCATGCGATTTTTCGTCTGATGACATCCGCCGGCCGTGAAATGTTTGGAATTCTGATGCAATTTTGATTCAATCGTTTGCGGGTGCGAGACCTACCAGTGACAGACTTTTTCTCGCGTAAGGCGGCGTTGCAAGACGTCAAATCGGCCGGATCAAGAAGCAACGCGACGAAGCCACGGCAAAAAACTAGACTGGCACCGGAGACCGGCGGCTAGCGCCGTTCCGCTTGGGAGATGCTGAACCAGCGGAAAAAAAACAGCGATTAAAGGATCCGGTCGAACACGTTACGAACAACACCGAGTGTCGTCCGATTTGCTGGGAGCGTCGCACCAACTCGCAGAATAGCAGAAGTGCCCAGGGCGGGACTCGAACCCGCACAGCCGCATTTGGCCGGGGGATTTTAAATCCCCTGTGTCTGCCAATTCCACCACCTGGGCGTCGGCGACGACGCCGATCAATTTGAGATCAGTGCCTTCGCCCCCAACAATGTATCTCAGTGTGCCAAATCTCGCACCAAGGCTAAACACAAAAATCTATCCCCCTCACCTCACCTCCTATGCGAAATTTCCAACCCGATCAGAACACTTCACAACCAACAGGTTTGACACGGAAAGAATCGTCCGGGATCACAAAAATCGCCGTCAATCACCAGAAACCAACGGAAGCGTTTGCTTTCCTTCGGCACTACGGATCGCAGTTTCGATAATTTGTTGGCCAATTCTCGCGATCTCAGGTGACAGTGGTCCTTCAATTGGCAGATCCCCGTCAATTCGAGTCAACATGTATTCAATCCCGTTACGCTCGCCCTGTGGAAGTTCTTGGACCGGATGATCGAATCCTTCCGGATGCTCAGCCGTTTGAACTCGTACGGTCTGCTCATAGTCGTAACTGGAAATCGTGCCCTTGGTGCCCCGCACGACAAATCCACATTTTGGCTGCGGCTGATGCACCCAAGGATCGGTAAATGTCCCCCAACGGGTCTCGAACTTGGACAATCCATTCTCGTATCGAGCGACCGTGACGCTGTGTTCATCCACTTCCAAACCCGGTGACGCCGTCGTAACACAAGTCACCTCGATCGGCCGCTGTCCACCATTGAACCAAGTCCCCAGAGTGACCCCGTAGCCAAGATAGTCACGCAATGAACCGCCACCCGCTTCTAGCTTGTACCACCAACTCCGTTGCTTCTCTTCTGGGGTCGGTTCAAATTCGACCTTATCTGCTCCGTGATATAGCGGCCCTCGATTGCCGCCGTAATGATGAACCTCAAAAACATCACCAATCATCCCGTCGCTAATCAAACGCCACATCGTGTAATAACAAGGCTCCCACCGAATTGGCCAGTTGATCAACATTTTTTTCCCTGTCTTGGCGACCGCTGTGATCATACGATCGGCATCCGCTAAGGAAGCAGCGAACGGTTTTTCGATAAACAAGTGCGCACCAAAAGGAGCGATCTTTTCGGTCCATAAGGCGTGCTCACCCGTCGGAGGACAGAGGATCACCAAGTCGGGTTTCGTCACGTGCATGCATTTTTCGTAATCCGTAAAAACATCCGATAGAGGAATGCCCAACGCTTCAACAGCGGGATTCATTGCTTCCCGATTCTCATCACAAACGCCAACGATGTCCGCATCAGGATGCTCCGCCACGTTGCGTAGCAAATCACCCATATGCATGTGAGAAAAGTTGATTCCGACAATCCGCCATCGTTTTTTCATCATTCGGTCTTTCAGTTTCTTTCAACGGATGGATCAGGTGCACCGACCGATGGACCTCGTCTGCCAGCTCATCCGCTGCCAGAGGCATAAAGGACCACTGACAACAGGATCCAAAAGAAAACTTGCTGTCATGTCGGTGCGCGAATCTTAACATATTAAAATTGATCGTTTCAGAAGACTGAGATCCGCCGTCACTATCATGCACCCCATTCGCCCAATGCATTTGAAGATTCCCACACGTCTGAAAAAACTCACCAACGTGATGGCACGACTGCACCCAAGCTGTCCTTTCGGAGCAGGATGGATCATCGGGTGCTTCTTAATGCTCACCAGTTTGGCCAACGCCACAGAGAACGAACGACCAAACTTTGTCGTGATCCTCGCCGATGACCTTGGCTATTCTGATTTGGGATGCTACGGCGGTGAAATACGGACACCCCATTTGGACCGTCTCGCTCATAACGGCCTGCGGATGACGCAGATGTACAACGCGGCCCGCTGCTGCTCCACCCGTGCGTCACTGCTCACCGGCCTTTATCCGCACCAAGCGGGTGTGGGAGCGATGTCTGCTGACAATCATAAACCGGGCTATCGCGGATTCCTGACAGATCGATGCGTCACCGTGGCTGAACGATTGAAGGCGGCTGGTTATCAAACGTTGATGTCGGGAAAGTGGCATCTTCGTGGTAAAGGCAACCCGCTTTGCACCCCTACCGAACGTGGCTTTGACGAGTTCTATGGCCACTTCCGTGCTTACGCCAGCTACTACCGTCCCGATCTGTTTGTGCGTCACCCCGCCGGGCGAACCCAACCGCAGTACGAAGCAAGCGATTTTTACGCGACCGATGCGATCACCGATCAAGCGATCGAGCTAATGCAATCTGCCGGCCGCAACCAAGCTCCTTTCTTTTTGTACCTTGCCTACAACGCTCCACACTTTCCTCTGCAAGCTCCCAAAGAAGTGATCAATGCGTACGCCACCACGTACCAAGTCGGCTGGGACAAGATTCGACAATCACGCCTGCAGCGCATGCTAGACATCGGTATCGTTCGAGAGGGAGCCGAGCTTTCCCCCCGCGGGCATGTCACCAAGGTACCAGAGCGAAATGGTGACTCACCTTACTACGATCAAACCATTCCGGCCTGGGACACCATCGACCCGAATCGGAGAGCTGATTTGAGTCGTCGCATGGCGACCTACGCAGCCATGGTCCAAATCATGGATGCGAATATTGGACGCGTCATCGACCATCTACGTCAAACGAACCAGTTGGACAACACCCTGATTGTTTTCCTCTCCGACAATGGCGCCTGTGCGGAATGGGACCCATTTGGTTTTGACAACAATCCGTATCCGAAAAACCGTTTATACGAAGGCGATTCGCTGCAAAGCATGGGTGGACCGGGCACGTTCCACAGTTACGGCACCGGATGGGCAAATGCCTGCAACGCGCCACTGCGACTCTACAAACACTACAACCACGAAGGCGGCATCTCGTCTCCTCTGATCATGCATTGGCCCGCTGGCATGTCGCGAGGTGGCGAAATTGATCGACGTCCCGCGCATATCACCGATCTCACTGCAACGCTACTCGATCTCGGTATGGCGACCTACCCGCAGCGAAAGGGCGACCAAGAAATTCTGCCGCTCGCTGGCCGCAGCATGCGGCCGGTCATCGAAAATCGACCGTGGGACACAAGTCCGATCTTTTTTGAACACGAAGGAAATCGCGCCGTCCGTATCGGCCCATGGAAACTGGTCTGGACCAACTATGCTCAACGCTGGGAACTCTATCAGATTGATACCGATCGGTCAGAGTTACACGATCGCGCGGCTGAATTTCCCAACCGGGTTCGCGACATGCAGGATTTGTGGCATCGCTGGGCTGCCAAACATTTCGTCGAACCCCAACGCGTGCAACAACCCGAGTCGGGAATGCCCAAGATCTATTATTGGCCCACTGATTGAAGAAAGGACGAGGCGTAAACCATGACGATGGAGCATCCCATTTCTTCAGCAGCCAACCACGGTGATCAGGAACCGGAACCGGTACTCTTTTCCCGGTCGCGGAAAGCCGTTGCTTGGGCGGTCCACCTCTTCACCGCGTGTGGCTCGGTTTGCTGCCTGCTATCGATCGATGCCGGAATCGAACACCAATGGAAAGCTGCCTTTGGCTGGCTCGCACTCGCCGTATTCATTGATGCGGTCGACGGTGCACTGGCTCGCGCAGTAGGCGTCAAGGAAGTGTTGCCTAACTTTAGTGGCGAACAACTCGATAACATCGTGGACTACGCTAGTTACGTGCTCGTCCCAGCGATTTTACTCTATCGGGCTGAACTGTTACCAATATCTTGGTCATGGTGGGCGGTCGCTGGGATCGCGCTGGCATCGGCCTACCAATTCTGTCAGAGCGACGCCAAGACTGCCGACCATTACTTCAAGGGATTTCCCTCCTATTGGAATGTCGTCGTTCTGTACCTCTTGGCGATGAAGCTCACTCCAATTACTAACCTGATCGTTATTTTGTCGCTAATCGTCCTGGTGTTTGTCCCCATCAAATACGTCTATCCATCACGCACACCGCACTTTCGCAAGTTGACACTTTCACTTTCCAGTCTCTGGGGCATCGCTCTCATTGGTATCGTTTGGCAACTTCCCGATCCTCCCTCATGGCTTGTCTTCGGATCGCTACTATTCGTAGCTTATTACCTCGGGCTCAGCCTTCATTTAACCTTTCACCGCTCAAGCCAAATTGACTAAGTCGCTGGTCTTGGTACTCGTCCGTTGCTCCACTGCGAAGAATGAATGAGCTGCCGAGAATTCCGTCGGCAGACTTTCAAGGTGTAAATACCAATGCCGCTGATTCCTCTCATGCGCTGCTCATCTCGAGCAAGCAGTGGTTTTCAATTTGTTCAGCCATTCGATCACTCGGCGGATGGAGAGCAATCCTGTTTCGCGGCTTCAGCCAACGGTTGCGGCGGATCAATCTTGCCCGTGACCCGCGAGATCAACCAGATGGTCAGCAATCCGGTCAACATGGCGAATGTGCGAAAGGGAAAGTCACTCCCACCGGGACCTTGCCACGGATAGGGAATGAAGGCTGGCAGTCCAATCATCGGTTCGCCCCCTCCCAACCGAAGTAGCAGTCCCATCAACGCACCAGTGATCGCGCCAGTACGATTCGCGTGACGGCTGAACAGCACCATCAACAATTGCGGAAACAGCACGACGTAGACCAAGTCGGCACACAGGTACCACAGCACATAGACACTCTGCACCGACAACGCGAGACCGGTCGCTGCCAGCCCGACCACCAGAATCGCTATGCGGACAACATACCGAAGCTCTCGATCCGATGCTGACTTTCGAACCAACGGTCGATAGACATTCCAAGCAAACATCGACGAAGCTGACAAAATTGACGAATCGACAGACGACATCACGGCCGCGGCGACGGCGCCCAAACCAACCGTTGCCACGATTGGCGGAGTCAAGTGCCGCAATACGTAAGGCAAGATCATTGCGGGTTGTTCTGATGGGTCGACACCGGTCGACCCCCAATCAGCCACCGCACCGACGGCGCCAAGAATCACTGCGGGAACTGCCATCAACAAACAACCGACCGCCCCAATCAATGAAAGTCGCATGGCGGTTTGTTCGTCCTTGGAAGCTAAGACACGTTGAAAATAAACCTGCCATGGGATACCACCCAAGATCAGCAGCAGTGCCATATCAAACCACAACCAGACACCGGTACCGGAGGGAAACGATGTCATTTCAGCCAAGTAACCCGTCATCACCGCATCGGCGCCACCGACATTGCGAATCGCAAACGGAATCGCGATGCAAAGTCCCAACACCAGACAAACCAATTGCACGATATCGGTGTAGGCTACCGAACGAAGTCCGCCCACCATCGTGTATCCAACGGCGACAGCAGCAGAGAACAGAATCGAAGCTGAAACATCAAATCCCAATACCGTCCCAAATGTCGTTCCAAGGGCAACCAGTATGGCCGCACTCCAAAACACCTCTCCAACCAATGCGGGTAGAAACAAGGCGGCCGCAACCCGCTTTCCATAACGAATTTCGAAAGGGTCCAAGAGGGTGGTGAAGTTCATCCGCCGCATTCGGCGTGCAAAGAATAGCCCTCCTATTGCCATACTGAGAGCGTAACCCCACGGTGCCATCGTCCACACCAAACCACGCTGCGAATCATAAACAGCCTCTGCGGTACCGTTGATGTAACCGCCCCCAACCCACGTGGCAACCATCGTGAAGACACCAATCCACAACGGCAGACCTCGATTGGCCAACAGCAAACCACTAGTTGTGCCATCTTCATTCCGCCGACCAGCGGCATACAGACCGACTAGTAAGATCAGTAAGTAAAAAACACCAATGCTCAAGAGTTGCCAACCCAACTCGCTCTCCCTTCAATCCGCACGTTTGAATCGACGTTCATTGTCCCTGCCTCATTCGCAAGGTGAGAACCCGAATGGTGTGCAAGTGTAAACCGCAAGACGCACCTATCGCAGCTGATCCAGTAAAGGATTCTCCAATCGTATTCTCAGCTTTTCGACCGGCCTAGCTAGATCGCATGAAGATCAAGTGAATACGATCGCAATTCACGAGAGATTACTACCTTCGCAATGCCATCACACCAAGAGATTGTATGGCATAGAATTCGACCACCTGAGACTTGGTTCGCTCTTGTGGCGAAAAAAATGAGCAATCAACATCGAGCAATTGTTTGCGCCGCGTTTGAATTGCATCCGAATCACTATACACCGCGACTCGTTTCACTCGGCTTGTCTGTCCAGATCGCAATGTGACAGCCGATTTTGGCAAGCAAAGTGCTTTCGCCAGAGATCGAGCAATAGCGTTTTTCGCCCTGCCCTTCCCTGCCCTGCGTTGCCCTTCCCTGCCCTGCGCTGCTCTTGCAGAAACCTTCATCTGCAACCGAGCATCGTGTTCCCCGCCCACCGATTCCAATTTGGCTCCCGGAGTCGCGTGTGTTTCGAGAATCACCATGCGAAGTTCAACTTGCCCCAACATCCTCGACAGGCTCGCTGATCCCACATCATTAGATCGGATCCTCATCGCCATTGAACCGAAAAAAATGGTCGCTTGAATGTTCTTAACTCGTGCGGTGTCAGCGCTTCATCCTCGATTGCACAACCTGCTAGGTTCGCCATCTGCTGCACCGGCCAAACTTTGGCCATTTCGATCAAAGCGAAACTGAAGTTATCAGCATTAGTTGGCGACGGGATCAACGGACGGCAGGGATTCATGCTGGTTTTACGAGTTACAGCATCGGCAACGCGACAATCGCCCTTTATCCAAAACTGCTCCGCAACAACGCGCGGGTATTGCCAGGGGAGCAACGACAAATCAACAATTGTGAGGCTTGAAGCTCCGTGGATTTGCAGCCGCCATGACTCGAGCAAGCTCAGGTGAAAGCAATTTACAACCTGTACAACATTGTTGTCATACCCCAGGCATGAAACGCACCATCCTATGGTGTGGCACGAACGAGGGAAAATCGCGTGACTGATCCATCAAAATCTCCTGAGCATTTTACCGAGTCTAAGCCAGCCGATCACGGCTGGATAGAACAAGCCCTTCAACATCGCCCATCGACGATCGGACTGCTCCTTGCCAACGCGGTTCCATTACTGGGGGTCTTCTTGTTTGGCTGGAGCACATTTGCAATTGTCGCACTCTATTGGTCAGAAAACGTAATCATTGGGGCCATCAACGTCTTAAAGATTCTGTTTGCCGATCCCAGCCTGGAAAAGATGCAATCACAAGTCCAACCGAAAACCGGGGAAGAGCATGAGCATTTTGAAGATATGACCAATAATTGGGATAAGCATTCCAAAACCCTGCACCGAATGAAATTCTTCTTAATCCCTTTCTTCATTTTTCACTACGGCATTTTTTGCGCGGTTCATGGCATATTTATTTTCGTCTTGCTTGGGCGGGGAGGCGGTGCTGCCCCAGAAATGCCAAATCTCGGTGGGATGTTGCAGGTGTTTAACCAAGAGCAGCTATGGTGGGGAGTAGGCGCCTTGGCGATCAGCCACCTGATCTCTTTCTTCACGAACTATCTGGGGCACAAAGAATACAAACAAACCAATCCCATCATCCTGATGTTTCAGCCGTATTTGCGCATTGTTGTACTGCATATCGCCATCCTGCTCGGAGCGTTCGTGACAATCGCATTGGGGAGTTCCGTCGGAATCTTAGTTTTGCTTATCGCGGGAAAAACGGCACTCGACCTATCGTTGCATTTGCGCGAACACCAAAACTCTAATCTCAGCCCCAGCTTGTTATCGATGCGATGAGGAACAAGCAATCCTGATCACCATTTCAATCTTCGGGCTCACGCCATCAGAGATTGCCACCCTTACCTTCGTAAGCATCAGTGTTTCGTAGGCACGGGATTCTGTTCCCACCAGGATTCTTAGGTGTTCGTTTTCTTTACCAACAAAGGTGGCATGGGACAGTCGAGCAGATCCGAGATTCCTCTCAGCAATTCCGCTTCCTGCCAGGTCACATGGCCATCGGCACAAATGGCTGCCGCACACGCATCGACCAGTTGACCGCGATGCTTCGCAGAAACACGAGCCAGCTTTGCCAACGCGTCTTGAAGACCCGCAAGATGGCATTCGTCGCGTGGCACTCGTTCTAATCGAAGCTCGGGCAAGAGTTGAGCGCCCGCCTCATAAGCTTCCGCTGCTCTCTCCTCTGAATTGCCAGCTGAGGCGACTGTGGAGAGTAACGTTGCACATTCCGACTGCAGGCGTTGCATCCCGTAGTATTGCACCGGCGGGCTTTTGACCACATCGAACTGCGGTTGCAAGTGCCGCATCACGACTTGAGCGAGCATCCATTCGAACAAATTGATCTGGCGATCTGCTTTGGCCAAAGAAACAAAGCAATGACTAAAGTCTTGATATTGCTTCATCGACATTACTTTAAGCGAAGGCAACGCGAGATCAATCAGCGGCAGCCTGGCGCGAATGTCCAAACCGTCGATTGCATCCTGTAGTTCCACGACGAGCTTGACGACATCTGGTGTCGCGTGCCGCTGCAACGTATCCATTTGAACCTTGCGAATCTCTGGCTGTTCATCGAGCAACAACCCATAAACAACAGCTCGTGCGCCATACGGTTCCCGCACCGTTTCAAGCACGACACCGGATAATTGCTTGATTACTTCAGCTGCATAGTGCCGATGCTCGGTCGTCGGATCACCCACGTGAAGGTAGGCTTCATCGATCAACGAAATCGGTACCGCGCTCGCACCCTGAGCCGCATTGCCCGCCGCCACAACGGCCGCGGAAGCCGCAACATTGGCCTGCGCATCAGCACTGGTCACCTTGGACTCAGCACCAGCGAAACCAGCTAATTGCCCAGTGGAAAACGACTTGGCACTGGGGCGGCCTTTGTAAAACTTTCCATCCCAATTTGGCTCAATCGCGCGAATTCGCTTCGGCAGCGGTGGATGCGTTGCCCATAATCCCGCGATACCCTGCCAGACACCCTCGGCGAAATACA
Source organism: Planctomycetota bacterium (assembly GCA_036339635.1). GTDB lineage: Bacteria > Planctomycetota > Planctomycetia > Pirellulales > Pirellulaceae > Rubripirellula. Next base: position 26,965 of record JAYZAR010000043.1, on the reverse strand, counting down.
TGTGACTCGCCTCAGCTGCATTGGGAGCCTCCAATTGCGATCCAGCGGTCGATCCTCCAATTCGCTTCAGAGCGCCAGCGATTCCCCCTGGATCACGCGTAAATTGGACAGCGGAGGCATCAGCCAGGTATTCACGCTGCCGTGAGACAGCAGCCTTGATGAGGTTACCGAAAAATGTTCCGATGAAACCAAGCACAATTGCTGCTACTGAAACTGCCAAGATAACCAAGATGATTTGGGCACCGCCCCCTTTTCCACTGTTTCCCCCACTTGAACCTGACCGACCGTGTCCTGCGTAGACGAATGTTCTAAGCAATACCTGCCCCACCAAACCGATCAAAAGAATCCCGTGCAGGATTCCAATCAGCTTAATGCTCATTCTCATATCGCCATTGAGAATGTGGCTAAACTCGTGCGCAATCACTCCCTGTAATTCATCGCGTGACAGATTTTCCGCACAACCACGCGTGATTCCCAAGACAGCATCACTGGGCGAGTAACCAGCGGCAAACGCATTGATCCCGTCCTCGTCTAATAAGAATACAGGTGGTACTGGGACGCCAGAAGCAATTGCCATTTCCTCGACGACATTCATCAGTCGCCGCTCGACGCCAACGCTAGTACTGGGATAGATCCGCCGTCCCCCCAGGCCTTCGGCAACACGCATTCCACCGCCATGTCGCAGCTCCCAAACTTTATAGAGGGAGCCTCCAACGATAATTAGCAACGACACCAAACCCGCGATCGCGGGAATGACATAGATTTGGGATTCGGGCCGCCGATCGGTTCGTTGATACTGAAAATCAACAACGACGAAAGTGATCGCCACCACCGAACTTACGATCAATACGACAGCAATGCCGAACAACACGACCAACCGCCAAGTGTTTCGCCGAGCATCCGATTGACGCTGATAAAAATCGGTAGTCATTTAGTCGAACGAAACCTTCGGTGCTTCTGCGATAGCTTCGCTGTCAAATTCCAGCAGCTGCGCATTCTGAGAGTGTCCAAACATTCCAGCAACCGCGACGGGTGGGAACGTTTCCTTGTAAGTGTTGTAAGCCGTTACCGAATCGTTGTATGCCTGACGTGCAAACGACACTTTGTTTTCGGTCGATGTAATCTCTTCGGTCAATTGCGCCATGTTCTGATTCGCCTTCAAATCAGGATACGACTCTGACAAAGCGAAGAGCCGACCCAACGCACCTGTCAAACCCTGCTCCGCACCGGCAAGTGACTGGATTGCCGCCGCGTTACTCGGATCGGCGGCGGCGGCTTGCAGGCCTGTCACAGCTTGATTTCGAGCTTTGATCACTGCTTCCAGCGTTTCACGCTCGTGCGACATGTAGCCTTTCACCGTTTCTACCAGGTTTGGGATTAAATCGTAGCGACGCTTTAATTGCACTTCGATCTGAGAAAATGCGTTTTCGTAGCGATTTTTTAACCTCACCAATTGGTTGTAGATACCAATCACGTAACCCACCACCAATAAAGCCACCACACCGATGACGGCTAACACAATCCAAATCATGCTTTTTACTCCAAATCTCGAATTAAAACCGCTCAACGGAACCCGTATCGTAACAGCGCAAGCGGTTCCAAAAAACAAGGCCCATGATCTGGCTGCACAGGGCGCTTAGATCTGGTTACCGAAGAGGCGTTAACCGTTGTCGAGGATATCAGTGAGGATTCGCTGAAGTTGCCGTCGTTCGCTGCCACATCCCCAGCAACCAGGCAGAGTCAGCAACCAAACGGCCCAATTCAGACGCAACCTAGCCTGCGTTTGGCGGGGGCCACAAACGGCTTCTGCCAGCCCGCGACATATCTAAGGCTGGCTCGGCTCGATTCAGGGAGTGACACGTGAATCAAAACACAACAACGAACCATCCTCTAATGCAACATAGAGACGACCATTGTCACCCATCGCTGTGCCGCCTTTTACTACGCCCGCGGGTGTTTTTGCGATCCACTGATCCTGACCATCGGACGTTCGAATCGCGACTAAAAAGTTCTCATTCTCGGCCCCATCCGGATGCCCCGTCGCCAGCAGCATTTTGTCTGTCACAATAAAACTAGTGAACCGGCGATTGGCGCGGTCCTGCCAAAGATTTTCTGGTGGCTTCCCACCGCGACGCACCCAACGCGCTGCTTCCTTGACTGGTTTTGGGGCACCACTTGGTAAAGGCGACAACCGCGCTAAATTGACGAATTGACTACCTTCATAGCTGGCATCATGAGTCAATTGGCATCCATCGCTACATTGAAAATCAAGCGAAACATACTTCCCATAATTCGGGTAATAAGGATAAAAAGCGGTGCGAAATTGAGATGAAACCTGATTCTTGGGTGTGTTTAAGCAATCCAATGTTTTCAGATCGTACCGTGCGGTTTCATACACGCCCCCAGCCAAGAACCGGAGCTCGCCTTCCACAATGGTCAGATTTCCTTGCACGCTGATTCCGTTGTTAACGTCTTCTTCCAATCTTCCCGACCGATCATTGGACACCTGCAATTGACCAGTAATTGCGTCGAGCGCAACGACGTGTGTGCCATCGTAATGCGCAATTCCTGCTGCGGCATAAACCGAATCGTCCTCGACCACCACACCGCCGGCAACTGGCCAGGCAGAAACCAAGTGGTCGTATACCGGAACCCAGTAATCTTCGGGCCCCACGCGAAATGACCAGAGAAATCGTCCATCGTTCGCCGCCAACGCGTAGACCCGTCCGTCTGCCGAACCTACGTACACACGGTCATGCGCGATCGTGGGCGAGTAATAAATGGGGCCACCAGTGAAATACTCCCAAATCAACTTACCCTCGGCATCTAGCGAACGAACGGCGCCGCCACGGTCAGCGATGAAAACTTGACCCCCAGCGGTGACCGGTGCCGTCGGAAGCACACCATGCGAAACCTTGCTGGACCAAGCCAATTGAACATTCGATGGGATTGGAATCGCAGAAACATCCGAGCGTGTATTACTGCCACGATAGCTCGTCCAATCTCGATCCTTCGCATCAATCGACGGGATCGCTGCGTCAAGATCTCCGGTGATCAATCGATCGCTGGTAGGCCGGGATTCCGCATCTTCAGGCGTTGGTCGCAAAGCAATATTGCCGTAGAGCGATAGCTGGCAACCACACATCCAAGGCCCCCAATAAAGATGCCCCCCTGCAATGAGCACACCGTCTTGGCATGGGGGCCGCATGGGATCAATGTGCTGAGCTTGGTTCGATTCGGTTAACACACGAACCGTCCCACCACTGGCCCGATAAAAAATACTGTCGGCACATCCTGTCGCACGAGTGCAGGCGCGGCGAGCGGGAAACTTCGCCAGCACCTCGCCAGTGCGATAATCAAACTTCATTCCATTTTCAGACTTCTGCGGTCCAGCTGCCCAGATGCCATCATCGCGAAGTACCAATTGCAAATTCCCGGTGGGATGTGTCCATGCCAAGCTTCCATCCTTGGCTGAAGCAACTACCATCTGAGCGCGTTGCGGCCCAGCGAAGAAGAGATAATTGTCATCACATTTGATGTAACAGGTGGTCGCGTAGCCGGTAATGTAATGTTGCGCTTTTTCGTTGTCCCCGATCGCCTGCATCAAGTCGGTGTTGTTTGTTTTCCACTGTACCTTTCCGGTGGATCGATCAATCGAAGTGAGGAATTTCCCCGGGCAGTAGCAAAAGATCTGCGTGTCATTCATGCATACGGCGCGGGCATCCAGAAACTCAGCATCGCGATAATGCCAGATGCGATCTTTGGACTTCAGATCGATTGCAACCAATGTCCTTCCGAAGCCAAAAGAGGTTCGCGGATCCGAATAATCGTGCCCCTCCCACATCCCCCAAGGCCAATGCCCCAACCCTCGACGGACGGCTCGCTGGGTTTCAATTTCAATTTCGGTATTTCCCACCAGCCCGTACAACACACCATCGCGTATCGCTATCCATTTCCAAACCGGCCCATCACTAATGTCTTTGTCGACGCGAATCTCATCGCGCAACTCACCGGTCTCGCCGTCGAAGATCTTGCACGATTCATGATCTCCCATGTAAAGCGCATCCTCGGTCGCAACCATCGTATTGCGATGAATCATAAATCCGGCCGGCAAGGGCCGTCGCCACAAGATCGTTCCGTTATAGGCATTCACACACAAAAGTGTGTTCAACATTTCGTTCTGATTTGCTTTGTGAGCAATGTGGCCCATCGCTTTGTAAATCCTGCCCCCGGCGATTACCGACTGCTCGGGCATCGGACTAAATTTTGGATAGCCAATAAATTGTGTGCGCAGTGATCCTCGCACGAGCTGATCTTCCGAATTTGGATTGTTATCGGGACCGTGATAGGGATGGCTCCATTCATCAATGCCGTCCGGGACAGGCTTCGTCATCGATTCATCCGCGATCCAACCAATTCCCCGCGGCCGCAATGCTCTCATTACTTCTGCACGAGAAACATGGTCCTTCGCGCTTTCCGCAACCAAAATTCGGTCCGCGACGTTGTCGCCGAGATGGATCGAAGCCAACGATCCTGATTGAACGAATAATCGGCTCCCCAAAATCCCACGAGCGGATGCAGCCTGACGCACCGTTGCAGCAAAAGATGGGTCATCGGTTTGAAAGTAAACCGTCAACTCGGATTGTCCACAAAGATCGATCAAATAGGACGGATCGTCTTCATCGATCCCCACGACACCGACAATCCCACGATTCAAATCGAGACGCCTCAGATCTTCTTCGCTCGAAGCGGCCCAGATCGGGATCGCCCACAGCAGCCCAGCAAACACTAGTACCCAGCAGTTGATCTTCCCCATCATGTCCCTCAATTCTGAGTGATTGATCACAACGCCAGTATAAGAGTGTCAAAAGACGGCATGGGCTCGAAGCTGCCAGAATCTTGCGTGTCTGCAGATTTCTTTTCACCCGTCAATTTGTAAACGTCGCTAGCGACACCCCGGCTAGCGATGCAACCCACTTTCGCCGCTGACTGCTAACGCTCCTGACTGCTAACGCTCCTGACTGCCGGCGATACTGGCTGCTAGCGACAGAGGCGAATTCCGCTGAACTGCCAGCGCGTTTCAGCGGGAAAGAAATTGCGATAGGTGGGTCGAATGTGGCTCGAGAAGGTTGCGACCGAACCACCACGCAACACAAATTGGTTGCACATGAATTTACCGTTGTATTCTCCCAGAGCGCCCGCGGGTGGGTGGTATCCCGGATAGGCAACGTAAGGGCTCGCCGTCCATTGCCAAACATCGCCAAAGAGCGTGTGATCGTGTTGGGCGGCACCGGGATGAATCGCATTCCCATGCTTCAGCAATGTATCGACAAAGTTACCGCTCCGCGACGAACCGACAGCAGCAACTTCCCATTCCGCTTCGGTTGGCAAACGAGCTTCACTCCAACGAGCAAAAGCATCGGCCTCAAAATAGCTTACGTGAGTGACGGGGCGATCCAAATCGACCTGCTGTAGTCCGGCCAGTGTGAATTCCAGCCACGAATCACCATCCCTTTGCCAGTAAAGTGGCGCAGTCCAATCGTGGTCTTGCACCGCTTGCCAGCCAACTGACAACCAATATTCGGGGCGCCTATAACCGCCATCCTCGATGAATTGCAAATACTCACCACAACTCACAAGCGAATCACAAATTTGATAAGACTCCACGAACATACGATGTCGCGGTTGTTCGTTGTCGTAACAAAACCCATCTCCATCAAAACCAATTTCACAGATATTTTCCTGATGGTCGATCCATTGCTTCGTCGGCCGTATGATCGGGTCCATCTTTCCTGCTTGGAAAACTGGCCAGCACGGATTCTGCGAGAGCACGTGCTTGATGTCTGTCAGTATCAGTTCCTGATGCTGTTGCTCATGCTGCAAACCAATTTCGACAACCGATGCAATTCTGGTGGCAGCCTCCGAATCAGCTTCCAGCCATTTTCCCAGTGACTCATCGACGAAACGCCGATACTCCATCACGTCGGCCAAGGTCGGCCGAGCAATCATTCCTCGTCGAGAGCGCGGGTATTGTTCCCCGATCGTGTTGTAATAGGAATTGAACAGATGCGCGTAACGCTCATCATGCACTCGATAATCAGGGCACTCTGAAAGAACAAAAGTTTCGAAAAACCAAGTCGTATGAGCCAAGTGCCACTTTGTCGGGCTCACATCTGGCATCGACTGAACCAAACAGTCCTCTGACGAAAGGGGTTCGACCAACCGTTCCGAGAATCTTCGGACCTCGATAAAACGTCGCAACAAGTCACGACACTGGTCAATCGATGCCAAACTCATAACCAATCCCTCTTCACACTTTCAACAGTCCTGCCAATCGGCTGATGATTCACCGATTTAGTTTATCATCGCGAACCACTACCCGATCGCAACCGCTAATTGGTTGGCGAGTGAGAAAAGTGTTCACGAGGTGACCGTGACACCCTTCCAAAACGCAACGTAGCCCTTGATATTTTCAGCAGCCTGCTTTGGCGTGGCGTAGTACCAAGCGGCTTGTTGATTCACTTTGCCGTCAACCACAACATCGTAATAGTTGGCGGTTCCCTTCCAGCCACAAACCGTAGTTGCTTCACTCGGTTGAAAGTATTCCTGCTGGAGTGAATTAGGTGGAAAATAATGATTGCCGTCGACCAGTTCGGTTTGGTCACTTTCGGCCAACACCTTGTCGTTCCAGATTGCCTTTGCCATTGAAATCACCTTTCTGATTTCGACCACCTTTCGGGAAGCTAATCAAAAATCTCCCAAGCTCAGACAGGGCTGGAAAACTCGCTTCGCGTGCGGGCTTGTCGTAATTGATTGCAGAAATTTAAAGAATCAGCTCAGCCGTCAGGAATTCGCTTGGAGCCGAAGTCCTCTTGGCACCCACCATTTTTCACCAAGGTCAAATCCTGCCTGCACCAACAGAGCCAAAACGGCGGCGGGGACAGCACCTTCGAGGATCAGCGCTGTATCGTTCAAGCGGATTCCGGTGATGATCGGTTGCCCATAGCCACCTGCCCCAATCAGGGCTCCCAAGGTTGCAAAGCCGACATTCAGCACTGCCGCCGTCTTCACGCCGGACAGAATACTAGGTGCTGCAAGCGGTAATTCAATCCGAACTAAACGATCCCACGGCGACAAACCGATGGCCAAAGCTGCTTCGCTGTACTCGGGCGAAATTCCTCGCAGTCCGGTGTGTGTGCTTCGTACAATCGGCAGCAAGCTGTAAAGCGACAACGCAGTGACGGCGGTAGTTGAACCAAGCCCAATGCTGTTCAATCCAAGCCACGCCACCAACGGCATCAAAATCACAAGCAACGCAAGTGAGGGGATCGTCTGAACCACACCAACGATTCCGAGAATGCCTTGCCCAAACCGAGGCCGCTTGGCAGCCACAATCCCAAGTGGAATCGCCAGCAGAATCGCGGGAATCAGCGACTGCCGAACAAGATCCAAATGCTCGCCCGTTCGGGCGGCAATTCGCTGCCATCGACTCGTGTCTGCTACCTCCGACTCGATCCCCAGCGTGTCTTCAAGAAATTCGGCGGCGGCGCGACCTTCGCTGATCCGATCGACTTCGACCCGACGATTCAATGAGATCATCGCTTCGGCGTCCAACAAATTCTCCATTCGCAAAATCGATTCAATGACTTCCGGGGCTCGTGTTTTTAGATCCTGACGATAGAGCAGCACTGCATCGTACCGAGGAAAGAATGCCCGATCATCCTCCAGCAGCTTGAGGTCATAAACGTCGATCTTCGCATCCGTCGAGTAAGCCTCCATCACATCAATTGAACCGGTTTTGAGCTGACGATAGGCGATATCGTGATCCAATCCTGCAACGCGTTGCTGAGGCAAATCGTAATGTTCGCGCAAATTCGGCCAGCCATCCTCGCGGTTCAGAAACTCGCTGCTAAAGCCAAATGTTAAATCTGGATAACGACTGAGATCTGAGACCCGCTCGATACCGAGCTCTCTCGCTCGCCCACGATTCATCGCCAAGGCGTATGTGTTGTTGAATCCAACTGGTTGACTGACCCCAACACCTTGCTCGGCCAGCGCTAGCCGCATCTCCTCCAGCGAACCTACCTCTTCGCCCGATAAGATTTCCTCAGTGATTGTTCCAGTGTATTCCGGATAAGCATCGATTTCTCCCTGCAACAAGGCTTGGTAAACCAACTGGGTGCCACCCAACTCGCGATAATGGACCGAATCGATCCCAGTGTCGGCACACAGGATATTGATCATCTCTCCTAAGACGACCGATTCGGTGAATTTTTTCGATCCAATTCGAATACCTGCCGAACGCATCGATAAGGGCGCGAATGCCAAGAGAACCAGAACACCAATGATCGCGATTGTTCGAATCACTGCACACCCCGCTCGCCACGTTCTGATTGCGAGTCATCAGCCCGCGGGTCATCAGCTCTGGTGAATTCAGGCTTATCGAAATTGGCACTCGAACGATCCGATGGCGAGGTGCCGTGTTGTGCCTGGATGAAGCGTGTAACAAAGGGATCGCCGGGTCGATCGATCAATTCCTGCATCGTACCGGCTTGGACGATCCGTCCTTCCCGGAGCAAGATGATTTCATCACCAAAGTGAGCAGCTTCATGCAAATCATGCGTTACCAAGACGACCGACTTTTGGAGTGACCGAAAGATTCCGCTCAGATCATTTTGCAAATCACTCCGAATCATCGGATCGAGTGCTCCGAGCGGCTCATCCAATAACATCCAATCGGGATCCAGCATCAAAGCGCGCATCAATGCAACCCGTTGCTGCTGGCCGCCTGAGAGTTGTACCGGATAACGGTCCAGTGTCGACTCCGGTAACTGTGTCAAAGCCGACAATTCCTCGATCCGATTTCGAATCTTCGTTTTGGACCAGTTCAGAAAGTCGGCCATCATCGAGACATTTTTGCGAGCTGTTAAATGAGGAAACAGACCACCACTCTGAATCACGTATCCAATCTGCTTTCGAATCTTCAAAACATTATCGAGCTGAAGTGTTTGCCCTTCAAAGCGAACCGTTCCGGAGTCGGGCTCCGTCAGACCCAAAGCGATTTTCAACAGCGTTGATTTGCCACAACCGCTCGTCCCCAACAGTACATAGGTACGACCGCTCGACAACTGCAGCGTCGTAGGTTCAAGAGCCACCACGCCGCCGTATCGCTTCGAAACATTACAGAGTTCGAGCAAGCCTTACTCCACAATGACGAGATGCAGTACAGCAAAAAAACCATCGGAATCGGTCCAGTGCTTCCGCAACGTCAACCCAGCCTGTGCCGCCAACTCCGCAAATCCGTCGACGGTGTACTTGTGTGAATACTCGGTGTGAATCAACTCGCCCGCAGCGAATCGAAAAGAATGTGCGCCAATCTTCATTTGTTGATCAGCACGACTAATCAAGCCAATCTCGACACGATGGTCCTTCGAGTTGTAAGCGGCATGATGCTCGAAATCGGCTTGCTGCAGATTTGCGCCAAGTTCCCTGCGAAGCCGATTGACAAGATTCAAATTGAATGCTGCGGTGATCCCATCCGTGTCGTTGTAGGCAGCTTCAATTACTTGCGGATCTTTTTGCAGATCGATTCCAATTAACAATCCACCACCACATCCGCACAGGCGAACAATTCGTTTTAGCAACGCCAATGCCTCGTCAGGCTGGAAATTTCCAATCGTCGAGCCTGGAAAATAAACTGCATCATGAGAGGGCGGTTGCGAGGGTGTCGGCAGACCAAAATCCTCTGTGAAATCTGCACAAACTGGCAAGATTTCGATCTCTGGATAACGGAGTCGCAGCCCGTCAGCCGTTTTTCGCAAATGATCCTTCGAGATATCGACCGGGACGTACGCAACCGGCTCATACAAATGGTCTAGCAGAATCCGTGTCTTGATACTGCTGCCGCTGCCGAATTCCACCAGCATCACGCCACGACCAATCTGATCGGCCATCTCCCCTGCGTAACGCTTCATGATCGCCAGCTCTGTACGAGTTAGGTAGTACTCATCAAGCTCACAAATCTGATCGAACAGTTGGGATCCCCGCTCGTCATAAAAGTATTTGCACGGGATCCAGCGTGGTGACTTTCCCAGACCCTCAATCACATCATCGTGAAAGTTGGCACTACTGGGGTGAAGGGTTTGGGACAAGGAAACGCTCATTCATCAAGATTCAATCAGTTTACCGATAGAAGGTAGAGTAACAGATTTTGCTCCTTTGCGATTCATGGGCAAAGTCAGCTCAATCAAGTCGGAGCGTCCGCGAAAGCAGCAAGCTTGTGATACGATTGCCGGGTTCAATAACCATCACCTGGAGATTTCATCATGCTTGCAGACGTGAAGATGACTTGGCTACCAATCACTGGCTTGCTACTCGCCACGGCCGCGTTGCCGGCATGGGGTGACCAGCATCTGGAATCGAAGCACGTGACGAGGATTCAATCGGTCACGTCGGCGGTTCTATCACCCGATGGGAATCGGGTGGCATACATTGTCTCTGTACCGCGAGCGCCAATGCAAGACACCGATGGGCCCGCCTGGTCGGAACTTCACGTCGCCGAAATCGGAGCTGAATCGTCAAAACGTCCGTTCATCACCGGTGAAGTATCCATTGGTACTCCCCAATGGTCCCCCGACAGTAAATTCCTGTATTACACGGCGAAACGACCGGGTGATTCGGGAAAGGTGCTCTATCGCATCCCCATCGATGGTGGTGAATCAGTGCGGGTTGTGACTCACGCCAACTCAATCGGCGGCTTCGATCTCTCGCCCAATGGACAGAGTGTCGCATTTCTGGCGACCGAAGAAATCGCAAAAGAACAGCAGCGAGTTCAAGAACAGGGATTCGATCAAGAGATCTACGAAGAGGATTCAATGCCAACCCGCATCTGGATTGCGGATATTGATACCCCCCACACTAAGCCGAACCTAGATCGAAAATCCCGCATGCTGGAACTTGAGGGTTCTGCACTGGAAGTGGCTTGGAGCCCCAATGGGCAAGATTTGATGGTCGTGTCGGCACCGACACCCTCGGTTGATGATAGCTACATGTTTGCTCGCGCCCATGTCGTCGATAGTGAATCAGGCCGGGTCATCCGATCATTGGAAAATCCTGGAAAACTTGGTCAGGTGGCCTGGAGTCCCGATGGGCGAAACCTGGCTTTGATCTCAGGTGAGGACATCCACGACCCGCATGAAGGCCGATTGATGGTGACGTCGATCGATGGAGAACAGCCACTCAAGGACTTGTTGCCTGGGCTGATGGGACAGATCAACTCGATCGCATGGTTAAATGATTCAACCCTGCTTTGGCTCGCTGCGGAGGGACTGCATACCCGAATCGGTACCGTAACGCTTGCTGGAAAAACAAGCGATCGGATTCAACCGGGCGAGACGATCTTCACTTCTCTCTCCGCTGCAACTAACAACGAGACGATCGCACTAATTGGCCATACTGCGAGCCATCCAGGTGAATTGTTCGTCCAAGCTGATGGTCGATCTGAGCCACAGCGGACAACAGATACCAATCCTTGGCTGGCAGAAATCAGCCTCGCCCGACAAACACCCATCGAATACGAGGCCCGCGATGGTGTGAAAATCCAAGGGGTCCTGATCTATCCACTGCACTATGTCGAAGGACGCCGATACCCCACGATCATGTACGTGCACGGTGGTCCTGAATCCCACGAAACGAATGGATGGTTGACGAGCTATTCGCGTCCCGGCCAAGTTGCCGCAGCCAAAGGTTTTGCCGTTTTCTATCCGAACTACCGGGGCAGCACCGGACGTGGCGTCGAGTTTTCTAAGATGGGTCAAGCGGATGCAGCTGGTAAAGAATTCGACGACCTAGTCGATGGGGTCGATCACCTGATCGAGATGGGACTAACCGCGCCCGAGTCGGTTGGTGTCACCGGGGGTTCCTACGGTGGATTCGCATCAGCTTGGTGCTCGACTTATTACTCAGATCGGTTTGCCGCCAGCGTGATGTTCGTCGGCATTAGCGACAATCTGTCGAAGGTCGGCACGACCGATATTCCCGAGGAAATGTATCTCGTTCACCACCGCAAACGGCTCTGGGAAGATTGGGAGTATTTTCTAGAACGAAGTCCGATTCGGCACATCGAAAAGAACCAAACGCCCACCCTGATCATGCACGGCAAAGAGGACCCGCGCGTTCACCCTTCCCAATCTCTTGAGTTCTTCAGACACCTGAAAACGCTCGATCAAGCACCGGCTCGCCTGGTACTCTACGAAGGAGAAGGCCACGGGAATCGAAAGGCAGCGGCCAGGCTCGATTACAACCTGCGAATGCTCCGTTGGATGGAGCAGTTTTTGCAAAAGAAAGGTGCGGAAAAACCACCGATCGAAATCAACTATGCGGAGGCATTGGGCGCGACCGACCAAAATTGATTCGATCCTGCTAATCGCCCCGCACCCAAACAACAGGTGCCAGGTCGTCAACGATCAGAGGATCTGGGCGGTCAGCAGTCGCGATCGCCAGATTCACCAAAATCAACTTCACCACCGTAAGCCGGTGCCGCAATGCACCAGCAACGCACCGAACTAACGCTTTGATATAAACATTTTTAAAAAAATCGCGTCGAACAGAACGGGCAAAGCAATCTGGGCCAAGCCAAGAAGACAAACCGGGTGAATTCAGCGTTCTCCCAAGCGAAGAGATTTCATTGGGTTGGATTCAGACTGCTCTGATTTTGAGGAGGATCCATCCCAGCTATTACCTTTATTGATCGAATTTACCGCGTGACTCGTCTTTATCACCGCGGCTCTTCCCGCCTCCACCTTTTATCTTGATCCAAGCCTGACGGACTTGATCTTCCGTCATTTTCCCTTCTTTCACGGCCGCCTGAAAACGTTCGTTGATCGCTCGATAATCGACTTTGCCTCGGTCGCCAGCATCCGAGAAAGCTTGCTTGGCTTGCATATCAGCCTGTCTCCTCGCCATCGCTTCCGCTTTCGCTTTTTCTTCGGCAGCTTGTCTGCCGTTCGCTTCACCGGCTGATTCTGTTTGCGGGCCATCGTTTTCGGGGGCGGCTGGTTGGGTCAGCATGTCATCAATGGGGGTCACCTGTAGATTCCAACTGTGCAACATCCCAAAACGGTCGCTCCGAGTACCCTGGACAACCAATTGCCAGACACCTTTGATGCTTTTTCCGTTGAAGTAACTCAAACTCGGCTGTCGTTTCATAACCGCCTCAGGCTGAAAAGTGCCTTTGAAAGGCGGCCTTGCTTTCACAATTGGAACAGATGACTGGTCATCAAGAATGGTCTTATCGAAATGGTCATCGCTGCCGCCCACCGCAGTGAACAGTTCAATCCGCTGGCCATTAGGCCCCGTCAGGAAAACGTCGAGGTGAGAAGCGCGGGTATGGGTGATCGAAAGCTGGAGATTTAAATCCCCGATCAAAAAATCATCATCGACTTCAATTTCGGAAAGCACCGTTCGGCCGGGCGGCAAAACCTCGGCCTCTGTATTTTGATAGCTGCCTCCAACCAAAGCTTTGGATCGCATCACCTCGGGTGCGGTAAGCAATCCATCGCGATTGAGGTCAAATGAAGTGAACTCCTGGAGTTTCGCGTCTGTCCACTCGGTAGCGAATTCAGACATAGAAACTTGTCGGTCCCGATCCACATCTAGTTCGTAAAACCAACCGGGAATTCCTTCAACCATCGCTCCGGTTTGGTCCTGCAATTCAGATAGGTGAGCGAATAACTCTTCCCTCGTCAGTTCGCCATCGCGGTCGAGGTCAATCTGCGTCGTCTGCAAACCGGTTTCAGCAGCTTCCGACGCTTCTAGGCGACCATTCTTGTTGGCGTCAAATCGCCCCAAGATGCTGGCGGTCAACCAGTAGCTATTACCGCCGCGACGCCACCACATCGAATCTGAGCGTGATTCATCTTCGCGTTCGAACGATCGGATTTCCCTTCCACCCCGCCACGCTTTGCGACGCAATTCATCCGAAGACTGGTCAAGCATCCGGCGACGGGCATAACGTTGAGCCAGTTCGAGACGACTGATCTTGCCGTCTTCGTTAAGGTCATCATCAAATGGGTCACGATGGGTCCAGCGTTCCCTCAAGGCCTCTCTTCGATCGATATAGCCGTCCTGATCCCGATCGCACCGACGCATCGTCCGATCAGCGAAATCTAAATCATCTTTGGTGTAAGGATACTTGACCTCAGTGATTCCAAACTCTGGAACCATCGGCTCATCATCGGACGGCCCAAACCTCTTAATACCTCGGTCGGGATCAGGACGAATGTCTTCACCGGATGCCCCATTACGCTCAGAATAGAAACGCCGAGCGGCTTCCTGAATCTCTTCGATCTTGACCGACCTTTGCCCAATGGCCATCCGATTCGCAGTAATACGTTCCAGGTAGGGGCGGGCGAGGGCTGTCACTTCCTGCGGATCGATCTCACCATTCTTATTCTTGTCCAATCGTTCCAGCGACTCACGGAGCCCCGCCTGGCCGTAAGATCGCGTAGGAGCAATCATCAAGGCAGCCAAAACCGCCAAGGCCAACGATGGCAAGAGAGATCGGTTCATAATCATTTTCAGGGGTTCGACGTGCGACCGAGGTGGGATTGAACGACCATCCGTATGATTACCGGCGTTCAAGCGATCGCCTGGGGGGTAGGCTGCCTATCTAGGTTGGAACTATTCTAATTTCCCTTGGTTCCTCGGAAAATCAAGCGCAACTCCTCTTTCCGGAGGCAATTTTAGGCTTCGCACAGCCAAATTCTTCTCAGAACAGTCGCTGTCCCCAAGAATCCCTTTCCCTAAAAAATCCTTGTCACTACACCTGAGAATCCCTCCCAAACGATCGGCCATTTTTCGTTGATCCTTTTCGGATGCATCACCGACAAATCAAAGCTGGATCACGCTGCCTGAGCGGGCCGAACGCAGACAAGCATCGATGATTCGGCAAATTTCTCGTCCCACCGTGACATCCAGACTCGTTTCCGCCCCAGTTTCAATCGCTTTGGAAAACTCTTCCATCAGCAAGTACTCGTACTGATCGGCAACCCGGCGGTGAGGGAATTCGCTCGCCGGTTGGCCGCGGTAGAAGGATGCCACTTCCGGACGAGATTCATGAACGACCAATGATCCCTCGGTGCCGATCAGATGAAGCTTGATCGCCCCTAAATCAGGATGGCTGGCAGCACCAATTCGACCGATACACAGGGACCCAACGATCCCCCCCTCCATTTCGAGTGTCACGGTCGCCAAGTCATCAATGGCATGGTCGACGTGCGCTTGATGAAAATGAGACGCCGTTCGTGCAAACACACTTTTGATGGGAGCACCGCACAGCACGTGTATGTAAGCCAGCGGATAAATCCCCTCGACCTCCAACTCACCCATCGGCTGGATCCCAACCGCACCATCAGATCCGTCTGCGTGCGCATCGATCTGTCGCTTCAACCAATTGATCGGTGGATCGTTTCCTGATCGACTGCCTTTGGGTGGGCCAGCATCTTTGGCAAAGTAGAAGTCACAATGAATCGCACGTAGCTTGCCGATGCGACCTGCATGCACTGCGGAACGCGTCTGTTGCAACGCCGGCATGAAATTACGATTCCACACCAGCGTTCGCACATCAGCCACTCGCACAGCATCAACTAAACGGTCGCATTCGTTTAGTTGATTCGACAACGGCTTATCAACAATGATGTGTAATCCGGCCTTGGCCGCCTCCACGGCTAATTCACAATGGCGCTCAGCTTCAGAACTGACCACAGCAACATCCGGACGATACTTTTTGATCGCGCCGCTGATATCTGAAAGATAGGGGATGGAAAACCTTTCCGCAAAATCCTGGTTCCGCGTGTGAACCCACTCAGGCACACCCGACTGGTCGGCAACCGCAACTAATTCAAACTGCCGATGAGCAGCAACAGCTTCGGGAATGTAAGCGTGCTTTACTACGCTTAAAACCAACACACGAAACTGCCGCGATTCATCCATTGCCACTCTCCAGCGTGATTGGACGCTGCTGAGCGACACTTCGGTGCACGGCCCCAACCAACCGATTGATCTCTATGACATAGCGCCATTCCGATTGCTGCGAATCGCCAGATCGAATCACCTCATAAAATGCTCGCAACATATTCACCCAAGCAGCATCACCCTGGGGTGTCGGGACTGCTTCGATTCCTCTCGCGTCAATTGCCAGTTGTACATTCTCGTGGTCGTCGGAGTAAGCCGCTCCGCGCGAACCGATCAAATGCAGTGACTGATAGGAACCACCAAGAGAATCTCCTGCATCGACATCTAGAATCGCCATTCCATCACCTTCAAAACCGAGGTGCATCTGAACATAGTTACGTCGCGACACAGCGTAGATCACCGATGGCAATTGATCAAAATACCAGACCGCAACATCGAGGTTCTCCGCCAACCTCTGGTCGTCCAGCGCGTAGGATCGATCCCAATCATGAGACCTTAATAAGCCTGGCTGTCCGAGATTCCCCGCATCAATTTCCGACTTGATTTGACGCACGCGTGGCTGAGAGCGGGCTTGCATCGCCGGGACCACTTTCTCGCTTGCCGCGAAGTCACCAAGACAACCTGCATCCACCTGAAAGGGTGACAACAGCAAGGCGAACTGATCTCTGCCATCAGACTGCTTCAACCATACTAGGTCATCAGTGATCACACCGTCCGCCGCGGCGACATCAGCAATGCACTCCACGCCACGAACGCACCTCAACATTTCAACGATCTTGCCGTATTGCCCCATCCTCGGCTGAACTGCAATGCGAATCCCCATAACCATCCTTCAACTTTCCACCGTCATTTCGCCGGTGTTATCAATCAACAGAACCCGCGGCAGAGTGCCAGCATTCACTTCCATCCGTGGGTAGAGGCCGACATCCTCCCCTGGATCTGGAGTCTGGAAACCGAGCAGTACCAAAGCAGCTCATCGCACCGGCCACCGATCGCCAAGGATCAATGGGCAGTGATCCATCCCCCAAAAGCAATTCGTGGTGCCAGCCAGCAAAAGCATTTCGCATTGCAATTTGTTTGTCAACGATTCATGCTACCGAGTCAAGCTTCTGAATGGGGCTAACCGTTTTATTGTAATCTTCCCATTCTATCCGCGAGATCATGTAGCCTTGGACGAACTCCAAACCTATCAACCAAACGACGGGACTGTTGATGTCCCCTGGCTATTGGACCATCCCGACACCTCTGTGGTTGATGTTCGTTCGCCTGGTGAATATGCGCAAGGGCACATTCCTGGTGCGATTAGTGTCCCCCTGTTTACCGATGAAGAACGTGCGATCGTCGGGACATTGTACAAGCAGCAAGGTCGCACAATAGCGATTGAACGCGGCTTGGAATTTGCAACTAAAAAAGCAGATACACTAGCGAACGCGATTTCGGATGCTGCCGGTGATTCGACATTTGTCATCCACTGCTGGCGTGGTGGCATGCGAAGCCGCGGCATGGCCAGACTTTGTGATCAACGAAACCTAAAACCCAAACTACTCAATGGTGGATACAAGGCTTTTCGACAATCGGTTTTGAAAAGCTTTGAACAGCATCGATTCATTATTCTGCTCGCCGGCAAAACAGGCACTGGCAAGACAATCTTACTGAAAAAGCTAAGTGATGCCGGTGAACAAACAATCGATCTTGAAGGGCTGGCTGTTCACCGCGGAAGTGTTTTCGGTGCAATTCCTGGCCGTCAACAGCCTACCACCGAACAGTTCGAAAATCAGTTGTTCCCACAATGGCAGCAGCTCAACCCGCAGCGGCCTGTTTGGATCGAGGGTGAAAATCAAGCGATCGGTCGCGTGCACGTACCTCAACATCTGTTCAAGCAAATGGTGGCGGCACCGATTGCATTAGTCGAAGCAGACCGAGAATCACGAATTAAGTTCCTGCTAGAGGACTATGAAACGGTGAGCAAAGAATATTTGATCGAAGCGGTCCAGCGACTAAAAAAGCGGCTAGGTGGTTTACGGCTACAACAAGCGATTGACGCCATCCAGACCGGTAATCGGCACGAGTTTGCCAACCTAACGCTGGATTACTACGACAAGAGCTACGGCAAAGCGCTGCAACATCGAAATCCCGATGAAATACACACCGTTTCAATGCAACAACCTGCTGATCCACAGGCCGTGGCTCCATTGGTCAAGTTGGCAAAGTCACTCGAAACCATGGCCATTAAGGGATAGCTTGGACGACTCCCTGCCAAGCTTCAGTCGTCGGACCGCTCGTATCCCAACACACGCGTCGATTACGCCTCAATTCAAACCCAAGCTCGCGGGAATCTGGGGCATTATTTACGCCCACCACCATAAACAAAAGGAAGGCTTTTGGCATATGGCATGCTCAACCGCGTCAAACGGATAGGTATTTATTATCATGGGGCCATGTTGCCGCCTCGCCGATTCCTGCCGTCACTCGTTTTTGCCAATATTCGCTTGGCTGCCACTGTAAGTTTGCTGCTCGTTGCCAACCCGTGTTCCGCTCAATCGGCTCAGTTCAACCGAGATATTCGGCCGCTACTCGCGGAACATTGCCTGGAATGCCACGGCCCTGACAAAGATCAGCGGAATGCGGACCTGCGACTTGATGTCCCCAATGATGCGGACCAAACCGTCATCGTCCCCTTTCAACCTGATGTGAGTGTTCTGATTCACCGCGTTACGACGAAGGATCCAGACCTGCGGATGCCACCACCGCAATCAGGAGAAGGCCTCAACAACGAAGAAATTGAAAAGCTACGACAATGGATTGATGCTGGTGCAACGTATCAGCGTCACTGGTCGTTAGAACCAATTCATCGCCCCAAGATTCCCGACCCACATCCAAATGCTCGTACCGAAATCGATCGTTTCATTTTGAAACGCTTGCAGCGCGTAGGCTTGGATCTCTCGCCAACGGTTAGCCGCGAACGCTTGATTCGCCGTGCGACCTTTGATTTGACCGGATTACCGCCGACATGGAAAGAAGTCCAAGCGTTCATTTCAGATTCATCCGATGATGCGTTTGCAAAGGTAGTCGATCGTCTGCTGCAATCACCCCAATACGGTGAACGCTGGGGACGGCACTGGCTGGACTTAGCGCGGTATGCCGATACCCACGGTGGGAGTGCAATCGGATTCAAGAAATTTCCATTCTCGTATGCCTACCGTGATTATGTCATTGCAGCATTCAATCGTGATCTCCCGTACGATCAATTTCTGCAGCAACAAATCGCGGCAGATCAATTATCGTTGCCCGCGAATGATCCTGCACTCGCGGCGCTTGGGTTTCTGACTGTCGGTCGTCAATATCGCAGCCCGCACGATGTGATCGATGATCAAATTGATGTTGTTACCAGGGGATTAATGGGACTCACCGTCAGTTGTGCGAGATGTCACGACCACAAATTCGATCCCATTCCCACGACTGACTACTACTCGCTGTATGCAACACTTGCCAGCAGTGATTCACCAGCAAGACTGCCAGTCGTCGGCGTTTGGCCCAAAACAGAGGCCTTTCGTCAATATGAAACGGAATTGAACAGGCTTCAGTTGATCCATGACGACATGGCCCGTGATCAAACAGCGGTTCTACGTGGCCGACTGAGAATGCAAGTCGGCAAATACCTACGAAGGATTGCCGAAGGGATCGGGGAACAGGATTTAGCGCAGGCTGTCTTCTCTTATCGAACGGATGACATCCGCCCACACGTGATAAATCGATGGCAACGGTACTTGGCGGCCGTACCGAATGAAGACCCGGTGTTCAGATTCTGGATCCAATTGCGAGAAGCGGATGATGCACAATTCTCGAACGTTCTTCAACAATTGATCGATACGGCAAAAGCGGCGAACGGAGACCCGCAGAGATTTAAATCGCAACACCAACTTGCAACCCAAACGCCGAGCTGGAACCCGCAGATTCTCGCTGCCATTGAAAAGGCAATGCCCGCGAATCTTGCCCAATTAGCCGAGGTCTACGGAACGGTATTCGCGCAAACGCATCGGGACTGGTTAAGCAGTCTGCTGGAGGCATCACTCGAGGCAAGCGTTGAAGGTGAGATCATTCCAGATCAAGACGCGCGACACACAACCATTAACAGCGCGACAGCCCAACAATTGCGACGGCACCTTTACGACGCCGATACACCAACCGCGCTTCCCGAACAATTGGCCCGCAAACTCCTTAATCGAACGGTGCGTGACAACTTGAGTGGAAAAGCTGGTGCGATTCACAACCTGGACCTCCAATCCCCGGGATCACCACCGAGGGCCATGGTTTTGCAGGAACGCAAATCAACCGATCCGTTTCATGTTATGCTCCGCGGTAATCCCATCAATCGAGGAGAACGGGTCACTGCCCGGTTTCTGTCAGCACTCTCGGAGTCGATCCCGGCTTCGTTTGACGACGGTAAACGCCGACTCGGATTAGCCAAGGCGATCGTAGCGGAATCGAATCCATTGACACGACGAGTTGTCGTCAACTGGGTATGGCAACACCACTTCGGCGAAGGACTGGTCCGAACACCAGATGATTTCGGAACTCGCGGCGAAAGCCCAACCCACCCCGAATTGTTGGACCATTTGGCATCAACATTGTTTGATCAAAACTGGTCCCTCAAGCGTTTGCATCGTCAGATCATGCTCTCAGCGGTATACCAACAAGGAGCAATTGAATCAGCAGCATCCCGAATGCTAGATCCCGATAACAGATTACTGTGGCGGATGCCACGGCAACGATTGGATCTCGAATCAATGCGAGATGCGATGCTGGCTGTCGCGGGGGAATTGAACACCGATCAGATCGGTGGTCGACCATTTGATTTCCTGGGCGAACCGATCGTTCCCAGACGAAGCGTCTATGCACTGGTAAATCGAGATATCCTGTCTCCACTCGCGACAACCTTCGATGCGGCAAACCCAAGTGCCTGCACCGCGCAACGGCCAAAAACCACCGTTCCACAACAAACCCTCTTCGCACTGAATTCAGATTTTATCCAAGATCGCGCTACGGCCTTTGCAAAGCAATCAAGCACTCAAGGTGACTCTGAGCAACGCGTCCAATGGATGTTCCAAGTTGCCTACTCCCGTGATCCAACTACCGCAGAGGTAGACTCGGCATTGCAGTTTATTCAAGCGGGCCAAGACGACACCGATCGCTGGACACAATTCGCCCACGTTCTGCTGGCCTCAAACGAGTTCGTTTTCTTGGATTGATTCAATGAACCAATGGTTTACACCGCGACGACAATTTCTGCAGCGTAGTGGACTCGGATTTGGGACCCTGGCGTTGGGCAACTTGTTACGCAATCAAGCGAGTGCAAGCAATCCAAAAACCCACTTCCCCGGCCGCGCAAAGCAGGTGATTCATATTTTCTTGAATGGCGGTATGTCGCAGGTTGACACCTTTGATCCAAAGCCTGAATTGACACGTCGGGGCGGCCAACTTTTGCCGTTCGAAAACTTTAAAACTGAACGCCGCACCGGCGTGGCTTTACCGTCACCCTTCAAATTCAAACAACACGGTGAATGTGGCACACCGGTCAGCGACCTGTTTCCGCATCTATCAAAATGTGTTGATGAGATGGCTGTGATCCGGTCCATGCACGCGGAACTGCCAAGCCACGAAATGTCACTTATGTTGATGAACAGTGGTGACCAGCGATCGGTACGACCAAGTTTTGGTTCATGGCTCACGTGGGGAATGGGAAGTGAAAACGAAAACCTGCCCGGCTTTGTCGCCCTTTGCCCGGGCGGCTTGCCCGTCGGCGGTGCCGGGAACTGGCGTTCAGCTTTTTTACCGGGTGTTTATCAAGGAACACTGATTGACACCGAAAAAGAAGACCCCAATCAGTTAATTCAAAATGTTCGCAATCAACGATTGACGACCAAACAGCAACAGCAGCAATTCGAACTACTGCAGGAAATCAACGCCCGCCACTTAAATCAACGCCCGCAGGAATCAGAGATCGAAGCCAGAATCCGATCGTTTGAACTTGCCTATCGAATGCAAACCGAAGCTACGGATGCATTTGACGTTTCGGATGAACCGCAATCGATCTTGGATCTCTATGGAAAGGGTCCACAGAATCGACAGTTGCTGATCGCACGCCGATTGGTTGAGAGAGGCGTTCGCTTTGTCCAAGCTTGGCACGGAGCCGGCCAACCTTGGGACAGTCACGACAACATAAAGAACACGCACCGCACAGTGGCCAATGCATGCGACCAAGGCTTGGCCGCCTTGATAACTGATTTGAAACAGCGCGGCATGCTCGATCAGACACTGATTCTCTGCACTGGCGAATTCGGCCGCACACCCTCGGTTGAATTGGGACAAAACGGTGGTGGCGCTTCGCAAGGGCGTGACCACAACCATTGGGGTTTTTCACTTTGGTTGGCAGGTGGGGGAATCAAAGGTGGAACGGTACATGGAGCAACGGATGAGTTTGGCTTTCGAGCAGTCGAAAATCGAGTGTCGGTGCATGACCTACACGCCACCATGCTGCATCTACTGGGATTCGATCACGAACGATTCACTTACCGCTACGCCGGCCGCGATTTTCGCTTGACCGACGTTCAGGGCGAAGTCGTGAGCAACGTCATTGCCTGACACCCCATCGACCTGACACCCCATCAATCAGCTTCCTCAAACGCCTCTGCTCCAATTCATTTTTTGCGGGTTCACTCCCCACCTAGGGTCCGGTTTCCAAAACAGCATTCGGCTAGGGTCATGGCAAACGACAACACCACTGCGATGAAAATTGCAAAACGCGATGCTTTCCCGTTATCATAGGAGCAAGCAGCCAACAGCGCGTCCCATCCCCTGCGCCGCCCCGCCATGCCAACCCAATTTTATCCAGTCTTTCTGTGCCTGCTGTTCTCCGCGATCACCACGGCCAGCACAGCCTCCTCGCAGATGCAACTCGCGTGGGAGATCGATCGATTAATCAATCAGCAATGTGCACCCGAGTTGCGAGCCGAACTTGTTGGTGAATCACAATACATCCGCCGCGCAACCCTAGATCTTGCTGGCCGTATTCCCACGATTGCCGAGCTCCAGAATTTTCGCAACTCCGAAAGCCTGACGAAACGCCAAGACCTGATTCAAAAATTGGTCAGTTCGGCTGACTTCGCATTCCACCAACGTAACGAATTGGACACTCTCCTTTTGCGTCGATTGGAACACAACGACCATTGGCGTGCGTTTTTATTGGAAGCGACTCGCGAAAATCGTAAGTGGGACGAACTGTTCCGACAAATCATGGTCCCGGAAGACAATGAGGATCATCGATCCGCTGCGTTCCTGCGCAAACGCTTACGCGACTTGGACTCGACTACCAACGATTCCAGCATCGCGTGGTTTGGTGTCAATATTGGCTGCGCAAAGTGCCACGACCATCCGCTTGTCATGGATTGGACTCAAGCACATTACTACGGGATGGCCTCATTCTTCAAACGCACCTTTCAGACTCGTGCTGGATCTGTTGGAGAACGTTTCGATGGATCCATCGGCTACACCACCACTGATGGTGATTCGCGAAAATCAGAATTCATGTTTCTGACCGGCACCAAGCTGGTGGAACCAGATTTAGAGCTGGAAGAAGCCAAGCAAAAAGAAATTAACGAAGCCATCAAAAAAGCGGAAAGTGATGCCAAGGCTCCCCCACCTCCAAAACCTTCATTTCGACCCCGCTCGAACTTGGTGAGGATCGCATTATCGGATACGGAGCAGAATTTCTTTGCTCGCAACATCGCAAATCGATTGTGGGCCCGCATGTTTGGCCGCGGATTGATTCATCCTCTCGATCAGGCCCATTCGGAGAATCCCCCCAGTCATCCCGCACTGCTCGACCTGCTTGCCCGTGATCTGCGCGAGCACGGCTTCGACCTACGCCGCACACTCCATGCGATTGCATTAACGGATACCTATGCCCGAAAAGCCCATGCCGAGGACCCTCCACCGGACGAACTCTTCGCCGGAGCCATTCCACGACCACTCACGCCACATCAGTTTTCGCTGTCCCTATTGATCGCCAGTGCAAATCCAACGGAGATGCAAGGCTTGGCCTCAAAACAAAGCTGGGATCGGCGGCGGGAAGAACTGGAACAGAAGAGTGAAAGTGTTGCGAGACAATTGGAGATCCCGGACGACGGATTCCAAGTCTCGGTAACCGAATCTCTTTGGTTTAGCAATCATCCTCAAATCCAAAACGAATATCTGCAGTCCGGAGGTAACCGCTTGGTTGGTTCACTTCTGAGGTTTGAATCGGACGAAGAACTCATTCGGGAATCGATCCAGGCCGTACTTTGTCGTGATCCTGATCCCGATGAAATGACCGCGATGCTGCAGTACCTTCAAAGTAAAACAGAACGAAGGACCGATGCAATCGGTCAAATCGTCTGGGCTTTAATGTCCTCACCCGAATTTCGATTCAACCACTAGCGAATTGGATCCTCGTGAAATGAATCTCAATGCCCAACCTAGCCTGAATCGGCGTTCGCTGCTGCGACTCGCTGGTGCCGCATCGACAGCGACGTTAGCTGCTGACATGTCAAGCATCGAAGCATTGGCCTCGCCAGCGCTCACTGAATCACTCAAACAATCAGGTAAACGCGTCATCCTGCTTTGGTTAGCTGGTGGTGCCAGTCAACTCGAAACCTGGGATCCAAAACCGGGCCGATTAACCGGCGGTCCATTCGGCAAGATCCAAACCTGTGTTCCGGGAATCGAAATCTCCGAATTACTCCCCAAGATATCGTCACGTCTTCAAGAAACTGCAATCATTCGCTCGCTCAACACAAAGATTGCGGATCATGGCAATGCCTATCAATTGATGGATACCGGCCGAACACCCGAACCGAGCCTGAAGTTCCCGCATTTAGGAGCGACGATTGCACACGAACTCGGTCAGCGCGATAGCCAAGTACCTGATTATGTGACCATGTACACGTCAACCGAAGGTCGCCGGCAAGGCACAGCGGGTTTTTTGGGTGGCCGTTACAACCCAATGTTTTTGACCGACCAAATGATGCCAGCAAACATCAAACGGCTCGAATCGATTACCGAGATCGATCACCGAGATAGAGCCGATCTGCGTGACCTGATGGCAAACATTTTTGAACGTAAACAGTCGCATCCGATGTATGACGCACATAACAGTGCCTACCACCGGGTACGTGGATTAATGGCGTCTGATCATCTATTCGACATCGCACGAGAACCGCAATCCGTTCGCAACCATTACGGCCCGACTCAGTTCGGCCAGCAATGCCTGATTGCCCGACGCTTGGCCGAAGCTGGTGTTCCGTTTATCAAGGTCGCACGTGCATGGTGGGACAGCCACGGCCAAAATTTCGAAACTCACCAAGAACTCTGCGCCGACCTCGATCATTGCATGTCAGCTCTTTTGGACGATTTGAAAGCCCGAGGAATGCTCGATTCAACCCTGGTTGTCACGTTGGGTGAGTTTGGCCGTACACCCGATATCAACGGCAGTTTAGGACGGGATCATTTTGCCAGTGCTTGGAGCTGCACGCTCAGTGGATGCGGTATTCGCGGTGGATCCGTATTTGGCAAAAGCGACGAGGACGGCAAGACTGTGATCGAAGGCGAGATGAACGCCGGTGATTTATTCGCCACCATTTTTGCCGCCTTGGGAATTGATCATCACAAGGAATTTATGGTGGGAAGCCGACCAATTCCCATCGCTGACTTTGATAGCGAACCTTGCTTTGACATCTTGGGTTAGGAAAGTGACATGCAACCCTCCAATCTTCACGAGCTCGCCAAATGGTCTTGCCAAGACATCGTCTTCTGTGCCGCAGCAAGCGATGATTCCCGTCGACTTTGGATCGGTTCGTCCGATGCTGGCGTCTATCAAATGGACGTCACAGAGGAAAAACCGCAAAGAATGAAACTTTCCGGCGAAGGCCACTCCAGCTATGTCACTTGCCTTGTCCGCAGTGGATCAACGCTGGTCACCGGCAGTTACGATCGAAAACTCATTTGGTGGGACACTGAAACAGGTCAGCAAATTCGCCAAATCAAAGCGCACGACAAGTGGATTCGAAAAATCATATCGACCCCGGACCACTCCCGCGTGATTAGTGTTGCTGACGACATGCAGTGCCGTGTGTGGGACCTCGCATCAGGAACGATGATCGCGGAGTTCAGTGACCATCCGCCCATGACACCACACCACTATCCCTCCATGCTTTATGCAGTTGCAGTTTCACCTGACGGCACCAAAATTGCCACCGGCGATCGGGTTGGGCACGTAGCAATCTGGGACAGCGAAAGCTTCAAAACGATTGCGGAGATCGAAACTCCAGTGATGTACACCTGGGACCCGCAGAAACGCCGACATTCAATCGGTGGAATCCGATCACTGGCGTTTTCCGGTGACAGTCAGCGACTCGCAGTTGGCGGAATTGGCAAGATTGGAAATATTGATCACTTAGGTGGACCAGCACGCCTGGAAGTTTTCAACTGTCAAACCGGGGAGAGACAACTCGAACTTGAGGACAACAAGCTCAAAGGTCTGATCGAACAAATCGTTTGGGGGCCGGACGATGCGTGGCTGCTCACCGCAGGTGGCGACAACAAGGGTTTCATCACCTTCTACAACCCGCAATCGGGTGAGATGTTTCATCAAGAGCAACACCCAGCCCACATTCATGGACTTTGGTGTGATGCCGCGCATGAGAATTTTTTCATCGCGGCACATAAGCAAGTCAGCCATTGGTCGATGGTGGAAAACGAAGCTTGAAGGGCATTTTCCCAAATGTGCCTGTAATTTCGCCAAAACGAGCTTGCCAAGTCGAAGCGTTCAGACAAGCTCTTCGGTCCAGCCATAAAAAAACCCAGTCGACTTACTCGACTGGGTTTCGTTTTTTTAAGTACACTCTGCAAACAACTCGGGTCCAAATATCAGGTGACGTAGAGATAGCTAGAGTGGGAG
>JAYZAR010000042.1:0-3264 GCA_036339635.1 Planctomycetota bacterium | reverse complement strand
CACCACCAAGTCAGGTACCGTTTCATCCAACGCATGCATTAACTGCAACCCGTCCTCAACCGAATGAACCAAGTGCGATGCTTCTTCCAAAAGCGAACGCATGAGCGCTGTGTGAGTAGGGCTATCGTCCGCAAGCAGAATCACGGCCATCTTTTCTTAAATTCCTAAACTCGGTTTCCGCTACGGTTATGATTTAGTTCTCTGTTGTAGCTGATCCTGGGCGACAAGTGGGGCTGGGACGCCGATTCCTGACATCTGCTGTAGTTGTCGCCAACATCATTAGCGAGAAACCATTATGGTTCTAAGATTCCCATTGTGTGTTTATGTTGGCCTCGCCATTCTCGCCCTCTGCAGTGGCAAAATCTATGCAGACGGCCCTGCTGACAACCAGCCCGATCAGGTACGGCCGATACCACCCACAGGAATTGAGATTTCATCGACTGTCATCGAAGCTCTGGAATGGCGTTGCCAGGTTCTTCGCGCACAGTGGCAATCCGCTTTAAAAAAAAATCCATCCATTGCAGGGATGGAAAGTGAGGTACTTGTCTTTCCTCGAGCTGTCGAAATGGTGATCGAATTCAACCAATTCTACAAAGCTAATGAACCAGAGCAGGCGTCAGTTCTGCTTGACGAATCGGCCCGTCGGATCGAGATCATTCAGCGGGGCGGGTCTTGGAGCGATGTAGTAGGGATTGAAGTTTCAGACAAGCCACAACTCGTCATTGGTGGGTACACCAGCAAGATTGACGGGTCAATTCAGCCCTACGGAATCGTCATACCAGCGGGGTTCGATCCGACAGATATTCGGCCAAGAAGATTGGATATCTGGTTTCATGGCCGTGGCGAAAAACTCAGTGAAGTAACATTCTTAAACAAACAGTCCCACGATCTCGGACAATACGCGCCCAATGACACAATCGTTCTCCATCCCTACGGCCGCTACAGCAACGCCTTCAAATTCGCTGGCGAAGTCGATGTCCTCGAGGCCATAGAATACGTGCAATTGAAATTGCCAATTGACAAAAACAAAATCAGCGTGAGAGGATTCTCAATGGGTGGTGCTGCGTGCTGGCAGTTTGCAACGCATTACGCTGATCGCTGGTTTGCAGCCAACCCAGGCGCAGGCTTTTCTGAAACCCCCAAATTTCTCGCCTCTTTTCAAAATGAGGACGTTCGCTCCACTGCACCTCGATTCCAGCAAAGACTATGGCAGCTTTACGATTGTCCGCCATGGGCAATCAACTTAGCGCAGTGCCCAACGATTGCTTACAGTGGAGAGATCGACCGCCAAAAGCAAGCCGCCGATGTCATGCAAGAACGCCTTAATTCAATCGGGATTGATTTAGTCCATGTGATCGGCCCACAAACTGGACACAAAATTCACCCAGACTCAAAAATCGAAATTGAACGACGCATGCAAGCGTTGGCGAATGCAGTTCGCCCATCGATTCCTAATCACATTCAATTTACCACGACGACTTTGCGTTATCCCAGCATGCACTGGGTCAAACTCACCGGATTGGAGAGCCACTGGACACCAGCAACTGTCGAAGCCGAAGTCGACGATGCACTGGTACGTGTAAACACCGAAAATGTGTCACGAATCGCATTCGAATTCAAATCCGGACAATGGCCGGGTAAACGAATTGGCCAAATCACGGTTGAAATCGACGGCGATCGATTAGCCGGGCCGCTCGTCCGCTCAGATCAATCTTGGACATGGCGTTTAGAAAAGCAAGATGATCATTGGGCTCCCGCATCAAATCAATCTACCCTTCATAAACGCCCGGGATTACAGGGCCCCATCGATGATGCCTTTATGGATTCGTTTCTGTTTGTGCTACCAAGCGGTCATTCAGAAGATGAAGTCGTCGAAAAATGGGTAGAATCAGAGTCACTGCATGCGATGCACCACTGGCGAAAACATTTCCGAGGTGACATCCGCAAGAAGCTAGACAATGAGGTGACCGCCGACGACATAGACTCGACGAACCTGATTCTATTCGGCGATCCTGAATCCAACAGCATCATTCAACTCATCACCGGTGAGCTTCCGCTGCAATGGGAAGCGGAGCGTATAAAACTAGGTGAATACGAAGTCGATCGCAAAAATCATGTACCGGTGCTGATCTACCCTAATCCACTGAATCCGAACCACTATGTGGTCATCAACAGTGGGTTCACCTTTCGGGAATACGATTACCTGAACAACGCTCGCCAGACCCCCAAGCTTCCCGACTGGGCATTACTTGATGTGACGGATGGTCCCACCAATCAGCTGCCAGGCAAGATCCGCGCTGCCGGTTTTTTCAACGAGTCGTGGATACCTTAATTGCCTGGCTAAAAAACGAGTCGCCAACGAGTAACTCTTTCGAGACGACCACTTGATCTGAGCCGATTCAATCGCAGCATTCCACCGGAAGCGGGAGAGATTGCGTCCGTTCGCGCAATCGATCAAGCACCTCAGTGCGGACCTTCACGAGATCAGCAATCGGTTGCGATTCAGAAGGATGCCGAATTGAGAGGCGAACCGAACGGCTAATACCCTCGATACGCGCAATCGCATCGGCTGTAACCCGTTGCGCGATTCCACGATTCCTGGGCTCGGCCAGCTCGGCAACCGCCGACAATTCCGCCTCGAGCCGCGTCAGTTCGCCGAGCACGCGACTCGCCTCGTCGCGGGGAAATCGATTCGGACTTTCATCCTCGCCGCGAGGATCCGATTCGTGATGGGCTTGTTCCGCCTCATTGGGACTCCAGGCTGACTTCTCAAATGCCAACGCTTCCCCCTTTGACATCGTTTTTGAAACGTTGGGTGACTCTTGCTTTTTCGTCATTTTGCCAACAACTTCACCGCGGTGCACGGTAATGTGCTGCGGTGCCTCGATTCCAACCTGCACCCGGCTGCGTTGAACAGCAATGACGCGAACGACGACCTGAAGTTCGGGTAACTCGATCGTCTGCCCCTCTTTTCGCGACAAAACCAACATAAATACCTCCCTTGCGAAATGTGGTTGAAGCGGCAAGGTTATCGAAATACAATAGTGAACACAAGTCCACTTATTCACTTTTCCACCCTTCAAGGATGACGTTGGAACCAGTCGATTACCGCCGCGGGAATCCCTTCATGCCCACCCTCAAAAATGGTCAATCTGGCGGGCCCGCTGCGGCGGCGGAGGTAATGTTGACGACCAAATGCTTCATCAAAGCCTTCATCGCTTGGCTGGGGTGACTCCAGACGGCCAGATGGTTCGGACATCAACG
>JAYZAR010000041.1:0-3561 GCA_036339635.1 Planctomycetota bacterium | reverse complement strand
AAACGTAATTTAAAGCGGGCTTGAGTTGGCGGCCTCTTCGGTACCATACCAATTACTCGGTTACCACTAGCAATCTGCATCGATACCATTCATTACCCCAATCGCCGATCATGGGTTCAATCTCCGGCGATACCGTAAATTTCCGGCGGTTCGGGGAGAGTGGCGTTGTCAGGTTGAATCGCCTGTGCGATATTGCGAAAGCAAAGCCCGCCACCGCAGTTACTGGAGTCAGCCAAATCACGGTTCTTCCAGCGGCGATCGCCGGTGTGAGCTGTGGCCCGATCCTGACAACCTTTGGTTTTCGGCAAATTCGGCAGGCGACAAGCGTTCGAAGACGTTTTCGACACCCCTGCGAGTCTTGCCAAGCCAGGTTGCCCCTGTAGCCCACATCATCTGTGGGCTCTAGGCACAATCAACTTTGTGAAAAATATCACAAAGTCGGTCGTGAACGATTTGTTGGCGGTCTTTGATACCGGATACGAACGCGCTTCCCCTCGATGGCGAGCCTGAATTCTGCGATGACCACGATCAAACAAGGGCTAGACCTTCCCATTCTCGGAAATCCCGAGCAGCATGTCGAGATTGCCAGGGCTGTCAGCCGCGTCGGTTTAGTCGGAGACGACTATGTTGGCATGAAACCCACGATGCTGGTCAATGAAGGTGACCGCGTACGTGTCGGACAACCGCTGTTCGAGGACAAAAAGAACCCAGGCGTCGTCTACGTGAGTCCCGCTTCCGGGACCGTTGCCTCGATCAATCGCGGTGCAAAGCGGAAATTTGAGTCGATCGAGGTCGACGTCGATGGCGATGATCGGATTGAATTCGATGCTGCACGCGAGATGGATCCGGTAGCCGCGAGCAGAGATGATGTCACGGAAGTCTTGCGTCAGTCAGGTCTTTGGACCGCACTTAGAACGCGTCCTTTCGGGAAGGTGCCTGCACTCGGGTCGGTACCGAGTTCCATTTTCGTCCAGGCGATTGATAGCAACCCGCTTGCGGCGGATCCGGCAATTGTGCTTGCGGATCGCAAAGACCAGTTCGCGTTGGGTTTGCAGGCCCTGGCCAAGTTGACGGACGGCAGCGTCTACGTTTGCAAAGCAGTCGATGCAGAGATTCCGGGTGCTGGTCTAGATCGCATTCAAGTCGAGTCGTTTGCTGGTCCCCATCCTTCGGGTTTGGTAGGAACGCATATTCATATGCTTGATCCGGTGGGTCCAACTAAGACGGTTTGGTACATCGGATACCAAGACGTCTGTGCGATTGGATCGCTCCTGCAAAGTGGCACGCTCGATACACGGAGAGTGATTTCGCTGGCCGGCCCAGTCGTTAAGCAGCCGCGCTTGCTCGAGACCCGTCTCGGAGCGTCTGTGAGCGAGTTGATTGAAGGCGAAGCAGAGGGTGGCAAGATTCGCCCGATCAGTGGCTCGGTATTGTGTGGTCGCACTGCGCGTGAATCCCACCAATATTTGGGGCGTTACCACACGCAAATTTCAATCCTGGAGGAGGGGGACGAGCGCGAGTTCCTAGGTTGGCAAAAGCCGGGCCTGGATAAGTACTCGTTGACTCGAGTTTTTGCGTCTGCGGCTATGCCGGATAAAAAGTTCGCTTTCAGCACGAGCACGCATGGCAGCGAGAGGGCAATGGTTCCTTTGGGTACTTATGAGAAGGTGATGCCCTTGGATATCTTGCCGACCCAATTACTGCGGTCTTTGATCTACCGCGACACCGACGAGGCACAACAATTAGGCGTGCTGGAGTTGGAGGAAGAGGACGTAGCGTTGTGCACCTTTGTGTGCCCTGGCAAATACGAATATGGTTCGTTGCTCCGCGAGAGTTTGGCGACGATCGAAAAAGAAGGCTGATCTGCGACCGTTTCGCCACTGAAAAGTTGGCGGGACATTCCATCGCTGTGAAAGATAGGGAATATAAAACATGAAAGCACTCCGAGACGCCTTGGATAAGGTGCACCCTTGGTTCGCAAAGGGCGGCCCATTGGAGATGGCGTACCCGATGTACGAAGCGCTCGATACGTTTCTGTACACACCCGGTGAGGTAGCGGGTGGGTCGACGCACGTTCGCGACGGGATTGACCTGAAGCGGATGATGATCACCGTGGTGTTGGCGTTGGTCCCGATCACCTTGTTCGGGATGTGGAACGTCGGTTACCAAGCCAACCTAGCGATCCAGGAAATGTCGGCAGTTGGGATGGAGCACGCCGGTGATTGGCATTACACGATCTACGAGGCTTTGGGGTTCACGAACGATCCCAGTTCGGTTGGCGGAAACTTCGTGCTCGGGGCATTGCATTTTTTGCCGATTTACATCGTCTGTATGTTTGTAGGTGGCCACGTTGAACTGTTGTTCAGCGTATTGCGTGGACACGAGATCAACGAGGGTTTCCTCGTCACTGGGTTACTCTTCCCGCTCACGCTGCCTCCCACGATCCCGCTTTGGCAAGTCGCGGTCGGTATCGCCTTTGGTGTGATCGTTGCAAAGGAAGTGTTTGGCGGTACCGGGCGGAACTTCTTGAATGTTGCTCTCACAAGCCGCGCTTTTCTGTACTTTGCCTATGCGGGTCAGATTAGCGGTGATAAAGTCTGGACGGCGGTCGACGGATACAGTGGTGCGACAGCTTTGGGTCAGATGGCAAATGTGCCTACGGGCGAATCTGCTGTCGAAAGCTTGAACAAAGTTCAATACGCTTGGCAGGTGGCCGGAGAAAGCTCTGGAATCGGTGTTGTCGATTTTGGCTTCGCAAGCCAGACATTGAATTCTTGGACCAATGCGTTCCTCGGGACGATCCAGGGTTGCGTGGGGGAGACGAGCACGCTGCTGTGCATCGCCGGTGCCGCAATTCTGATCGGTGCAGGGATCGGTTCCTGGAAAATCATGGCCAGCGTCGTACTCGGTGTGATTCTCACCGCCTCTTTGATGAACGGAATCTACACGGCGGGTGATATGAATCCAATGTTCGCCGTCCCCTTCTACTGGCACTTGGTAGTCGGTGGACTCGCGTTTGGATTGGTTTACATGGCCACCGACCCGGTGAGCGCGTCGATGACTGAAACGGGGAAGTGGTTCTACGGAGGGTTGATCGGGTTTATGACGGTATTGATCCGTGTGATTAACCCCGCCTATCCAGAGGGGATCATGCTCGCCATTTTATTCGGGAACGTCTTCGCCCCGCTGATTGATTACTTCGTTGTACAAGCCAACGTCCGAAGGAGGATTGCCCGTTATGCCACCTCGTGATTCGCTATTAGGAACTGTCTTGGTGACTGCCGTATTGTGCGTTTTCTGCTCTTTGGCGGTCAGCAGTGCGGCAGTGTTTCTGCGTCCAAGGCAAGAAGCAAATGAGATTTTGGACCAGCAAATCAACATTTTAGATGCGACCGGTCTAGCGGTTGGCGAATATGGGCTGCAGGCAAAACAGCTCGCCCCAGAGCAAGTGATTGAGCTCAACAAATGGATCAGCTCAAAGCTAGTTGACTTGGAAACGGGCGATTACACCGACGCAATGGACATCGATCAATACGACATGCTGGAAGCTGTCGGCAGCAG
>JAYZAR010000040.1:0-5041 GCA_036339635.1 Planctomycetota bacterium | reverse complement strand
GGGCTCGTCATTGAGTATGGAAAGATCCAAGGAAAATTCAGAGCTAGTTGGACAACGAAAAGCCCTGAAGCACCGGAGTCTCTTGGTGAAACGAGTGCCAAATTTAGAATGGCATCGAAGGCGATCACGTTCACCAAAATGGGAGTGACCACCAAGTTAAGCGATCACTACGACGATAACGCGAAAGATGGAATTCAGACACCAACCATCATCTTCACTGGAATTCGGGAAAGCGACGGTAAGACCCTGATCTTCATTGCGAAAGTCAGGCCGGAAGACTTTCATCCCTCGAAAAAGGAGGTTCCTGTCAACGGTGTCCTGATTGAAGGGGGCTGGATTGCATTTTTTACGATGTTGGCTCTAAACCCTGCTTCCATCAAACTCATCAATGGGGCGGTCCAACTAGATCAGGCAAGCCGGGATGAGGGAGATGCTGTCGCGGGGAAGGTTGATCTGAAAATCGTTGGCTTCTCTGCACCGAAGCGAGCAAAACTTCGCGAGTTATCTAATTGAGTACAGGAATCATTACAGTCTTTTTTGGCTTCGGTTGTTCGGTCAGACCTTGTTGCCACCACTTGATTCGCTAGCAGACTTTAGTCATACGCCTGCCGGCGCGATCAGGACATGCACGAAGCCCAAGATCTGGCGCCGGCAGTCTTTGAGCAGTTACTGGAACCACAATCAGTGACCGAGGAAATGAATCACCTCTACACCCTGAAACTCGTTCCCTGGCAAATGAGCCAACGCTGCGGCAGTCATTCGAAGGTGATGAAGAGCGCGTCGAATCGCCATTAGCCACTAAGTGTCGTTGCCTAATCCATCCACCCGGTAGAAATGTAGGGTCCGGACTGAACGGTTTTCAACTTAAAAATGCGATAGTTCTGCCCCTTTCAATGACGCCAAATCAGCCGCCTTACGACTCTGATTCTTCGGGTGCTTACGAGTAAGGTGAGATAGAGCAATTGGGGCTTGCCACAATTTTCGCAAACTCCAGAAGGCTAGATCCTATGGCCAAACGCATACCCCCCCCCGGAAAAAAAAGGAAAAATCGGACAGTTTGAATCGGAATTTCCCCAAAATTCGTCAGAGCGACGAATGACCTTCATGGACGAATCCATGAGGTGGTTTGGCCGGAATTGCGGTTTTAAATCGAGTCGAAGGCGCGAATACCGTCAAAGAACCGCGGGAATCGGGAACAATTGGCCAGGATGTACAGTCCTATTAGTAAATCCGGAGTCGTTCGGAGCCTGTGCACTCCTCTAATTCTCGGAGTATAGTAACTCCGATTGGTTGTGGTCCGAACGTTTTGTTCACCGCGTAGGCTATCGAATGAAGAATGTCGCTTTCAGACGAGGCTTTACCCTCGTCGAACTTCTGGTCGTCATTGCGATCGTTGGTGTTTTAATCTCTATGATGCTTCCTGCGGTCCAAGCAGCAAGGGAAGCATCTAGACGCACTGATTGTTCGAATCGTGTGCGGCAACTGGCGTTGGCGACGCATATGCACCACAACGCGTATCGGTATTTTCCGCCAGCGCGATACGAATCACGTCCCGATTCCGACCCTGCCGATCAGTGCGGCCTGGAAACTCCGACTTGGCTTGCTCGTGTGATGCCATATCTCGAGGAAGTTGCACTGGCACAAAAATGGGATTTTTCGAAACCATGGCACGAACATGATCTAGAAACTCGCACCGTGATTCCCGATATATTTCTTTGTCCCTCACGTCGTAGCGGGGAGCAACCTACCGGGATTCGTCGATTAAGAACAATCGTCACGGGCGGAGGCGGTACTCTTCCTTGCGGATGCCGACTCCCACCGAGAAAACGAGAGAACGAGGCAGATGTGGAGGGCGCACTTTGTGATTATGCGGGCAACCACGGCGACCTCTCGCCGGGTTCAACTGGCGCACCGACCGATTTCTACTTTGGGGGCAATGGCTCTGGAGTAATCATCAGTGTGCGGCCGCAATGCAAGAACGGCAAAGCGATCGCCCCCATCGATCGAGTCCGAATGGCGTCGGTTTTTGACGGCACATCGAACACCTTTTTGTTCGGTGAGAAATTCGTACCGACAACACAGCTCGCACAGTATCCATTCGATTCGCCTGCCTATGATGGAGATCATTTGCCTGCCTCATGCCGACTCGCAGGCCCGGGCCTGCGATTGGCGAACGGATCGGATGACGTTCTCGCGGATATGTTCTCCTTCGGGAGTTGGCACCCGGGAGGAGTTCACTTTGCGATGGTTGACGGAAGCGTCCGCTTCTTCAATCCGCAGATTGACACAAGGGTACTTGGCTTACTAGCAAATCGCAAAGACGCGAGAGTGATCGAGCTAGACCAATGATCAACGACAACGGCCAGGCCCGAAGGAGGGCATTCCCGGTTCCCATTTTCTTGTGTGCGTTTTGCTTATCATTTTTGGGATGCGGTCGCGCTGTTGGGCCAGTTTCGGGAATCGTTAGATTCAGCGATGGGGAGCCAGTTCGGTCCGGGAGCATCGAATTCAAAAGAAAGAGCGACCAAGTACGATTTGCAAGTCGTATTTCAGACGATGGAAGCTTTCAACCCACTGATCAGGACGGTAGCGTTGGGATCCCGCCTGGAGATTACGACATCGTTGTGGTTCAAATCGTATTGACGGAAGATCTAGCTTTTGAACTGCATAGCCATGGAAGCACTGTTCCGCGACGCTACGCTGACTACTACACAAGTGGCCTTGAAACAAAAATCTCGGCAGGACAACTGGATCCAATCGAGATAATTGTCACTCTCGATGAAAATATCAATTCCGCGTCTTCCAACTAAGCTTTCAAGGCGCTTAACTTTCCAGCTGAGCGCCTTCATGTCCCGCTGGGCTGACGTCAAGAATTGAGCGTTTGGACGCATTGCATTAGCCGACCGGCGTGCTAAACGATGATTGTAAAATTCAGTCGCTATCTTGCCGATTGGTGCGGAACGAGGATGCTGGCAGCCCTGCATGGTTGGTCAGGTTGGGTATGGAATCATTCGTAAAAGCAAAACGCACCGATTTTGGTTCCGGAACCTCGGCTGCGGAAACGACCACTTCTTCTCCTACAATGCTCGCTTTAGCTGCGTAAAAAACATTATCACTGCCAGCAACTTCAAAAGAGTTCGGCGCAGACTGATCCGCCGTCGTGAGACCTGCAGAAGACGCAAATCTCAGGTGAAACGCTTGCCCCTTGACCACGCTCGATTGATAAACCGGGCCGGAATCGATGAGGTCTTTCCCGTAGTCTTTGGCTAACGCAGATAGCGCGAGTCGCCGGCCAACCTCTTGCTTGTTTTTAGGATGAATGTCAGTCAAGTTCCCTATGTCCATGGTGACAGCCATGCCGGTCTTGTCGAGTGAAAGTGTGTCAAACTGGGCCTCGCGGAGGAATGCTGAATTGAGGCCACGATAATTGAATGGAGAAATTTGCACATAGTGGAAAGGGAACTCGTAACCAAACGCCTCCCTCCACTGCGTAATCATCATCGAAAATAAGTCATGATACCTATCGGCACGCTGTGCATTCCCTTCGCCCTGGTACCACACGACACCGCGGATACGAAACTTACGAAGTGGATGGATCATGCCATTGTAAAGTCGCGTCGGTATTTTCTGACCCGGCTTCTGAGGCAGGGTATTCGCTTGTTCAAGCTCGCGTGCGTAACCAAGTTTTCTTAACCCTGCGGCCGGTGTCCATGCTTCCGCGGAGGTACCTCCCCAAGATGAGTCAATGATCCCGATCGGGACTCGCAAGTCTTGATGGAGTTCCCGAGCAAAAAAATAAGCGGTTGCTGCGAAGGTGGATACGGTCTCAGGAGTGCATGCTGACCATTGGCACTTCGCCGGAGGGATCCCGTACATCGAAATGCCAGCTTCAACATCCTCCAATTCGTCTTTGCTGCTGAAGTTGCCCGTTTGAAACAAGCGAATGTTTGGGTAATTCGCGGCGGAAATCTCCTGCTCGAAGTCTTTGATTCCCGTGTAGGCCCCAGAAACTTTTGTTAGGGGCATTTCCATATTTGACTGCCCCGACCCAATCCACACCTCACCAAACAGAATGTCGTCTAGTTGAATGCGATTGCCTGCGGACACGGTGATCGAATGCGGCCCGCCAGCTTTACCAGTCGAAAGGGCAATCTGCCACCTTCCTTGCCCATCTGCTTTGGCTGACTTGATTTGGTCGATCCAATCACAACTGACTCTCACGGATTCTCCTGGATCAGCCCAGCCCCAAACCCGCACGTCCGATTCTCGCTGGAGCACCATATGGGATCCCAAAATCTTTGGGAGACGGACATCTGCCCAGCAGGGGACTGAAGCTAGCAGAAACAAGACAAGGACGAATTGACGTTTCATGGAATCTACTCGGATAGTGAAAACAGATCTCGCCACTTGCAAATTCCCATGTGCGGAATCCGTTTCCTGAAATGAAGGTCAAGATCAAAAACTTTGTGAAGGCTCGAGCCCCGAGTTTAACGGCGAGTGATCGTTTCAAAATTATCACGATTGGCGCGTAAGCGTTTGTGCCGCCCCGTCCAGAACCATGCGATTGGACCGAAAACAAAACAAAGGGCGCCATCGGCGAACAGTAAGAGCGAGATCCAGTTGGTAATTTGTAACCAGAACACTTCTTTCTTGAGCAGTACTTGGGACGTGCCCCAAAGAGCAACGGCTAGGACAACAAACAAAAAAGACAAGAGGTAGCATCTTAAATTCCACCGTTTGCGTTCTGCCCGCAAATCGGCGACGGAGTTGGGAAGCGGGCGGTCATCATCGACCGATTGCTTAGCCTCTGATGTTGGCGAGTTAGCGAAAGCCTTATAGGGATTGACATTCATGATTCTAAAATCTGTGCACGACGCGTCTGAAAATTCTGGCGGTGCCTGATTAATTAACCGTCGAACAGTTGTTCCATCGAAGTGAATGCCCAGCGATCAAGAAATTGAAATGTAAAACGCCGAGCCATGAACAGCATCTCAACCCTCCGGCCCCAGCATTTCCAATGGCTTGGAAAACCATTGCGCTT
>JAYZAR010000039.1:0-8071 GCA_036339635.1 Planctomycetota bacterium | reverse complement strand
CTTGCTGACCGACACGATCGATGCTGACATCATGGACGCCAATCCAGATCTGAAAGTGATCGCGAACTTTGCCGTCGGATTCAACAACATTGACGTGGCAGGCGCGACCAAACGAAAGCTCCCTGTTACCAACACTCCTGGCGTCCTCACCGAAACAACTGCCGATATGGCTTGGGCGTTGTTGATGGATGCAGCACGACGCGTTTCCGAAGGAGACCGCTTGGTGCGAACGAAATCATGGAATGGTTGGGGACCATTGCAGCTGCTTGGCGCAGACGTATCCGGCGGCACACTCGGCTTGGTCGGAATGGGGCGCATCGCCCGCGCAATGGCAAAGCGGGCGATCGGATTTGATATGCGAATCCTCTACTGGAACCGCACCCGGCTAGAAACCGCCGACGAAAGAATCTTGGGTGCCGAGTTTGTTGAGCTAGATGACCTGCTCACCCTGAGTGATTTCCTGTCACTGCACGTTGCATTGACTCCGGAAACCAAACATTTAATCGGGGCAACTGAATTGGCCAAAATGAAATCTACCGCAATCCTGGTCAACACCGCGCGAGGGCCGGTCGTTGATGAACAAGCCTTGGTGGCCGCACTCCAAACCGGCACAATCGCTGGAGCCGGTCTGGATGTCTACGAACATGAGCCTGCGTTAACTCCTGGATTGTACGAACTTGAAAACGCGGTCGTCGCGCCACATCTCGGGAGCGCCACAATTGGCACACGCACCAAGATGGGAAACATGGCTGCAAACAATTGCCTGTCCGCATGTCGCGGTAAACGTCCAGAGAATTTGGTGAACCCAGAAATTTATGTTTGAATCAATCGCGCCACTGGTTTCACTCTCGCCCATTATCGTGGTTGCAATTTTCTTGGTCGGATTGCGTTGGCCCGCCGCCAAAGCGATGCCGCTTTCTTATTTGACGGCGGTATTGATCGCATTCTTTTTCTGGCAGCTCAGCTTTGCCCAGGTTGCCGCTGCCACGATCAGCGGCCTGGTGACCTGCTTCACTCTGCTGTACATCATTTTCGGAGCAATCTTATTGCTCAATACACTGAGCGAGAGTGGTGGTTTATCTGTCATTCGCAGGGGATTCACCGGAATCACTGCCGATCGCCGCGTCCAAGTCATCATCGTCGCTTGGTTGTTTGGCTCGTTCATCGAAGGCTCAGCCGGATTCGGTACTCCTGCGGCAATTTGCGTTCCTTTACTCGTTGGGCTTGGCTTCCCCGCCAAGAATGCCGTTGTCTCGGGAGTCTTGATTCAATGCACTCCGGTTTCCTTTGGAGCGGTTGGAACACCCATTCTGGTCGGCGTTCGCCGCGGACTGGAAGGGAGCCCCGAGGTCGTTGCCCTCACCGAGCGGATGGGAATGACGGAGTGGACTGAATTGCTGCCATTGATCGGCGCCAAAGTCGCGTTGCTGCATGCCACAGCGGGAATCATGATTCCGTTGTTCGTCGCGATTGTCATGACACGGTTTTTCGGCCCCCGCCGAAGCATCACCGAGGGCTTAAGAATCTGGAAGTTTGCAATTTTTGCATCGTTGGCAATGACGGTTCCATACGCTTTGATCGCCCATTGGCTGGGGCCTGAATTCCCATCGTTGCTAGGGTCCCTGGTTGGTTTGTTGATTGTCATCCCTGCCGCCAAAGCAGGCTTTCTTGTCCCGAAGGGAGATCCCTGGGACTTCGCCGAGTCAGCAGAGTGGGATGAGTCATGGAACGGTTCGACAAAAATCAAACTCGAAGAGCGAAAGCAAAAGCTATCACTCTGGCTGGCGTGGACACCTTATTTGCTAATCGCAGTCTTGCTCGTAACCACCAGATTGCCCGTGTTCGGAATCGGTGCGTGGCTAAAGTCTTTCAAGCTTCCGTTGAATCCCGAAATGACGAAAAACGTTTTTGATTCTGGAATCGACATCTCGCAAGTCGAAATGCTTTATCTTCCGGGCACCGTTTTCATGGTGACCTGCTTGGCAACGATCCTGCTGCATCGGATGAGTGGGGCAGCGGTTGGCCGCGCTGTGAAACGGTCCAGTCAAATGATCGTCTCGGCTTCGGTTGCGCTGCTATTCGCCGTTCCAATGGTTCAAGTCTTCATCAATTCTTCCGGGGGCGGTTCAGGCTTGGAATCGATGCCTCGTACGCTAGCACAAGGAGTCGCTTCAGTTGCTGGTGGAGCGTGGCCCGCGTTCTCACCGTTGATCGGCGGAGTGGGCGCCTTTGTCGCCGGCAGCAACACAATCAGCAATATGATGTTCTCTCTGTTTCAATTCAGCGTGGCAGAACAGATCGGCGTTAATCCAGTCTGGGTCGTTGCATTACAGGCGGTTGGCGGTGCAGCCGGCAATGTCATTTGCGTTCATAACGTGGTGGCAGCGTGTGCGGTGGTCGGCTTGGTCGGTCGTGAGGGGGACGTAATCCGAATTACCCTGCTGGTTTTTCTTTACTACATCACCGTAGCGGCAATCTTGGGAATGATTTTGACCTCATGACCGAGCTGTTGAAATACGCGGCTAACACAAGGTTTCCAACGCCCCCCAGCTTGAACAATATGCCTCCTGGACAAGCAGCCAAGTGAGCTGAACAGGTATACCACGGCGAACATGCCTATCGCGAGAACTGCGGTTCACCGGCCCGGCGGGTTACCGAGGACGCAAGCCTCCCTTAAACTTAAAATCCGTTTCATTCGTTCACCAACCAAGACGAAATGCATGAGTGATTACGCAGCACTGACTCCACGTGAACGCATCTTGATGGGGCCTGGACCGAGCACGGTCCCATCACGTGTGCTTCGCGCGCTGGGTGCGCCGACGCTGGGGCACCTAGACCCGCAATACATCAGCTACATGGACGATACGTGTCAGATGATGCGTGATGTTTTCCAAACAGAAAACTTGTTGACTTTCCCAGTATCCGGAACCGGCATGGCTGGTATGGAGACGGTCGTTGTGAACTTAGTTGAACCGGGCGATGAAGTGATCGTCGGGATCAATGGTGTTTTCGGCGGACGCATGAAAGACAATATGGAACGCGCTGGCGCGACAGTCCACGTGGTTGAAGCTGCCTGGGGCGACGTCATTTCAGACGAAGCGATGGCCAAGGCCATCAGCCAGCACCCGAATGCCAAGCTGGTAGGAATCGTTCACGCCGAAACTTCCACCGGTGCTCACCAGCCATTGGAGGAAATCTCCCAGCTCGTCCACGAGGCTGGCATGCTGCTGGCTGTCGACACAGTGACGTCGCTTGGCGGACATGAGGTCAAGGTCGATCAGTGGCAGATCGATGCGGTTTATTCGGGAACACAGAAGTGCCTGTCTTGCCCACCCGGCTTATCACCAGTCTCTTTTTCGCCACGTGCGATTGAACGGATGGAAGCGCGAACCACCAAGGTTAAATCGTGGTACCTCGACATTTCGATGCTCAAGAACTATTACATCGGGGCGGGTGGCCGAGCCTATCATCACACTGCGCCGATCAACATGGTCTACGCTCTGCGTGAAGCGCTCGCAATCGTACTGGAGGAGGGATTGGAAAATCGCTTCGCACGGCACAAACAAATGCACGAGATGCTTCGGAGCGGACTCGAGGAGCTCGGCTTAAAATATGTACCCAAACACTCGCTCCACACACTTAACTGTGTAATGGTTCCCACAGGAATCGATGAAGCAGCCGTTCGGAAGCGTTTGCTGGAGGAATACGATCTCGAGATCGGTGGTGGATTAGGTGAATTTGCCGGCAAGGCGTGGCGAATTGGGCTGATGGGCCATGGTGCGACACGGCGTAACGTTCAAACCCTATTGGCAGCACTTAGAGATTGCATGAATTGAGCAACACAAACATGGAACCACTCGATTCACTTGCAGCGATCTATCCCGAATCTCGATTCAATCAAGACGCTGCGTTTCAAACTGCATTTGAATCAGATGGCTTGACGGCTTTCCGCGCTAAACCAAGAGCAGTGGTCATTCCTGAGTCTGCTGAGGAAGTGATAGAAACGGTGCGCTGGTGTCATGAACATGCGATCCCGTTTGTCGCTCGCGGCAGCGGAACCAGCCTGTCGGGCGGATCACTGCCGGTCGCAGATGGCATCGTCATTGCCTTGAACCGACTGAACCGAATCTTGAAAATTGATCCGGTCGAACGGATCGCAGTCGTCGAACCGGGGGTTGTGAATCAACATGTCTCAAATGCCGCGGCGCCCGAAGGCTTGTACTACGCACCCGACCCGTCCAGCCAAAGCATCTGCACCATTGGTGGTAATCTCGCTTTCAATTCGGGCGGCGCGCATTGCTTGAAATACGGCATGACTTCCAACCATGTGATCGGTTGCAAAGTAGTTTTGGCAACTGGCGAGGTAGTCACGTTGGGTAGCGAGAGCCTGGAAACAGTCGGACCTGATTTCACCGGATTGTTTGTTGGTAGCGAAGGATTGTTTGGTGTCGCCATCGAAATCACCTTACGATTGCTCCCAAAGCCAGAACAATTCCACACTGTTTTGGTCGGTTACGACTCATTGCAGTCCGCCGGTGATGCAGTTTCGGCAGTGATCGACTCTGGACTGCTACCGGGCGCGTTGGAAATCATGGACGCGCTTTCGATTGAAGCGGCTGAGGCGGCAGTTGCCTGTGGTTATCCTCCAGGTGCGGCAGCAGTCTTGATCGTGGAACTGGAGGGTCCGCGTGAAAAGATCGAAGAAGAGCGACGACAGCTTGATGAAATCTTGACTTCCACCCAGCCCTTCGCGCAACGCGTCGCCGTGGATGAAGAGGACCGACTGTTCATTTGGAAAGGCCGCAAAAGCGCGTTCTCGGCAGTTGGACGATTGAGCCCTGACTTTTTGGTACAGGATGGCGTGGTGCCACGCAGTCGATTGGGTGAAGCACTTGTGCGAATTCAACAACTCTCTGCAGAAGCAGATATCCGAGTGGCCAACGTCTTTCACGCCGGGGACGGCAACCTACACCCACTGGTGATGTTTGATGGCAGCCAACCGGGTGCGTTACATCGCGCTGAAGAATTAGCGGCAAAGCTTTCGAGACTGTGCATCGAAATGGGTGGATCGATTACAGGTGAACATGGTGTCGGAATGGAAAAACGAGACTTCCTGCCCGAAATGTTCGACGAGCCAACGATGCGGATGATGCACCGAATCCGAGCAGCGATGGATCCAAAGCTGATCGCGAATCCAGGCAAAATGTTTCCGGGAAAAGAAGCACCGGCGCTTTCGAATATTGGACTTCATCCACTTGAGAAAGCGGGAGTGATCAGTCGTGAATGAATCTTCCGAGCCTCCACAAAACTCAAGCGGCGAGCATCCATTCATTACGCCTGAATCCCTTGATCAATTGCGTGACGCAGTTCAAGCCTCACCGCAAGTGCTAGCCGTGGGTCAACAAACCAAACCGCCCTTGAGCGAGACGGAAGCGACAATCATTTGCACTCGCCGGCTTTCGGGAATAACCCAATACGAACCTTCCGAGTTCACCTTTACTGCACTGGCCGGAACACC
Source organism: Planctomycetota bacterium (assembly GCA_036339635.1). Taxonomy (GTDB): domain Bacteria; phylum Planctomycetota; class Planctomycetia; order Pirellulales; family Pirellulaceae; genus Rubripirellula. Next base: position 2,553 of record JAYZAR010000039.1, on the reverse strand, counting down.
GCTCGCTGAGATCGCCGCCACGCTGGCGCGACGCGGCCAGTATCTGCCATTTGATCCCGTGCTGGCAGGTGCAGGATCAACCCTGGGTGGTGCGGTCGGAGCCGGCTTGTCTGGGTCGGGTCGGTTTCGCTATGGCGGCATCCGAGATTTCTTGCTCGGCGTGAAGTTTATTAGCGGTGAAGGCGACTGGATCGAATCGGGTGGCAAAGTGGTTAAGAACGCCGCCGGGTTCGATATTCCAAAACTTCTCGTCGGTAGCCTGGGTCGATACGGCGTGATGGCCGAACTAACCTTCAAAGTTTTCCCGCAACCAGTGGCCCAACTCTCACTTGGGATAAAGTGTGCCACGCACGAACAGGCTCGGCAGCGCATGGCTCGCGTCGCCAGATCGCGATGGGAAGTGTTTGCGGTTGATTACCAACCCGCGTCGGGAACAGTTCATCTTAAACTAGGTGGCCCGCCACAGGCCAACCATCAAATCGCTCAAGAAATCATGGCCGAGTGGAGTGGCGAAGTGAGCGAAATCTCGCAGGAAGAGTCAATTTGGACGAAAGTCAGCGAGCTCAACTTTGGCTCCCACAGCACCGTTTTAAAAGTGCCGACCACGGGGCATAAAATGCACCAACTCTGCGAAGCCCTTGAATCAGACGACGGCGTCACCCTGCATGCCTCACTGGCCGGGCAGCTAGTTTGGATCGCTTTCTCTGGCGAACCTCGCCTAAGTTCGGTCGGAACCCTGCTGCAATCACTCGGCCTATCCGGCTTGTTTGTGCGCGGCAGTGGAAGATGCTGGCTCGGTAGCGAAAACGGATCAGCAATGGCCATCGGTTCACAAATGCAACGCGCGATCAAGCAGGCGATGGATCCCGCCGCCAAGTTTCCAGAACTGCCTTTCCCCGAACTGATTGCTTCCCAGTAGTCACGACAACTCACCGTCGGTCACCGATTCATGCTGCACGATATCAAACCGGAAGAACACCCACTGCTGGGGCAGGAGATGGCTGAAGCGGTCAGCACTTGTGTCCATTGCGGTTTCTGCCTGGCTGCTTGCCCAACCTACAAGGAGCTCGGCCAGGAAGCTGATTCCCCGCGGGGACGAATCGTTCTGATGAAGGAAGTCCTTGAGGGCAAACTAGAGCTGGCAGCTGCGCTACCGCACATCGATCCCTGCCTGGGATGTCTCGCTTGCGAACCTGCTTGCCCATCGGGCGTTCCGTATCGCGATCTGATCAGCCCATTCAGAGCGCAATCCGAATCAAAACGCCAACGCCCCCTGATCCAACGTTTTACACGCTGGATGACTCAGTTCACGCTGCCCCACCCAAAGCGTTTCCGACTAGCAGCGAGAACGGGAAAGCTGGCCAAGCCCCTGTCGTTCATGCTGCCAAACGCGATGCGGGTGATGCTGGATCTGTTACCCCCCCAACTTCCCAAACAACAAGTATGGAAGGAAAACTACCCAGCGATTGGTAGCCAGCGGGCTCGCGTGGCACTACTGACCGGATGCGCTCAGAGCGTGCTCGATCCCGACATCAACACCGCCACCATTGAAGTCCTCAATCAGAACGGCGCCGAAGTGGTTGTGCCAAAAAACCAAGCCTGCTGCGGCGCACTGAGTTGGCACGTAGGCAACCTTCCCCAAGCACGCCAATTTGCATCGCAGAATGTGCACGCATTCCCCGACGACGTCGATGCCATCGTTACCAACGCAGCCGGCTGCGGATCAGGGATGCATGAATACCACCTGATTTTGAAAGGAACAGCTGACGAAGCGAAAGCTGAAGTGTTTCGTCATCGTGTGCAAGATGTCGCGTCATTCTTAACACAACTGGGCGACCTCAAAACTCCGCCTGATCCTGGCCGAAAGAGGCGGATCGCCTATCACGATGCTTGTCATCTTGCCAATGCTCAAGGGGTGAGATCTGAACCGCGACACTTGCTGCAGATGATCCCCGGTGTGGAACTGCGTGAGATTACAGATGCTCACTTGTGTTGCGGCTCTGCAGGGACCTACAACATTGATCAACCGGAAATCGCCGCATCGCTTGGAAAACAAAAAGCGTCGAATGTCATGGCGACGGGTGCCGAAATCGTTGCCACTGGCAACATCGGCTGCATGACCCAACTGAGCAATCACCTCTCCAAACAAGCATCGGGGATTCAAGTGCGACACACGATGCAAGTGCTCCGCGATGCGTATATTGGAAACATAACGAATTGAGTTCCAATCACTCACAAAGAGCCGAGAAAACGTCGTGAAAATGCACACGAAAATCCACCTTGAAACCTGACTTAGATTTCGAGATCGCGATTCCGATCCTTCCCGGTAATGACCGGACGAACGGACCACGCAACGAACAGCGACACTCCCGCGACGAAGACACGCCCCCAAGACCAAGACACAGACCCTTCGACCAAGACGCAGACCCTTCGACCAAGACGCAGACCCTTCGACCAAGACGCAGACCCTTCGACCAAGACGCAGACCCTTCGACCAAGACGCTGGAGCATCGAAAGACTTCGGCACCAGCCCGCCAACCCCAAAATCGAGAA
>JAYZAR010000038.1:0-16636 GCA_036339635.1 Planctomycetota bacterium | reverse complement strand
CGCAAAACCCTTCTACGCTGAGTAAGAAACGGCCCTTATCACAAATGGCTCGGCATTCCGCCGGAGGAACAGCCGCCGAATCACTATCGGCTGTTAGGCGTTCCGCAGTTCGAACTTGAGCTTACAGAGAAAGGTCGGGTGTAACTTGACACATGCCTAACAAAAAAATGATCGCGTTTGAGGTTATTTGCACGATCACGTATAAACACTCGTTAGACAGCTGCGTTTATCGCTGAATTAAGGTTTGGTAAGTCAAAATACCTGGTGGTCGTGCCTCTACCTTTAGCACTATGAAAAAACCTACTCTGACAGTTCCGGTCTATTTACACATTTTGTGTCGAGGCTATGGGTGGTTTGCGGCCTTGATTGCTGTTGGCATTTTAACCGTCTACCTCAAACCGACACTGGAGAGTCTAGAGATCAGTGCAGGAGCTTTCTTTGTGAGCCTGATGGTTTTGGTTGTGGTGCTCATGCTGCTCTTCACATATCTCATGCCTATCAAATGCCCTAAATGTAGTGGTCCCGCCTACACGCATAAAGAGAAGAATAAAACGCACTATTCCGGAACAATCATGTTCAGATGCGGATCGTGCAAGCAGATACACTCGACGAAATATTCTGCTGGAGGCAGTCGCTAAGTACTTTGGTGATCCGCTCGGTGTTAGACGCCGGTGAGGACAGTGGCCCGGTGACTGCCTCCATCTCCCCCGCCAATCGGCTAGAATCAGCCGCATGGCCACGGGCCCTTATCACAAATGGCTCGGCATTGTGACCGCGTTTCGGTGGTTGAGTTGCGATAGCCGCGGTAGCGTATGGACTTACATTGTGAGCTGATCTGAAACATCCACAGATCTACAGAAAGTTCTGTGGAGAATCACACTTCATGACCCATCTGTGAACTGTGTCAGTCGCCAATCAAATATATTAAAGGGCCGTGTCAGTTCTACGTGGATCAGCCTGTCGGAATCCGTGGTAACCCAAAAGTCCATATGGGCGCTGCGTCCGAACCACCCGCCCTCATAGCCGCCGCCCGCTACGGCTAAGTCATCACGATGTAAATTGGAGCATCTCTCAACTTCTGCAAGGAAGACACCCGTATTTGGCATCTTAGATTTTGCAAGACCAACCATGCCGTTCACGGCAAACACGCCCACCAGAATGAGCAGCCCAAACCTCCAGCTACTCTTTGTTTTCAACGCATTTGCCATGATCATGATCTCCTGATACGTTTCGCTACAGAACGATTTCCTGCTAAAGCAAACTTGCGCAATTGAATGCCGTTGGTCTCACGACACCGAAGTGCTTGTAAGGAAGTATATCGTGTATTCCTCGTCGCGACCATCATTATCGAATTCGCGAGGCAGCTTAGGGCAAGAATGGCTGGCAGAATTGCAACTTAAGATCTGGATTACTTCGGATTATTAAACGTGCAGGACTTAAGCCTTGGCCGAGCAAAGGGCCGCGCTCCCTGACGCAATCAAAGCTGGCATCATGGCGATGGTGCGTGTGAGTTCTGGCAGGTGACCCCGCCAATCGGCTAGAATCGGCCGCATGGCCACGGGCCCTTATCACAAATGGCTCGGCATTGTGCCGGACGAGCAACCGCCGAATCACGATCGGTTGTTAGCGATTACACTGTTCGAATCGTTTCGAAGAAAGCTGTGACGGAGTGAATCAACATTTTCGCAGTTTTTTCGAGATTCTTTGTCCCCAAATGCCCTGTTTGCGACAGTAAGGGTATTCGGCAATCGTGAACAGCCTTTTTAGTCGTCCATCATGAATAAGAAATCCCGCAAAGCGTTTGAGATTCTAGTCCGCGAGAATTCGCGGATGCTAACTGTGTACCTGCATAGTCTGGTACGCGATGAGGCTGCTATTGACGACCTGTTTCAGGAAGCAATGGTCGTCGCTTGGCGTCGGCTTGATGAATGCGATCTGGATCGTCCGTTTGGGCCGTGGCTAAGAGGGATCGCATCGCGTTTGGCGCTGGCGTACTACCGACAGCAAAAGATATCTCCTGTGTTGCTGCACGAAACGGTGCTGAATGTCGTCGATCGGCAGTTTGAAAACATCCATTTGCTGGCTGGCGATACTTGGAACCACAAAGTTGCTGCACTTCGTGAATGTATCGACGCGTTACCTGAGAAGCAAAAGAATATTATCAACGGCAGGTACTTTGAAGGCTTGTCTGCTGCAGAAGTTGCTGAGCGATTCGAGTTGACGCTGGAAGCGTGCAAGAAACGGATTCAGCGTGGTCGTGCGATGCTGGCTCAATGCCTCAAAATCAAGGGTGTCTTGTCTGCGTGAAAGGCGGCATCATGAATGATCATATCGACAATTTGCTTTCTGACTGGTTGGACGATGTGGATGCGAAACCGATGGGCGAAAGCCACGCTCTCGCCCGTGATACGAGCGAGAGCGTGGCTGAGTCGCTGCTGGTTCATGGTTTGCTATCCGAGATGGGCAGCCGAGACGAAGACCGCGACGCCGACCGAATTCGATCATTGATGCATGCGATCGACACAGTTGATCGCTCGGATTCCGGTCGGGCAGAATCGGACTCCTGGCCACAGCCACGTAGTCGACGATTTGCGATTCTGACATCCGCCATGACGGTCGCTGCTGCCTTGATCGTGATGTTGATGCTGCGTGGTCAACAACAAAACGTTTCAGCAGCGATGGCTTCGCTTGAAAAAGTGCTTGAGGCGGCCGCGAAACCGCTTGATCGATCGTATCGCGTCCACGTGGTTGAGGAGTATCCGCGTGACAAGAAACCGCGAAATCTGTCACACGAGGCGTGGAACCGCGAGGCGGAAAAGAAGATCGACGGCGCGACACTCTACGTTCGCGGCACCAATCAATACGTGCTGACCGTCCTGTTGCGGAATGGACTCACGAGGACGTCTGGATGTGACGGAGAGGTGAGTTGGGCTTTTCGCGAAGACGGGCTCGTTCATGTGAGTACGGACTTGAGTCGCTTCCGAGGCGGCGTACCAGGACAGCAACAAGACATCCCGTTCATGAACATTCACTCGCACTTATCGCAATTGCGAAATGGCTATGAAGTTGACCTGACGGATGGACAAGACACAGCAGCCGATGGCACGCCGCTTTCGCAGCTTGTGGGTGTCCGCAAGTCCCGTGACGTGCGAGGCCCCAAGGAAATTGAAGTTTGGTTTGATGCGGAGGATGGGACAGTCCACAAGATACTGCTTGATGGCCTACCACGAGGCCGAGGCGGCCCGAAGAGTCTGACGCTGGAGTTGATCGACCAATCCGAACTGGCTCCCGGATTCTTTTCTCACGAGTCACATCACGAACCCGGACGACGCATTCGTCACGAGGAGGAGCGGTCATGAGGCACATGTCGATTTCTGCTGTGACTGTGATTGCCGCGCTCTTGAGTTTGCCTTCGGTTGTTGCGTTCGCACAGCAGCGCCGAGCTGATCCCGTTGTTGCGGCTATCGATACAAATAATGATGGCTCCCTCTCGCCAACGGAATTGAAGTCAGCGGCAGCGTCCATTCGTAAACTGGACACTGACGGCGACGGAGTCGTCTCGGCGGACGAAGCGGCTGGCAGGAGCCGTTCGACTCCGGGACGTGGGGGTGGCAGCAGGCTTGGTGGCTACACGACTCCAGCTCCGGCAAACAAGGTTCCGGATCACCCGTTCAACATCATCGTCGGAAGGCTGACCGACCACAGCGCGACCGTTCGTGTCCTTTTTCACAGCGACGTCAGGGCATACCTGAGCTACGGCGATCAGCCGGGGAAGCACTCAAGCAGGACGGAAGTTCAAAGTCTACGAGTCGGAAAGCCGTTCGACTTCGTCATTGAGTCGCTCGCTAAGAACTCGCGCTACTACTACCGGTTGATTTATCAATCAAATGGCAAGACTCTGCAAGGTGACGAATATATGTTTCATACGCAACGTGATCCCGACAGCTCGTTTGTGTTTACGGTCCAGGCTGATTCACATTTAGATGAGAACACAAGTGGTGATGTCTATTTACGTACACTGAAAAATGCTCTGGCGGATCAGCCTGACTTTCATTTTGCGCTCGGCGATACATTCATGACGGGTAAGTACGTGAAGCCCGAACTGTCGCATCCTCAGTATCTCGCTCAACGCTACTACCTCGGCCACCTTTGCCATTCCGCCGCGTTGTACTTCGCTTTGGGAAACCACGACGGCGAATCAGGCAATCGCGGATCGAATGTTTGGGCAACGACGACGCGGAAACGCTATCTGCCGAATCCGTTTCCGAATGGTTTCTTCACGGGCAACGAACAACAGGAACGAGAAGTTGGCTTGCCTGAGAACTATTACCAATTCGAGTGGGGCGATTGTCAATTTATTGTGCTTGATCCGTTCCGTCACACAACCACTCGCAACCGTGGTGGCAGATCGGGCGACAACTGGTATTGGACACTCGGAAAGCATCAATATCAGTGGCTGAGGCGCTCGCTGGACGAGAGCGATGCGAAGCTGCGATTCGTGTTCCTGCATCATTTGGTGGGCGGCAGTGACCGCAATCAGCGTGGGGGCAAAGAGGCGGCACCATTCTGGGAATGGGGTGGAAAGGGTTCCTCGGGTGAAGACGAATTCGATCAGCATCGGCCCGGTTGGGGAAAACCGATTCATCAGATGCTGGTCGATCACAAAGTGAGCGTCGTCTTTCACGGGCACGACCACATGTTTATTAAGCAGGAACTCGACGGCATCGTCTATCAACTCGTTCCGCAACCGGGCCATCCGCGGTCCGGTACGAAGAGCGCTAAAGAATATGGGTATCTTAGTGGCGGAGTCCAAGGAAGCAGTGGTCATGTTCGGGTTCGGATCGATGGCGATTCGGCTCGCGTGGACTATGTCCGAGCCTATTTGCCTCGTGCCGAAACCGGCCGACTAATGAACGGCGACGTGAGTTACTCATACATGCTCTCCGAACGACAGCAACGGCGGCACGGCCAATGAATCTTCTCTCACTAAAAACCGACCATTCACATAACGACGGAGAACAATCAATGAAACGACTCGGCATTTTGGCTGCTGCTGTTGCAGTCTTACTCTTTGGCAGCTTCGCCGGAGCACAACAGCGTGGTGGCAAAGATAGGAACACTCAAGCGCAAGAGGCTGGACAGGAACGAGGGCAACAGAAACGCGGCGGGCAGAAGGGTGGTGGCGGAGGCGGCTTGTTTCGCCTTCTGGACGTGGACCGCGATGGCAACCTGTCCGCCAAAGAGATCGATCGTGCGGTTACCGCACTGATGAAGTTGGACAGAAACAAAGATGGCGTGCTTGATGCACAGGAACTCACCGTTCGCGGACGAGGTGGACGTGCTGGACAAGGAGGCAAAGGTGGCCAAAACAAAGGACCTCGAAACCAATCATCAAAGAGCGGCAATTGATATGAAGGCACAGCTGACAAGCTGCGTACTCCTTTTATGCGTTGCCTCCATCGGTAGGGCCGCCGAGCGGCCCAATATCGTATTCATGATGTCCGACGACCAGGCGTGGAACGGACTTTCCGTTCCGATGCACCCTGATCTCCAATGGTCAAAGAGTTCGATCGTCGAGACACCGAATCTGGAAAAGCTGGCTGCTGCCGGAATGCGTTTTTCCGCGGCCTACGCTCCCGCTTCGGTTTGCTCACCGACTCGAATTAGTTTGCAGACCGGCAAGAGTTCGGCGGCCATGCATTGGACAAAAGCGGCCCCGCCTGAAAGGGGGCATAAGATGATCGAGCCACGCAATATCCGAGCGATCCCCGCATCAGAAATCACGATCGGAGAACTACTGCAGTCGGCTGGATACGCGACGGCTCACTACGGCAAGTGGCACATAAAGGGTGGCGGCCCGGCAGCGCATGGCTATGACGAAGGCGACGGAGACATTGGTAACGAATACGCCCATGAGTACGGCGATCCCAATCCGGCCGACATCGCTGGTATGGCTCAGCGCGCGATTGTCTTCATGGAAAAAAACAAGAAAGCCAACAGGCCCTTTTTTATTCAAATGTCATGGCACGCATTGCATGCTCCACAGAATGCGATGAAGGCGACGCTGGCCAAGTACGCTCAGAAGATGGGACGCAGCGTCGATGAAAAACGAGTCGGCACCGCGGCGATCGCTGAGAATCTTGATACGGGAGTAGGCATGGTTGTGGATGCCATCGATCGCCTCGGATTGGCTGACAACACGTTCGTGATCTACATGTCCGACAACGGTAGCGGAGGAGGAGGCAAACGTGGCGGAGGAAAAGGACGGCGCGGAGGTCTTTCTGGCGGGAAAGGCAGTGTCTGGGAAGGCGGCATTCGCAGTCCACTGATTATTCGTGGACCGGGAGTCGCGGCCAATTCGTGGTGTCACGAAAGAGTCGTCGGCTACGACTTCTACCCGACTTATTGCAAGTGGGCGGGCATTTCATCATCGAAATTACCTCGCGAAATTGAAGGAGGCAGCATCGCCCATTTATTGGCAGAGGGCAAAGGCACCGTCATACGTCCTCGCAAAGAAATGGTGTTTCACTTCCCGCATTATCAGAGCAGTGACGGACCACACTCAGCTCTGTTTCTCGGAAATCTCAAGTTGATAAAGTTCTACGAGGACAATCGATCAGCTCTGTTCAACATTGAAGCCGACATCTCAGAGCAAAATGACCTGTCGCAGCAAATGCCTCAGAAGGTCAAGGAACTCAACGGATTACTCGTGAAGTACCTGCGGAACGTCGACGCGCAAATGGCGGTCCCAAACCCACAATACGACCCGACGAAGCCACCAACCGTACGCAAGGGCGGCGGTGGAAGAAATAGAAACAAAAAGACGCCAAACCCAAACAAGAGGAAGAAAAAATAATGGATTTGATGTTCCGATCAGCGATCACCGCTATCCTGTTTACCTCAATTGCTGTCCCCCACGCGATCGCACAACCACCACCGAGGAAGCCCCGTATCGGCGACACCATTAAAGCGAATGTTTATGCGGATAACTCCTTCAAGTTGTACATCAACGGTGAACTCGTGGCGGTCGACTCGATTGCCTTTGTTCCGCACAACGTCGTGTCCGTTGATGTGTTGCCCGCCTATCCGATGACGATCGCAGTCATGGGCATCGACAACGCCGATCCAAAAACAGGGATGGAGTACGCCAATACAAACGTCGGCGACGGCGGCTTCATCCTGAAACTCGGTGATGGCACCATTACCAATGCGAAGTGGAAAGCGAAGAAGTTTTCTTGGGGCCCAGTTGACGGCGACACGAAGAATCCGCGAGTCGAAAGCATTTCCGTTCCCAAAGACTGGTACGCAGTCGACTTTGACGACAGCAAGTGGCCGAACGCGAAAGAGTTCACGGAGGAGGAGGTCGGACCGAAAGAACCGTTCTTTGAATATAACTTCAAGGGAGCGAGGTTCATTTGGTCGGATGATGTGAAGCTCGACAATCTCGTTTTGTTTCGGACGGTCGTTAAGTCACCACCGGACGGAAAAGAACGACCGGATTTTCGCGGATTGACAGATGTTGTGCCTCAGCGACCGAAGCGTGGCGGCGGAAAACGTCGTGACGGACCGCGCGGTGAAAGGCCACCAGGCGAAAATTCTGAACGAAATCGTAACTAACACACGAAGTACCCCGTCCGGACTTCACCGAAGGAACCAAACTATGAAAACGAATTTTGCGATCGCATTCATGCTGGCGTTGCCAAGCGCTGTGTTTGCTCACGAAGGCCACTCGCACGCGGCTTCTCCTAAGACGCAGAAGACGATCGTTCAGCTCAATACAGAGAAACCGATATATTACTTCGTTGTCCAGCGGCAAACCGCAGAAACGAATCGACCCGAGCTCGCAAAGTTATTTGATCCGTTCTCAGGAAAAGTCAAAGTGCGTTTTGATCGCGACTTTCTGTTTGTTGAATCCGACGGTATACCTGACCACCCCATGATGGTCGGCATTACGGCGTGGCAACAGCAGGTTCCTTTGCCAAAATCATACACCGGCAACAATGCTTGGCGGATTCCTCTGAATCCGGTTCCGGCGAAGAACCCGCTGTCGGCAAAATCGCATTTCTTTCGTGGTGCAATTGCCTTGGCCGTGAATGGCGTGCCAATTTTCAATCCGATCAAGAATGATGGAAAGACCGACACCTTGTTGGCAGGTGAGTTGGATAAGTGGGGTGGTCACTGTGGCCGAGCTGACGACTATCACTATCACATTGCTCCGATGCATCTGGAGAAGATTGTCGGGGTGGGTAACCCGGTCGCCGTTGCGCTTGATGGCTATCCGATCTTTGGATACAACGATCCGAATGGCAAACCGCCGACCAACCTCGACTGGCTAAACGGCCACAAGGGTCCGGACGGCAGGTACCACTATCACGCGACTAAAACTTATCCGTATCTGAACGGTGGCTTCTACGGTGAAGTCGTCGAACGAGACGGGCAGGTTGATCCTCAGCCGCGGGCCGGGGGCGTACGGCCGGCATTGCGAGGTCTTCGAGGTGCGAAGATCACCGGCTTTGAAAACCCAAAGCCCGGCAGTTACATCGTGCGTTACGACGTCTTCGGTGACAAACGATCGGTCGAATACACGATTGCCGAAAACGGATCAGCAAAGTTCAACTTCGTTTCGCAGCAGGGCACCACCACTGAAACCTATACGCCGCGTCAGCGCGGCGGAGGCAGTGGTCGCCGTGATGCGGGACCACCTCCCGCTCAGGATCGCCCGCCTCGTGGCGAACAAGGAATGAATAGGCGCGGTGGACCACCGCAAGGTGGCGGTGACCCAATTGTTCGCGCGATTGATACCAACGGCGACGGTCGAATCGACAAGGCCGAGTTGCGAAAAGCGTCTGCGTCGATTCGATCGCTGGACAAAAATAAAGACGGACAAATCACAGAGGACGAACTCCGTGGTCCCGGCCGCGGTGGACGCGGCCCCCAACGAAACGGTCCGACCCCTCAGGCGGGCGGACCACGTGGACCAAAGTCCGGTGACGGTCCACGCCAACCGTGGATTCTGGTTCATGCTGATGAAATCGATCTTGATAAGAACAAGATCATCAGTCGAGACGAAATCGTTGGTGAAGCCACCAAAGCCTTCGCCGGATATGACGCGAATAATGATGGCAAGCTGAGCGAAAGTGAATTGAATGGCCGCGGAGGTTCGCGAAGTGCCATGGGTGGTTTTTTGAAGGGGCATTCCAAGGAAATCGATCGCAATGGCGATGGCATCCTGACGCGAAACGAAGCAATCGGCAACGCGGAACGGATGTTCGCTAAGATGGACCGCAACGGTGACGACAAGATCACGGCGAAAGAAATGGCGGCGTCACGGCGAGAGTAATTTCGCACGCTCGCATCCTAAACCACAACCGCCGCATCGTGCCCTAGCTTCCCACTCAATTTCTCCCACCCCGCCAATCGGCTAGAATCCGCCGCATGGCCACGGGCCTTGAGAATTATACTTCGTTGGTATTTCATTATTTGAAGTTCTGAACGGATCTTCTACTGCTTCTTCGCTTTATCCCAATTCTTCTTCTGTGCGTAGGGATCGATGCGCTCTGGCGGTTTTTCGGTGGGCTCGATTCCGTGTCGGGCCAATGCCTGTTTGAGGGCGGACATCGTTTCGTAGGATGGCTTGAAATTGCCAGGACGATAGCCGGCGGCGATCAAGTACGGCGTGGAGCCTCGTTTATTTCTTTGATGCCAGATTTTGACGTCGGCCTTTTGTTGATCGAGGTAGGCAACGACTTTGGGCAAGTTCTTGTAAGCGGCTCCGTGCATAGCGGTTTCGCCGCTGCTGTTGACGGCGTTGATGTCGACTCCGAGTTCGAGGAAGTACTTGGCAGATGCCAGGATTTCGGTTTCGGTGCCTGCCGAGGCGTTTTCCATTTTTCGACCGATACCGGTTGCGGCCATCAGCGGAGTGCTGCCATCGGAGGCGTTGATCAGAGGATCGGCGCCAAGCTTGACCAAGGTGCGCATCAAAGGCAGATCCGCCGTCCACGCCGCCAAGTAAAACGGCGTGGCGCCTTTCCAATGTTGTTTCCCACCCTCCAGACGAGCATTCACTTTGGCGCCGTGTTCGATCAGTGTCTTAGCGAATTGCAGGGAACTCATGGTTCCAGAGCCATCGGGCGGGGGCAGGTCATCAGGTCCATCACCGCCATTGGGTTTGCGGACCCAGGAAAGCATGTGAAGCGGGCTAAAACCCGTGCGCGTGTCGTTGGCATTGGCTCCCGTTTTGAGAAGCGACGTCGCTAAAGCGAAATGACCGTTCTCGATGGCGAGTGTCAGTGGCGTGGAACCCTTGGGTAGCCGGCCTTTCTTCGGAGTTGCCGCTTCGTTTACGTCGAGGCCCGCCTTGAGAAGAGCATGGACGACAGGTTCCCGTCCTTCACGCACGGCAAACAGTAGAGGAGTGAAACCGGAATCGAGCTGATGTCGAATATTTGCTCCTGCCTCGATCAGTAGTTCGACCACTTCCAGGTTACCTTCGGCAGCGGCCCACATCAGGGCGGTTTGGTGGTGATGGTCCTTGGCATTGATTCTTGCACCGCTTTTGATTAACGCTTTAACGACTTCAACAGAGCCGGTTCGGGAAGCGGTCAGCAAGGCTTCTTCTCCTTGTAGTAAGGAGTCGGGATCGGCACCATGTTTTAAGAGAGCTTTAACCAATTTGACATTGCCGTTTTGGCATGCGCTGTACAGGGGAGTCACGCCGTAGCGATTTTCCGCGTCGGCCTTGGCACCTGCTTCGAGAAGCAGTACACCGATCTCGGCATCGTCGTGATAGGCCGCCCAATGAAGAGCAGTCGTGCCATCGACTTGTGGCGCGTTGGCGTCGCTTTTTTGTTTCAGCAATTTGATCGCGGTAGCGCGATCCTTGCATTCCACCGCGTCAGCTATCGGCGACTCGGATGCGTTCAAAGAAACGCAACACAGCAGCAGACATGAAGTGAATAAATTGTGGCACATCACACATCACCTCGTGAAGGTTAATCGAAGAGTCCGTCAATGGTGCCGGTGCTATCAGCGAATTGTTCGAGCGGCACACCGACCTTGTTGAGTAGGGACAAATGCAGATTCGCCAGCGGAGTCGGCTTATCGTACTGGATGTGGCGACCGCCACGCATCTTGCCTGCCGCGCCGCCAGCGACGATGGTCGGCAGATTGGTATGATCGTGAACGTTGGGATTCCCAATTCCCGACCCGTAGAGATAGAGCGAATGGTCCAGCAGAGAACCGTCGCCGTCGGGTGTCTTGTCCAGCTTCTGCAGGAACTCGGAGAACAACGACACGTGGAAGGTGTTGATCTTTGACATCCGCTCGATCTTGTCTGGATTATTGCCGTGATGGGAAAGGGGATGATGCGGGTCGGGAACGCCGATTTCGGGATAGGTGCGATTACTCGTCTCGCGAGCCAACTGGAACGTAATAACGCGAGTGACATCGGTCTGCAATGCGAGCAACTGCAGATCAAACATCAGTCGAGCGTGATCCGCAAAGGCGGCCGGAACGCCAAGAGGCCGGTCGAGATCGGGCAATTCGATATCTTTCGCTTGCGCCTCAGCGGCGTGAATTCTACGTTCCACTTCGCGAACTGAATCGAGGTATTCCGTAATCCGGTTGCGATCGGCGGGACCGAGTTCACGTTGGAGAGCCTTCATGTCCTCACGCACCCAATCGAGCAGGCTGGCTCGCTTCTTCAAAGCCTTCTGTCGCTGAGCCCGCGTTCCGCCTTCGCCAAACAGCATGTCAAAGACAATTCGTGGATGCGCCTCGGCTGGCAGCGGCGTGGTTGGCGAGGACCACGATAGATTATTTTGATATACACAGGCGTAACCATTGTCGCATTGTCCGACTAGCTTGAGCAGATCCATCGCGATTTCCAACGAAGGCAATTGCGTGCTGCGCCCGATGTGCTTCGCGGCGATCTGATCGACGGTCGTGCCTAGGTAGTAGTCCGTGCTCTCGGTGACCTTGGCTTTGGCGCAACTGAGGAACGCGGAGTTCGAAGTGGCATGCGAGCCAGGATAGGCGTTGGCCAATTCCAGATTGGAGATCACAGAAATCTTGTCTTTCACCGAAGCCAGCGATTTCAGGATCGGTGACAGCTCATCGCTCAATCGTTCGCCGACCTTCTCCGTCTTGGGAGTCCAGCGAGACAGATCAGCTCCCATCGGCATAAACACATAACCGATGCGACGCACGGGCATGGCCGGTGTCTTGGCCAAAGCGGTTGCAGCCGGGACCATAGCGTCGAGCAGCGGCAGAGCCAAGGCGACGCCAGTCCCTCGGAGAAAGGTTCGACGCGGCAGAGCTTTCCTAGTCAAAGTCATAACGCTTTACTCATGCGAAAGGGAACGCTGTTAACAATGCCAAATATAACCGATGAAAACCGATAATCATCCTTGGCGGCTTCCTTGACGATCTTTCGAATGGCTGGGCCATCGGTTGATTCGACGCCGCGACCCAGCCCGAACGTCATCAGTTTTTCGGTAAGGGCGGTCACAAACAGCTCGGGGCGGGCGAGGAGACTTTTCTCCAGTCCCTCGATTCCGGAATAGGATTGCCCGTCGGGCAGCGAGCCGCTGACATCCAGTTTAACACCGTCCTGGTGAGTGCGCCAGCGCCCAATTGCATCGTAGTTCTCAAGGGCGAACCCGATGGGGTCAATCAAATTGTGGCAGGAAGCACAAGCAGCATTCGCCCGGTGGCGGCTAAGTCGCTCGCGAATGGAAAGACTCTGGTCGGCGCGGTTTTCTTCCAATTCGGGAACGTCGTCAGGCGGTGGCGGTGCCGGAGAACCGAGGATGTTCTCTAGCACCCAATTGCCCCGAAGGACCGGAGATGTTCGCGTGGCGTAAGAGGTCACCGTGAGAATGCTGCCATGACGGAGAAGACCACCACGATGATGTGCGGGTTTCAAGCTCACCTTGCGAAAGCGAGTCCCATAGATATTCGGAATTTGGTAGTGCTTGGCCAGCCGCTCATTTAAGAAAGTATAATCCGCGTGAAGTAGTTGAGTCAGGCTGCAGTTCTCTTTGATAATGCTTTCGATAAACAGCTCCGTCTCGATCCGAAAGGCCTGTCGCAGATTATCATCGAAGTCGGGGAACAGACGGTGATTCGGAGTAATCGAATCCAGGTTGCGAAGGTATAGCCATTGATTGGCGAAGTTAGTCACCAAGGAACGAGACCTTGGATCAGCCAGCATTCGTTGGACTTGCTGTTTGAGGATATCCGGGTCACTCAATTTCCCGTGTTCTGCCAAGGACAGCAGTTCCTCATCCGGAATGCGACTCCACAGAAAAAAGGACAGTCGAGAGGCCAGTTCGATATCGTCCAGGGCGTAAGTCTCTCCCGACTCGAGATCTTTGGGTGGCTGCTCGACCCGGAACAGGAAACGCGGGCTGACCAGAATTGAACTGAGTGCTGATTCGATTCCGGTATCAAAGTCGCCTTCATCGAATCCCTGTTGAAAAAACGCCATCGGCCTTTTTAGATCGGCCTCAGTCACAGGTCGTCGGTAGGCCAAACGAGTTATTTTTTCCAGGATCTTCCGAGCTGCGATATCCGGGGACTCACCCTTTTTGGGGCGAGCAATCATAATGCG
The DNA here is from genome assembly GCA_036339635.1 of Planctomycetota bacterium. Taxonomy (GTDB): domain Bacteria; phylum Planctomycetota; class Planctomycetia; order Pirellulales; family Pirellulaceae; genus Rubripirellula. Next base: position 3,021 of record JAYZAR010000038.1, on the reverse strand, counting down.
TTTTTGGCTGGGTGTTTCGGTGGTCTTCGAGGCATCAAAGGGGCCGGTAATCGATAATTGAAACACCGCCGGGTTCTGCCGGGGATGCCGATGGTAGTTGAAGCGAGCGACGTAGGGTTTCCGTTTCGTTTCGATCAGCGATTTTGGATTTTGGATAAAAGTGACTCCGACCTTCCGTGGTCCGGCTTTCACGGCCACTCGCTTCTTCAGGTTCGCGTCCGCGAGGGTGTGATCGCGTCCTGCTCGAACTTCGAACGAAGCCTTCTTCTCTCGATTCAGCAATACCTCCATCGTGTGAGTACCGTTCAGGCCCGCGATCATTTCATTGCGATCTCGCGTCAGGTGAACCTGAAATTCATAGATCCCATCTTGGGGGAAATGATAGTCGACCAGCATTCCCCCTCGGGTTCCCAGCGGTAAACCCGACACATGATCCTCCTGAGTTTCATCCGCTGGTGGACGAAACGTCACCCCTACCGGTGCTCCAAAAGTTCCGACCGCGATACGGCTAATCTTTTGCGCTGCCGAAACATAGCGATTCAGCAGGACTGGCGAAAGTTCGTCGACGGTAATATTGTCGAAGCCGTGGCTAGGTTCATCAGCAGGAAGCAGAGTACCGGCATCAATATCCAAAGCGAGCAGGTCTCTGATAACATTTTGATATTCGGTTCGAGTCAGTCGATGCAAGCTCTTCGGTGGACCGGGCTCCGGATGACGAACCGCATAATAATCGAGACGGGAAACCAAGGCGGAAACTATGGACTCGTACTCTTTCAATGAAGGCCGATCGGAATCCAAGGGCGGCATATGGCGGGCGTTCAGCTTTTGCACGACCTTCTCCCAGACACCAGAGTGCTTAGAAATTGAAGAAGTCAAAATCGATTCCAGATCGAACTCTCCTTCGTCAGTCTCTGCATCGTGACACTCCATGCAAAACCGTTCCAGCAACGCCACCTGGGGATTAGGCAAAGAGCCATTGTCACTATTGGTTTCATCAGCTCGGCCCGAGGCGGCTGAAATGTGAAGGATCAACGGGAGCAGATAGCCGATTACGAGGCTACTCTTTGTATAAAATGAAATTTTCATGCTTCACTTTTCGACACGAATGTTTTACGTCAAGCCAGCAGTTCACTCAATGGTCCAGACACGTCGTTATCTTTCAATCTGCAACAGTACGTACAACATCAACAATTGGGACTCCTCCGACTTGCCGGAGCTTTCATTTACTTGGGATATTGTATTATGTTCCCAGCTTCTTATGTGGGTCAACGCCGTCTCTTAAAGGAAACGGTGAGAGGTAACAAACTGAAGATCTGGGATGCCCGCCCACTTACGAAGTAAACGGCAAGCTTCGCCGTGAGCACACCCACTCAATTTCCCCCGCCACGCCAATCGGCTAGAATCAGCCGCATAGCCACGGGCCCTTATCACAAATGGCTCGGCATTGTGCCGGAGGAGCAACCAGCAACTTATTACAGGTTACTTGGGCTTGAGGAGTTCGAATCCGATGCGGATGTGATTACACTTTTATTCCTGTTGCCGTTTGTCGCAATGATTAGAGAATTGACCTTGTTGCTTACAATCGTAGAGAAACCCATCATGTATTCTCGATGTTTCATCACGCTGATTCTGTTTGTGGGATTGAGTGGTGCGATTGTCGCTCAGGAACAGCAGAAGCCATACAACGTTTTGTTGATCATCTCCGACGACCTTACTGCGACAGCCCTTGGTTGTTACGGCAACAAGCTTTGCAGAACTCCGAACATCGACAGGCTGGCCTCTGGTGGGACACGGTTTTCCCGAGCTTATTGCCAGGCCACCTACTGCGCACCTTCCCGGGCGTCCATGTTGTTCGGTTATTACCCGTATGCGTCGAAAGCGACCGGACGCACCAGTGGACGCAAAGAAGTTGGCCCGGATCGGAACAGTTGGCCGCAGTATTTCCGCAAGAACGGCTACCACAGCGCCCGCGTGTCAAAAGTGTTTCACATGGGCGTTCCCACGGACATCGCGCCGGGACGAAATGGCGAAGACGATCCTGCTTCGTGGGACGAAGCATTCAACAGTCGTGGCCCAGAGGCCAAAGCACCGGGCATTGGCGAAACCCTTCAGGATAATCCAGATCGCGTGAAGAAAGGCGCTGCCGGAGGAAACCGTTTTGTTGTCGTCGAGGCTGACGGTGATGACACAGTTCACTCCGATGGAAAGACTGCTTCCAAAGCTGTTGAATTGATCAATCAATACAAAAAGCAGAACAAGCCGTTCTTTCTCGCCGTCGGTTTTGTGCGGCCACACGTTCCTTTCGTGGCGCCGCGAAAGTACTTCGCGTCGTACGACTACGACAAGATGGTCCTGCCACCGAAACTTCCTGGCGACCGCGACGACATCCCGGAAAACTCGGCCAACAGGAGAACATCTGCCAAGCTTCAGATGGACATCCAGCAACAGAAGAAACTGATCGGCGGCTATTACGCATCGGTCACCTACATGGACGCGATGACCGGAAAGGTGATCAAGGCCCTGGAGGAAAGTGGTCAACGCGACAACACGATTGTGATTTTCACAAGTGACCACGGCTATCACCTGGGCGAACACGACATGTGGTCCAAGGTGAGCATTCATGAAGAATCAGCGCGTTTGCCACTGATTATCAGCGTGCCGGGTAAACCGCCAGCAGTGTGTGATTCGCTCGTGGAGTTACTTGACCTATATCCCACGGTTTCCAGGATTTGCGGCCTGAAGGTGCCGAACAACATCCAGGGCAAAGACATTTCTCGAATGCTGGATGATCCGAAGATCAAGGTACGCGACGCCATCCTGTGCAGCGGCAAAGGAAGGCTGTATCGCGAGCAGCGATGGGCTCTTCTGGACTACGGAAAATCCGGGGAACTGTACGACATGGAGAAAGATCCGAAGCAGTACACCAACCTTTACAGCAAACCCGAATACGCGGAGACACTCGCCGAATTGAAACAGAAGTTGAAGGCGAGGCTGCTTGAAGTCAGCAAGAACGACTTGCGA
>JAYZAR010000037.1:0-19278 GCA_036339635.1 Planctomycetota bacterium | reverse complement strand
ACGATTGCCTCGAAACCATTTGCTTCTAGCGTCACCGCGGTGGCACGACTGGCTGCACTCGATTTCGTCTCTTTTGAACGTTTGCGGAAAACCATCGTTGTGTGACACCACGCAGCCGTGGCGCACACCGCACGCCCCTCCCACAACCAGCATCCGTGAAGAAAACCAAACCGATTGTCCTGGACGCCAGAACGCTGTCCGAATTGGACAAATCTCGGAGGAACCGAAACATGAACTTCACCGAACAAAACCTGTTTGAAATCAAGCGACTGACCGTCGCTGACTTGGTCCGTTCTGCTCAGGCCGGCGATCGCGACGCTTTTGGACAGTTGTTCGAGCGATACCGCCCTGGCATCGTTGCCCTGGCAATGCGCCGAGTGCGAAACGCAGATGAGGCGGAAGAGTTGGCTCAGGATGTCTTCATCCAAGCAATGCAAAAGATTGATCAACTCCGCGTACCTGATGCCTTTGGCGGTTGGTTGCGGCAGATCGTACATCGCATGGCCATCAATCGCATGACGCGAACTCGACATGCCGTGGCATGCGATCCCGAAACGCTAGAGGCCACTTGCCTGGCAAGAGGTACGCCAGACGAAGCTGCAGAAGATCGTGAACAAGCGGAGGCGATCCGCGACAGTATCGATCGGTTGGGCAAACTTGACCAGGCAACGCTAAAAGCGTTCTACCTGCAGAGCAAGTCGTTGATCGAAATGAGCGATGAATTCGACGCACCGGTCGGAACAATCAAGCGTCGACTGCATGTGGCACGAAAGCGACTCGCCAAGGAAATGGATGTCGCGGTTTAAACAAAACGCGACTGCAACGGTCGCTTCTATAAGTAGAAAGTAGAGGTTGGACTCCAATCCCAACACCTACTTTCTACTTTTTTGATTTACCGTTCACGCCCACTCCAGCAGAAACCCGACCCCCTAAAAAGCCAACGCAGCCAGAGCCAACGGTAGACGACCGCATCTCAATCGCGGCACAGTTTCGAAGTAATCAACGCACCCGCCAACATTTCTACCCTGCTGAACTTGTTGCAAAACTTGTTGCAAAGCATTCAAGCCAAAACTAATCGGCATTTTCATGCGCGAACCAAAACGTCTTCAATCGACCATCGATCATCACTTTTTGACAAGTGACCAATCACGACGCTGGCGACTGCTGGGGATTCCCATTCGCTTCCGATACTTGGTGACTGTTCGACGCGCCACCGTCATCCCAGCTTTCTTTAATTCTTCCACCAAACGTTCGTCGCTGTGGGGATCACTTTTATCTTCCTTGTCAATTAAGTCCTGCAATTTTAAGCGAATGGTATCCCAAGCAACGTCCTCACCATCCTCCGTCTGAGTGCCCCCGACAAAGAAGCGTTTCAGCGGTAAGATTCCACGTGGTGTTTGGATCCACTTATCATCGACTGCACGGCTAACGGTGGTCACGTGTACGCCAACCTTATCGGCAATCTGCTGCATCTTGAGAGGCTCAATTGCCTCGGGTCCCTCGTCCAAGAATGCTTTTTGGTGCTCAACAATCGCCTGTGATACTTTCGTCAACGTGCTCCGGCGTTGTTCGATTGAATCGATTAACCATTGGGCCCCGCTGATCTTGTTCTTGATAAACTCTTTTTCGGCGGCGGTAGCCGATGGATCTTGCAAGCGTCTGCGGTAGTATTCGCTGATAAATAACTGTGGCACACGGTCATCGTCCAGGCGAACTTTGTAATTTCCTGAGTCGTCCTGCTCGAGAATAATGTCGGGCGTGACATTAGGAACGTAAGTTTCCATGAACGCGGCACCAGGCTTCGGATTGAGCATGTGCAACTCTTCCCGAACTGTCTGAATCAACTCGATTGAATAGCCAGTCTTTTTCGCGATCTGAGGCAAGCGATTTTCGGCTAAGTCCTCCAGATGCGACTCGATCAAAACCTGCATTTCTTCGAAGTGCGGGAATCCTGGCTTGATTTGCATCAACAAGCATTCACTGAGACTGCGAGCGGCAATCCCAGTGGGTTCGAGCGATTGCACCACCTTGAGTGCTTTCTTAGCCAACTCGATATCTTCGCTGCTGTGGCCAGCCGGTAACAAATCAAGCAGCGGCGTCCTTAGATATCCACCATCACGAGCATCGAGCGTCGAAACAATCCGTTCAGAAATCTGCTCGATTCGATCGTCAATGTCCAGCTCGGCAAGTTGATGCAGGAGAAAATCGTTGAGCGATTCTGGACGCGAAACAGCATTCGCCATCAAGTCATGACGCCGGTCTGCATCTTCGGCGATTCGATTGGCTGACCGCTTGAAAGAATCATCAAACGTATTGGGCAACTCCGAGATCATGTTTTGCAGTCGCTCGAAATCTTCCTTATTGTCATGGTCGTTGTCGACGACTAACTCCCTTTCGTTTTCGCTGCGAGTATCGCCTTGCGGCATCTCATCATCCGGCGTCTCCTCCGGTGCTAACGGGTCGACATCTTGCTGCTCAAGCAGCGGATTCTCGTTCATTTCCTGCTCGATCCGTTCTTGCAGGGCGAGTGAAGGCAATTGCAGAATCTCCATTGACTGGATCATCCGTGGTGCCAGTTTTTGGGTTTGCAATTGCCGGGCCTGCAGGCCCATCGACATCCGCATGACAGCGACTCACAAATGGTTATCGCCGGCCAGGTCCGTTATCTGGGCGAGCGGTGGATTGACTTCGAAATATCGGTGGTGGAACGGAAACCGAAAGCACGCTGGCTCTATTGTGAGGGATAAAAAACACCGCGGCTAGCGAATACCGTTCCAATTATAGTTTTTGTCTCCCGGTTAGTGCATCTGCAATCATCTCTCGGTTGGCATACTCCAAGACACTCCCCGCCGTGATGCCGCGGGCCAGCCGGGTGATTTCGACCGGAAAATCGCTAAGTAAGTTGCTGATATAGAGCGAGGTGCCATCTCCCTCCACCGTGGGATTGGTCGCCATAATAATTTCTGAAAAATTCCCCGTTCGAACCCGCTCTACCAGGGGATCGACCGTTAGCTGGTCCGGCCCCATCCCTTCCAACGGTGCGATCCGACCGAGCAAGACGTGATAAAGCCCGCGGAATACCCCCGACTGCTCCAAGCTCATCAGATCGCGAGGCTGTTCAACCACGCACAAACGGGTCGCGTCTCGCTTTGGATCCGCACAGATGGAACAGGTCTCCGCCTCCGCCAAATTGAAGCAGGACTTGCAGTAATGAACATCTTGCCGAACCCGCCGAATGGATTCAGCAAGCGCCAGCGCCTCTTCCTCACGGACACGGAGTAAGTGAAACGCCAATCGTTCAGCACTCTTTCTTCCAATTCCGGGAAGACGCCCTAACTGCTCAACCAATTCTGCGACAGCGCCGCTATGATCACTCATCGACCTAACTGCCCCCAGTCAAACTAGCCAACACATTGTCGATACCCGGCAGTTGCAAATCCATGTCTTCGACCATTTGGCTAATCGAATCGGCGTACAACTGCTTTGCCGCCGCACCGGCAGCATTGGTTGCATCTCTAATCGCGTCCTCCAGTTCTTCACCGCTGAGGTCGCCCTCAATCTTTACCTCTTGAACATGTCCCGTCCCATTCATTGTCACATGAATGGTTCCACACCCAGAACTGCCGCTCACCGATTCCGTTTTCATCCGCTCATTCAGCTCTTTCATCTTCTCCGGCAGCTGCTGGAGCGAACCAACCATCGAAGCGATGTTTCCGAGGTTTCCAAGTCCTTTGAACATTCCGTCTTCCTTTCGTGACAGTGATCTTCTTTCAATTCAAGCGAGATCCGATTGTGCATCGATCTCAAAACGGGCAATGCAGGGGAACGTGAAGCAGATTGCGTTTGACGCCAACCGGATCCGAACACCGAGCCACACCTTTGGTCGAGGGCTGATCATTCCGTCAAACCAGTATTTACGGCCAGCATCTAACTACAACCCCATTTATTCATCTCTCATGCAATCTCTTATTGTGGTCTAGCTTTATCAATGCGAACGATTTCAGCATCAAATAATTCAATGCAAGATTGGATCAACGGATTGGCTTCGATTTCTCGCATGCGTTGCTGCCGCGATGGCCGATTCACGGGAGCCGCATCCACGTTCTGCTCTTTTCGCCTCGGTGCCGCAGCAAATTCCAGCTTGATCGGCTTGCCCGCTTGCCGAGAAACCGCTGCTTGCAATCCCGACTGATGCTCCGGCAACTGAGAACGCTTCAGGGCCAAGCCTGCCTCAGCAGGGAAGATCAATCGCAGACAGTTGTCGCGAACCGGCTCGACTCTTTCCACCACGCGGGCGAAGGTCTCCGTCATCGCCTCCAGTCCAGCAAGCACTTGCCCCCAAAGCTGATCTACGTTGTCCTGCGTCCAATCGACTGGCTCCCCTGCCGCTTCGGCCACCGCCACAACCGGAGGTTCTGCTGGATCCTGCGAACTTGCTTTTGTGAGACTACCGGTTGGCTCAGCGGCCACGGCCGATGCGTCGGCAACCGAGCCGACATTTGCCCCCGGAGGTACGGCGTCAGACAAACCTGGATCGTCGGTGCTGTTTGTCAAGTGACCTGCACTTGCAACAGCAGTCGAGTGACCTGAAACGTTTGGCGGCGTCGCCACTGCATTGAACGCCGGCTCAACTGCCGGGGGATTACGATCTGACTCAGACGACTGGCTTGCCCGCTTAGCGGGACGCTTTAGCTTTTTTTTTTCGCCAACCTCACTGGCAGCGGCTGCCAAGTCGACGATGTGCTGCAGGTCGGGAAGATTGCAGATTTGAATCATCGCCGCTTCCAGCAAGACGCGGCCCTGTACACTGCGACCGATTCGGACCAGCGTCTGATCGAGCAATTCCACAATTGCCAGAACCGTCTGCAGTCCCCAAGTCTGCCCAAGCGATTTGATCTCAGCGTGCATTGATGTCGCAGTGTGTCGCATCAAACTCGCATCACACCCCACCGCGGCCGCCATGATGTCACGAAAATAACTGAGCAGTTGCTCCGCTAATCGACCTGCATCCACTCCCGCATCAATAGCGGCGTCCACCTGCGCGATTGTTTCGGCTGCATTCCGATCGGCCATTGCTTTGGCAAGGGCATGTAATCGCTCATCATCAGCCGTTCCCAGCATCGTATGAACTTGATCTGCAGTCAGTTTCCCTTCGCTAAAGCTGAGCACTTGCTCCAGCAGCGACTGACTGTCACGCATCGAGCCAGCAGCGCGGCGAGCAATCAGTTCCAATGCCGCCTCATCCGCCTCGGCCGATTCGCTGCGTACAATTTCCACCAGGCGTTCAACGATTTTTGGCACCTCAACGGGTGCGAAATCGAAACGTTGGCAACGACTCAGCACGGTGATCGGCAGTTTCTCCGGATCGGTCGTGCAAAAAATAAACTTTACATGATCGGGCGGCTCTTCCAGGGTCTTTAGCAACGCGTTGAAGGCGGGCGCCGTCAGCATGTGCACTTCGTCGATGATATAGATTTTGTACCGACATCGACTCGGTCGCACGCCTACGTTTGCGCGAAGCGAGCGAATCTCGTCGATCCCTCGATTACTCGCGCCATCGATTTCGATCACATCAACGTCTTCCCCCGCATCGATAGCAAGCGCGACATCCGTGTCATTGTCAGGCGTTGCGGTGGGACCCGAGGGATCATTCAAAGCTTTTGCAAAGATCCTCGCTGTACTCGTCTTCCCGACTCCGCGTGCTCCGGTGAACAAGTAGGCGTGCCCAACCCGGCCAGTTTCAATGGCATTTTTCAAAGCTCGGCCAACATGCTCTTGACCAACTAGCTCATTGAATCCACGTGGTCGATAGCGACGCGCTACAACGACGTAACTGCCATCGCCGCCGTTAGATGAGTTGCTGGACTGCGACATACAACACTGCGGAACGCGCATTGGAGGCGGAACAAGGATTTTGTCCGGTGGAGGCGGCCCTCACACAAAGCTACGCCGCTTATGGCTGCTCCAGTTAAGGCCTGACCAGGTTCACGACTCACAGTCGCAAGGACCGCCACCACCAGACAAAAAAGGCCGGGTGTTCGACCATTGCCCGGCTGGAATCTTAAAGGACCGAACAGATTGCGAAAACCACCCGCTTCATTTTGGCTGGGAACTTTGGCAACACGCGAAGGCTGGCCCACCCCAAGAGACCAGCCCCAAGTGACCAGCGGCGATAGCAAATCTTATCTCTAGCAACGCCTCTCGGACGATCGCGGGGCAAATCGAACACGGAGGCGGCCACGATTGCTTGATTGCGAGCACACGTCCCCAGGCGGGAATCATGCTTCCTACCCCACCCGCATCACTTGCCGCCACTCCCGCTTTAGGAGCGTTTGCGACCGCCCCTTCCGCGACCACCACCTTTATTTTTTTTGTGGTTCTCAATGTTCGCATTGACCAACAAGTCAACCGTATCGACCCAAGTTGGGACGTTGTGTCGCTGCCGCGTGGCTTCACCATCACCATCCTGATCGCGATCGCGGCCTCTTCCGCCCCGGGGGCGGCGTGAGGATCGGGGATCGCGGTCGCGGGAATCTCGATCACGATCACGGGAGTCGCGAGAATCTCGATCTCGTTCACGACCTTCACCGTCATCCGACCTGGATCGGGATCGACCTCGCCCGCGCCGAATGGATTCAACTTCGGCATCGTCCTCGTGATCGTCATCAAAAGCTGATGCACGAGCCAGAGGATCCTCGGACGCCGCTGAATCGTTGCCGGTTGCCGTTTCCTCATCTCGCCTTCGGCCTCGTCGACCCCGCCTACCACGTCGCCTACGCGAGCGCGGGGCCTCCTCGTCAGCCTCCGAGTCATCTGTTTCGCGTACGAGCGTGTCATCCAGCTCCTCGTCATGCTCATCGACCGGATCACGCTCGCGACGCCTCCGGCCGCGACCTGAGTCATCTCGTGAGGAGCGACCTGAATTTTCTCTTGTTGCACTACGGCCGCGTCCTCGCGACTTGGACTCGCCTTCAACTTTGTTCGGACTGTCTCCTTGACCGCGATCAGATTCAGCTCGATCCAAATCTTCTTCGGACATTCTCTGACGAGTGCCGCGACGCCCCTGGCGTCGACGGCCCCGAGGCCGGTCTCCACTTTCTTCGCCCGGATCCGATCCACGCGATGGCTTTCCAAAGTTATCTTCTCGGCCGCGATCATCCTCCTGAACCCGCCCACGTTCCTGGTCTCGTGACGACCTTTCACCAACCCTCCCGTCACGACGGGATGAGCGATCAGCACCCTCATCGGTCTCACTTGTTGATCGACGTTGCCCTCGACGTCCGCGACCTCGCTCCTCTCGAACACGTTCTTGACGACCTCGGTTTTCGCCCGATCGATGGCCCCGACCCTCGGCAATTGGCTCGTCTCGATCGGCATCAGCTGCCGACCGCCCCTCGTCTGTTCCCAACGCCGCGTCTGCGGCATTGAACCCAGCGTCTACGTCGTCATCAAATCCAAGCCCTTCACCAAATCCTGATGCCAAATCCGAATTCTTAGGCGAAGGCTTTTTGCCATTAGCAGGCTTTCGCGGCTTCACATCGTCAGCTGATCTCGCTGGCTTGGAAGCACCACGAGGTGACACGGGAGCATCACCAGACTGGATCCCGAGTTCACCGGCGAGTTTTCCCCAAGCCGAATCGAACTCATCGACTGCATCGCCATCGGACACCTCGGTATCAGTTGAACTCGCCGTTTCGCCCGCCTCATCGGCGACAGGAGCTTCGCTGTTGCGGTGAGTGGAGCCGAAAGACTTTGGCTCAGGATCCCGATCCCAGTTTTGGCTAGTTGCCAAGGGCTCCTCGGCCTCTTCTTCGCTCGCGCCGAAGCCTGGCAGGATCTTGGGAGGCACCGCTTCGGTTAAGGCTTCGAGGACATTTTTACCGGTTTCCGCAGGAGCAGATTTTTCCGTCTTAGCGGCAGCGGTAGTCGGCGTCAGTTCAGCTGCGGCCTCCACCTGCGGAGCTGTTTGCTCTGCAGCTGGACTTGCTTTGTTGGCAGCTGCATCTTCGCTGGCCGGCCGGTTCGGCTGCTCTTCCTTCTTAGCCTTTTCGTCCCTTTTGGACCTGTCAACGGGTCCCGGCGTACCAAGCAAATTGGCGAGAAAATTCCAATGGTCAGATTTCATAGGGGTTCGAGTATCCCAAATGGATGTGAGTCGAGATGCGGCGGTCTTCTCGGTCGGATGAGAGTCGCGCAAAGCTCGAAAGTGAACAGTAGCTTTCCGGCGTTTCGAATCGTTTCAGCACAGGATTAGCCCATATGTATAGCCCCACAACTTTTTTCCCCCAAGGGCAAGGGCAAGTCCGGAGCTAAAAGTCGCCAAAATTCGGCTATTTCCCGGCCCTGAAAAGCTTGAGATGTGTAGATAAACCCAAAAAAACAAGGTTTTCAAGAAAATCATCCGTCTGGCAACAAAAAAGTTGGGCCTGGCGGACATCGGTCGCTGTCGCATCGATTCGAAGGCGCCCCCAAGAAAACTGACATGAGGCAGAAAAGCGAGAGTAAAAAGCCTTCCATCGCTCAATACTCCCGACCGCTACTCGACCGAGTCAAGTTTTGACGGTTGCAACGGTTTCACCTGTCCTCCCGGTTATTTTGGTCCTGCCGATCCTACGCCTCAAGCCGATCGCACCGGACCAAAGCTGCCGGTCCTGCCGATTCTCCTAGCTAACCGAGCGGTTACTCCCTGAGAACCCACTCGAACGGCTGATAATGGACACAGCAAACATGACGCTCCGATCAATGCTCAACGCCTCTTGCCTTGTCGCCATGCTGCTGTGCGCGGCCGGCTGCCGCGTCGCGCAATCGTCGGCCCTGCGAGCCGCGCCAGCGGCCCTCAAAACCCCTGAAAATGCGGAATTGGCAATTCAGAGCGTTCAGCCAACGACCGACCTGAGCAAAATCCATGGCCCAGCCACCGCCCGACCAACCAGTGGTGCCAAACTAAAAACTGGTGGTGGTGACAGCACAGAACGGACTGGAGAGCCACTCGCTGGCGAGGAAAATAGCGTGCCGCGTCCAGCGCCTCTCCCGCCGGTCCAGAACGCGGCAGTCGGCCTAAACCACGCAAAGGAGAACCTCAGCAGCCGATTTGAGCCCCTCTGGATCACGTGGCAGTAGTTTCCCCCGACTTTTCTTCCGTGCGGCAGATCAACACGCCGATTTCTCGCCGCACGCAGCCGATTTCGCTGGACGACTACGGTGGTCACAACTGAACGGGGAACCCTCCGCAGTCTCGTCAGAAACTCCAACTGCTCGCTGCCCAGAGCATGGTCGCCCCAGCCCAACCAAACTCCCAAGACTGCATTTTGCTAGCAAAACATTGATAAAAATGATTCAGAAAGTTGGCGAAAAACGCTTCCTGAAGTCGCATTAATCGCCTACGATTTGCCCCGCAGCGGAGGAACGGATCACGCGAACCGGACTGGGAGGAGCCCAGCGCAGCGATATTGGTTCGTTCCGAACGCTTGTCCGATCCATGTGCTTGTCCGATCCATACACAGAGGGAGTTTTGGTATGACCCGCATTCCGCTGAGCCGAGCAGAAGAAGAAGCCCGCTTGCGTCGAGAACGTCTCGAACTAAGTATCGCCGAGATGGGATTGTCGGTACGAACCACAAACTGCTTGGAAGAAACGGGCATCTTGACCGTTCGTGACTTGTTGAACGCAACGCCACGGCGTCTACTGTCCATTAGTAATTTTGGAGAGAAGACGCTCGAGGAAGTTTATTTGGCGCTGGAAGAACTTGGTTTTTACCGACCAAGCCGCGAATCGGTGCCTGCCTGACCCGACGTTTTCTGCTTCGCCAGGTAACGATCGCGAGCCATTGAATCGACCATGCCCCGGATTCCGACGCCTTGGAGCAAGAAGCGGGGTGAGCGAAGCCTCGGCAACACCTTTGCGGGTGTTGCTGGCGAGGCTGCGTTTTACGCCTCGCTCTTCCTAATTGGCATTTTCGGCCTCTCGCTGGTGTTGATCAATCGATTTGCTCCGGACCGCGTTCCAGCGGGACCGGCCGATGCTATTCCCAGCAATGATTTAGGCGTCTGGGTGTTGGGAACGCTGGCAGTCGCCGCCATCATGACTGGGGCGATCTCGCTTCTTTTTCGTCTACTCCAAGTCGGCGCCAGCAACGAGCGGCGTCGTGTGCTGGCCGACCGCGCCGGATCAATCGAAATGATTCGGGCGTCCGAAAAAGATTCAGCCAAGTTACCTCATGTGCCTCGAGGTAGCTGGCTAACCGACAGCCCTGGGGAGCGATTGCGTTATCGACTGCCGGCCGAAGCATCCGAAGAAAGTGTCTTTGGCCCCGCCACGCTGGCGCTGCTCTGGAATGCTGCGTGGTTTGTTCTCTTGGCGGTCGCAGTTTCGGGGTATTGGAATGGGCAACATAGACCCATTCTGACGGGTTTACTGATTCCCTTTGGAGCGATTGGTTGGTGGTCCTTTCGCTTCTTTTTACGTCAGTTACGCCAACGGGCTGGGGTGGGATCCACCATTGTGGAAATTAGCAATCACCCGCTGATTCCCGGCTCAAGCTACCAGCTGTACATCTCCCAGATCGGGCGGATGCAATTGAAGCGATTGACGGTCGAACTGACCTGTGAAGAAAAGACTTTTTACCGCCAAGGGACCGATGTTCGGGTCGAACGCCACGAAGCTTTTTGCCAAGTCCTGTGGAAAGGTCGCGAAGTCCTCGTTGACCCACAGGGGCCTTGGGAGCAACAATTAACGCTGACGATCCCTTCAGAGGCGATGCACTCCTTCGTGGGGACACACAATGCCATCGAGTGGAAGATCGTCGTAAAAGGAACATCTAAGCCGTGGCCATCGTTCTGCCGAAATTTTCGCGTCGTCGTACATCCCCCGGGCTCGGCCCAGAAAGCCAGCCCGCGTTGAATCTGACGTTATGTCGTGAGGATGGGCTCTACCACCCTGGTGAACTACTCACTGCTTGCTGGCGGATCAGCCGTGTCCCCGTTGAACGGGTCCAAGGACTGGAAGTCTCGGTCATGTGGTACACAGAGGGAAAAGGGGATGAGGATTTTCACGTGCATCATTTTCACCGCCAAGGTGAAAATCAAATCCGCCGCAGCGGATTGTCGGATGCTCGTTCTACCTATTGCAAACTGCCGGAGACTCCCCTCAGCTACCAAGGCAAATTGATCAGCGTTCGCTGGTGCGTTCGAATGAGATTATTTCTCACCAATGGTCGCGAGATCGTAACCGAACAGCGGTTTTATCTGATCCATCCAAACATGGTTAGCCGCACCGAGATTTCTGCCCATCATCTGACTGACCCAACGGTTACCCGAAACCAGCTCTCGATTCATAGCGAACCTGAGATGAACAAGCGATCTCGACAACGCATCGCTCGTAAGCCTAGTGGCCCTTCGTCGGCGACATGAATCAAATACTCGCCGCCTCCAATCCATTCGCCACCAGATTCGTTCGGCCGGGTGCCTTAGAGTTCCGGTTCACGGTCACGAACGGGAGCATTGGCAAAAACCAATCGGGGAGTGAATGCACCAAGCCCGATCGCGTCGGCCAGCTTGACGGCATTGGCGGGCAGTTTAACGCAGAGCTTGGGGAGTCACGATTAAAGGAAATCGTTGACGATCTTCATCAGCATCGCATCGGCTTGTTTGTCGGTCATCATGGCAGCGGCAAGTCGACACTGCTACACACATTGACGCCACGCTTAAAAAGTCGGTTTGCAGTTGTCCATCACCTGCAGTTGTGCCAAGAATACCATCCACACCTCACCGCACGATTGCGGAATCGCTATCGAATGGTTCTAAAGCTGCGCAGCCAAACCAAAGATCTGCCCAGTGGCGGATTGCTAACACTTGATGGGGCGGAACAACTAACCCGCGTCGAACTCCGGCTGCTCTGCCGCAGAATTCGCAGACGTGGACTCGCTCTACTGGCAACTTGCCACGCCCCAATCTCGAACCTGCCGATCTTACATCGCACAGTCGTAACCCCCCAGCTCATCCAAGACTTGACCGAGGAACTCATTGCTCAGGCGCCTGATGTGGTTCGACATCACATTAGGCAATGGCTGTCCGATCGACCGATCGCCAGCGAAGTAAACTTGCGCGATTTGTTTTTTGACCTCTACGATGTGGCGCACGAAGCCCAAATGTCAACACAATGCTGACCAGACTGGCCTGAAACATAGTTCGCCCGTCACAGACCGCTGACAAATGGAGTTCTGCCCAGACTGGGCAAATCGAATCTGCTAACTAAGCTGACCAATTCTCGTGACTCGGCCCGCGGCATGCACCCCAAGCCCAATCCATTCACTGACATACGACTGCACCAGAGAGACTGAGCAAACATGGCCGTTCGATTGTCTGTGATCATGATCCACACGCCCCCTGCCGGAAGCGGCAAACAGTCTCTTGCTGAGGCAATCGTGGGGGAATTAATTGGCTTACCAGGAATCGACCTGACGCTGATTGGGCCGATCCAATCGCTGGCCGAATCGTCGACCGACCGACTGTCGATCGACGCCATTACAGGAGACGTGGCAATGCTGGACTGGCAGACACCACAACAAGCATTGTCTGAACTCTCAACGATTGGTTTCCAAGGCAGACGAGCACCCCATGCCAACGATCCGCAGCCGCCGGAGAACGGGGTGAACGCAGGGCGACGCATTTATTCCTTCGATTTGAGCCAAGTCTCCGATGCTTCAACTTTGGTCTCAGCATTGATCCAATTGCGAGATCATCGACAAGTCAAGACGGTCGCGATGGGCCTAGCTCCGCCTCGGCAACGTCCAACGGCCTCGAGTTCCTCTCTACCCTTTCAACCTAACCCCAGAAACCCCGTACCCCAAACCCCTGCCTTGTCGAAATCGAAAACCGCTGACAAGTCTGAAACACAGAAAAAATCGGAAGCGATCGATTTGGATGAACTCTTGGATCAACTCGACCAACTTGATCCCTAGGCGATCATCTGTCTGGTAATTGCCTTAAACGCCGGCGGCTGATACTCTCTTGGGTAGAGCTCTTCGAGTCCCTCGTTTCCACTGGAATAGATGCTGATGGCGGCAATCACGACACAAACCAAGGGTGAAATCCTGGTAGTAGGGTTCACCGACACCAAGATCCTAGACAGTCAACGAATTGCCCAAGTCGGCAAAGAATTACAGGAGTCGATATCACTCGCAGCGCACAAGAAGCTGCTACTCAACTTCAGTGGTGTCTCCTTCATGTCGTCAGCGATGATTACCAAATTGGTCATGCTTAATAAGACGTGCAAGGCCCAAGGAATCGCGTTGAAATTTAGTGACGTTTCACCCAACGTTTTGGAAGTTTTCAAGATCACGAAGCTAAATAAGCTGTTCGACATCCAAGAAGGGGAAGACAAAGCGATTGCAAGTTTTGACAAGAAAGGCTGGTTTGGCGGTTGACCCCTCCCGGACCAGATGATTCACTCCGGCAAACGAACATCGCGGGGCCTCTCGTTGAGCTGGTTGAAATCGAGCGTGCCCAAATTGGCTCGGAAATTCATGACGGTGTGTTGCCGCTGATCTTCGCTGCTTCGGCAGCAACGGCCAGCTTGCAGCGAAACGACAGCCTGAGCGAAGAGCAGCGGGCACGTTTGGAACAGATCGTTAACTGGTTGGCCCAAGCAATGCAGGTCACCCGGCAGACGCTAACCAATATCTACCCGCCCGAACTGTCGGGCGTTCCATGGCCCAAAGCGGCCGAGGATTCACTTTCCCGCTCGCTGGCCGAAACAGCGACGCGATTGCATTGGGATGTGGCAGCAACCGCCCAAAATGCCTCCACCGATGTCTCACTGACGGCCTACCGAATCGTGGTGGAAGCGGTGCGTAATGCGGTTGCACATGGCAAAGCAGAAGACGTTTGGATCAAGGCTCAGGCATGCGATACAGAAATGATCCTAACGGTAAAGGACAATGGCTGCGGATTTAAATTCGACCGGGTCGCCCAAGATCGGTTCGGGATTCGTTCCATGCGTGCCCGAGCAAGATTAGTCGGTGGAACGACCGATATCGATTCCCAGCCCGGTCAAGGGACGACAGTCACGACAAAACTACCGAACACGCTCGGGTCTTAAGAAAAATACCTATCGCGACAAATCTGTATTGAAACCCCGTAGTCTTGTGGAAGCGGGTCGCTCCATCAATAGATGGAGCAAAATAAACAGCCTGCGAATGACGCTCTCATCAAGATGACGGCGACAAATGAAGTGTCACGCTCGCATGATCGATCACGAAGCTGACGTGTCCATTTCTTTCAATGACTTGCCAAGGCGTTTTCGGCCTCCACCGCGAGAGGATTTTGGTTTCGGTTTGTCATTGGTCAAGATGGCAGCGACGTTGGGGTGAAGTTTGTCAGCGTCCGCCGGTGCCCCAATTTCTTCGATTGCGTCGCTAACACCCAGCAACACAGATTGACGAACTCCGTCACGAAGCCACTCAAAAAAGTTCACGTTCATGGTTAGCCAGGATTCGTGGAAAGCAAATGCAGAGTAAACAACTCCACTGTGAGATAGCGGCAGTCTGCCGGACGCTTGTAGCCTTCATCGCGACCGTGCGTCCAGATCAGAGTTTGCGGGCATGACCGTGCCATAATCACCGTGAAACATCGTCATCAGGTATCTCCACCCAATGAATTTCGCCTTGCCAATCCATCGATACCGAGTCCTGGCGGAGGCCAGCCCGAACGCGAACCAAAGGGAGCAAGACTTCATCCACCGTAAAATTCTCGGTTCGCTCGGAACCCTCGACGAATAAGCCGGTTGCACACGCATCCGCATCGGAGGCCCGTTCCATCAAAACCGTCAAGGACAACAAATCTCCGGCCGGGTACCCCGTCCGCGGATCGATGACATGCCCATATCGACGACCGCGGTGATGAAAAAACTGCTTGCCTGAACCGCTAGTCGCAATCGCTTGATTCCGCAGCATGATCCCGGCCAATCGATGCCTCGGCTTGGTCGGATGAGCCACTCCCACAGGCCAACCCTGCTCGCTCCCCACGACTTGATCCCCAGCCGCGATAATACTGCTGTTTCCGCCGTGGATGAGGAAATCATGGAGGCCATCACGGTGCAGTCGCGCGGCAACTTGGTCCAGAGCATCCCCTTTTCCGATCGCCCCCAAATTGATCGACATCCCCTCTGCGGTAAAACGGATCGAATGGTCTGGTTCCGACAACTCGATCTTTTCGTACCCGACTCGCTGCCGCGCCTGCTCGATCGCCTGCTCGGTCGGTTTCCTACCACTGCGGGTAGTAAATCCCCACGCTTCGACCAGTGGTCCCGCTGTGACATCGAAACCACCATTAGTTCGTTGACTCCACCGAATCGCCCTTTGCATGAGCTGAAAAGTGGCATCGCTGACCGGCACCGGTTCGGTAAACGCCATCCGGTTAACTCGAGAAATCTCGCTGTCGGGCCGATAGATGGTCAAGGATTGCTCGATGGAATCCAATAACTCTAACGCGGAAACAGCGACTTCGACCGCGTCTGCATGTGCTGCCGGCAGGATAACCACGAATTCGGTAGCCATCGCCCGTCGGCTGACATGCGTCAAAAGGGCCGGGTTTTCGGATTCCATGCAATCAGATCCCCAATCAAATCGAAGGTTTTCACATCATACCCGCCGCAAACCGATATCCCTCTCTCAACAAACCAAAATCCCCGACCGAACCGTTAAATTAAGAACCAAGACACTCACCAGCAGTGAACATCTGCGATCAAAAACCAGTCTTCCCAAAGCAAGGGTTGCGTGATTGCCGACGATCAAACACAATCATCGAAAATTGACCAGGAGCGGTGGCTGAGTGGTCGAAAGCGCCGGTTTGCTAAATCGGTGAACCGGGAAACCGGTTCCGCAGGTTCGAATCCTGTCCGCTCCGCTGTCATGAAACAACCTTCCGAATTTCATCATCCGCATGACAATCGGTCGGTTTCGGTGGCGAAAGCCATCCGAGGGTGTAGCTCAGTCGGTAGAGCAACGGACTTTTAATCCGTTGGTCCAGGGTTCGAGTCCCTGCACCCTCACTTTTTGATGCTCGCAGCAAAAAACCTCCCCTATTGGGGATTCCGTAGCCATAAATCGACGGTTTTCGAGGCGATGGTTTTTACTCTCTCTGCATTGCGGCAAAACCTGTTGATCTCAGACGACCCCGTCACCTCCACAAGCATCGCGGCTGATTCAGCTTCACTCCCGCATTAAAAGGCGGCGTGGGAGAGTCCTGATCCTTGCTTGCCCAGGCAACTACCATGCTGTCCGAGGTGTTCGGACAGCTTGATTCCAGCCACAGAATCTTGCGACCTAGCCATTTTTCTCGCTCCTGAATGGGAGAGTAAAAACGAAGCAGTAGGTCGCTGGTGGAATCCTTTGCGTCTGCATCTACGGCGACCGACTACCAGACGAGAATCCTAGACGCAAAAGCTCTTCCCATTCAGGTCATTGAGTGCCGCATGTTGCCAGCCGACTAAAACGGTCGAATCCTTCAACACGACGAACTCACTCGATTTCCAAGTGGATAACGAACTTATTTCAATTTTCAATTTCACGCTTCAGAAACGCTGAAAATGCTTCACCAGCTGGCGATACCTGTAACATCGCTAGGAAACCAGCTCTGATTCCACAGCGTAGATCGCTCCCATTGGTGATAAGATCTCCTGACTAGTGAAACTGTTTGGAAACCTTGTTTTGCTGTAACAGCAGAGTAAGCTCCCAGACCTTGATCGTTTGTCCCCTTGCAATTTACGAGGCGGTAATAACTTGGATCTCCCCGCCCTTGCCCAACTGGTTTTTGAATTGGTCGGTGGCCTTGGCATTTTCCTGCTCGGCATGAAAAATATGTCCGAAGGGATGCAGGCCGTTGCCGGAAACAGCCTCCGACGCATCGTCAAGGCGGTCACGAATCACCGAATCCTGGCCATCCTTTGTGGAGTGCTCGTCACCTGTGTCGTTCAATCCAGTTCGATCACGACCGTCATGGTGGTCGGCTTGGTGAACAGTGGCGTGATGCAACTAACGCAGGCGATCGGTGTGATCATGGGTGCCAACATTGGTACGACGATCACCGGGTGGATCCTGGTTCTGAAGATCGGCAAATACGGTCTGCCGATACTAGGCGGAGCTGCATTCGTCTATCTGTTTTCAAAAGGAGATCGCTGGCGATTTTGGGCCATGTCCATCATGGGAATCGGGATGATTTTTTTCGGCCTCGAGCTGATGAAGGACGCTTGTAAGATCATCGCAAACAATCCGAATTTTGAATCATGGTTTCAGATCTTCCGAGCGGACTCCTACTTGGGAGTATTGAAGTGCGCTCTGGTCGGTTGCGTGTTAACGACGCTGGTTCAGTCCTCCTCAGCCACTTTGGGGATCACTCTTTCGCTGGCATATACAGGCGTGATTCCCTATGAGACAGCCGCTGCACTGGTGTTAGGTGAAAACATTGGCACCACGATTACCGCATTTCTCGCGTCCCTGGGGGCAACCACCAATGCCCGCCGGGCAGCTTATTTTCACGTCATTTTCAATTTGGTCGGCGTCTTCTGGATCACCCTTCTATTCGCTTGGTACATCGATCTGATCGAATGGAGCGTCACTACCTGGATGGTCGAGGGTAGCATCGATCAAGCGTTCATAGACGAGGGAGCAACCGTCTACAAGAACACGGGTACGGCGATCGCTGCGACGCACACGATTTTCAACATCGCCAATACGATCATTTTCTTTCCCTTTATGTTTGGGTTTGTCCGCCTACTAAACTGGCTGGTTCCCTCCAAGGATTCCAAGGAAAAACCCTTGTTGACCGATCTTGATGTTCGGATTCTCGAAACGCCGGTATTGGCCATCGAGCAATCCCGCAAAGAGATCGAAAAGATGGGTGATGGCTGCGAAAAAATGCTGGACTGGTTGAACGAACTGCTTCAACAAGACGAACCAGACCATTCCTTGGCCGATCGTCTCAGGCGACGCGAACAAGTACTCGATTCGATGCAGAACGAAATCGCAGAATTTGTGACTAGGCTGCTGTCCGGTAGCGTTCCCCACTCAGCAGCCGATGACGCGCGGCGACAACTGAGCATGGCCGACGAATACGAGTCGATTAGCAACTACATCGCCGACCTTGATAAGTTCGACCACAAGCTGCGACGAGACGGGCACCGATTCACGCCTGATCAACAAAAAGGACTTGTTCAACTCAATCGCCAGATGGCCGAGTACCTCAAGGAAATCAATCTCGGGCTTGCCCAGGACAATCGCACTGTGCTGACACAAACCACCGCCAGATCGGATCGCCTAAAAAAACAGATCGAACAGTTGCGTCGACAACACCTGGACGACCTTTCGACAAACTCAATCGCACCTCAGGTGAGCGTCGCTTACCTCGCCACACTGAACGCTTACTCGCGTGTACGAGACCATTCACGCAATATCGCAGAAGCGATTTCAGGTGAGAAGTGATTGTCCGCGTGAGAGGTTTCCTCGCTAAATCACTGCTCCTCATGCGACAACCAAGATCGGCCACTCATCACGAATTGAAAAACGCAATTTTGCAGAGGCAGCGACTGATCACTAGCCTTCTTAGCTTGCGAACCAAGCGATAAACCTGAAGCCTCATTCACAGGTGTATCGAGATTCGTTGATTTGTCATTCATTTCACGTCCGCGTCCGAATCCTGAAACACCTGCATTCCACCTCGAAATTTCATTTTGGATCCTAGCAAACCAAATCAAATTCTCGAATTCCAATCACCCTCTGCCGCCAAGAATAAAGGCAGTTTTAGTGAAACAGGCCCATCCTCAGCCTGCTCACCCCCTTTATGTGCAGAGCATAATCGCGAATTTAGATGCGATCGCAAGGCTACATCGGAACAAAACAATTCGCTGCTACTTGGAGGTCAACGTACCCCATTGAATCCGCGCGACACGCCCCTCCGCGCCAGCAAGAAAACCGGTTCCTGACTCGCGATCAATCGCACAAGCGTAGTAGCCGTCTGTGCTGATCGTTTTCCATGATGCTCCCGCATCGGCGGACAGGGCAACTCCGGTACGACCGCAGGCCAACAGACGCCCTTGACCGAGCACACGGACACAGGCTTTGTGCGGCATTTGCACCGAACCGGCTCCGATCCAAGTCTCGCCCCCATCTGTGGATCTGGCGATATTGTGACTCGCTTCTTCGGGCCGTTTGTAATCACCCCCAACCACGACGATCGTGCGTGAAGCGGGCACAGCAAGCGAAAAGATGCCCGAAGATTCATTCCC
>JAYZAR010000036.1:0-8237 GCA_036339635.1 Planctomycetota bacterium | reverse complement strand
GTGCGTTCGGCACCGAGGGTCAATGAATAGCTTATCATCGCCCTCTGGGCGATTGCGGCACGGTAATGAAAGGTGACCATGAAATGAATTTCCATTAAAGTCCTTTCACCTCCGGTAAATACCGACGTTTCAGTACAGCTTCATCATGAATCCGTGCAGTTTTCGGGAGCATACCGTAATGCCAGTCAGGAGGCCTTGCGGAAGAAGAAGCCGATGATCAAGTAGCCGTCTCATCTCGTCGAGGGACGACTCGCATCCTTGCCTTGGCAGCTCAAGGTCACTCCCATTAAGAACGAGTTTTCGCAGTAACAAATCGTCAAAGTGAACGACGATGAATTCTTCTGCAGGCCGCTGGATATTAATAATCTTTCTGTATCGCCTGACGGTTGTGTCATGGCTCATCTTTCAGCACAAATGAGCGAAGAGTCAGCAGTACCACTCACAGGCTCGGTGTCAGCAGGGGATGCAGACTGTTTGCGGGGCACATTATCCGACCTGCTTGAGGCAGTTGACTCCAGTCAGCAATCCGCCTCTCGATCAAAACTCGCCGTGACAGCTATTCGCGAGAAGCATCCTCCACCCGATTGACAGTTGATTTCGTCTGTTTCGTCGTGGGAGTTCGTCATCCATCACCTACCCTCATTTGAAACTGTGCAAAAAGTGGCGGTGACCGTGATCTACCTGTTTTTTGCAACAGCCTTTGGCGGACGGCCTCTTTATGATGCGTCCACAAACATCGAACAGCTTCGAGCGTCGCCATTTCCGCACTGAGAGGCGTTGCTGGGTATCGTCATTACCATCATTTTCGCGATCGTGGCCAAACAAGAGTCCATAGCGAAGCAGCCTCGCTCGAGTCGTGGCAAGCCACGCGACAACGTGAAAGCTTTTAGCAGGCGAGCACTGACCTTCGGTATTGTCGTCCTCGTTCAGCTCGCGATTGTGAGGTTCGTGCTTAGAAATATAGGGAGAATCCCTGAAACGCCCATGCATGTCTGGCTGGCTGCTCTGCTGCTGATAGCGTGCGTTGAATTTGTAATCGATTTCGTCCGGCTGATTCTGTGGCTTCTGTTTGGACGTACCGTTTTTGTTGCAACTGACCAGTTGTTGCGAATACAGAATAAATTGGTGTTTCCCCTCGCATCCCGGATGATTCACAGATCGGATCTGGAATCCTTTGAGCTGATGGAACCGGTACAGGTCAATGACGGGAAGGATGTCCGCTACTGAGGATTCGATGCAAACCTATCGGATTCTGCAGTTAGGCTAGTGCCGAAAGAAATCAAGTTTGACACAGCGTACTGGCTGGGCCGCACGCTTCGGCAATGATTTAACGCGCCCTTTGCCAGGGCTCATGAAACGGAAGCGATTCGGTCCCCATATTACGAGGAGCTAGGGTGAGATTAGCATCGTGGGGGCGAACTTGGGACGGGCACAAAGTGATTTGCCTTGGGCACAAAGTGATTTGACTACAATTCAGGCGAAGCAGTTTATGCCTGTCCCCTTTTCACTCTTCCCTTTTCACTCCCTTTTCCCTTTTGTGATCGGTGACGGAAGCCTGGAGGATTATTAGACTCACTAGCCAATATCATTTAGCGATTGAAGAATATTTGGTGTAGAACACCCGTTAGCATTTGTTATCGAATTGCGTTCAACCAAGGGAGTTCACGATGGTATTGGGTATGGAACTTATTTCCTCGGTGAACCGGGCCTGCTCCACTTGGGGACTTAGTCCTCATGGGCGACGATATTTGCTGATCGTCGGTTATTGTTTGTTACATTCAGTCATGCTCGGGCACACTTTGGCGGGTGAATCTTGGTCGATTTCGACTTTTTCATCCGACATTACGATTCCCCTCGGGCATCGGTGTATGGGGGTCTTGAAAGTAAAAGCCAATCGGGTCGATGACCCTCTTCAGGCACATGGACTCCTCATCAAAGGCCCAGAGCCAGCCATCGTTCTTGTGGCTTTAGATTGGTGTGAGGTGCGTAATGACTCCTATCAGCAATGGCGCAGAACTCTCGCGCAGGCGGCGGAGACGTCGATTGAACGAGTGCTGGTTTGCTCTCTGCATCAACACGATGCACCGGTAATCGATGCGGGTGCGCAAGTCTATTTGGATTCTCAGGGCTTACAAAAAGAGCTCTACGATCCCGACTTCCACCAAAGCTGTTTGGATGAGCTTGTGCAGGCAATGAAGCGTTCATCAAAAGATGAACGGCCTTTGACTCATATTGGTTACGCGGATGCCTTGGTCGAAAAAATTGCATCCAATCGACGTATTCAGTATGCCGATGGCAGAGTTGCATTCAATCGGTACAGTCGGATGGATCCTGGTTCCATTGAGGCTAAAGCGGATGAGGGGGAAATCGACCCCTACCTTAAGACTCTTGTTTTCTTCGATCACGAAATGCCGGTTGCAGCAGTCTCCTGTTATGCCACTCATCCGATGTCCCACTATGGAGACGGGGCAGTCAGTGGAGATTTTGTCGCGATTGCACGAAGACGACTTCAGCAGGAAACATCTGGGGTCAAGCAGATCTATTTAACGGGATGCAGCGGTGATGTGACTGCCGGTAAGTACAACGATGGCGCACCTGCAATGCGAGCCGTTCTGGCGGATCGGCTTTATGTAGCGATGAAATCTGGCTTTGAGAAGGCACAAGAGAAAGAGTCACGTCGTGCGCTAAATCCGTCGAACTGCAAATTTAGTTGTGAGAAACTAACACTGCCATTTCATGGCGGCGAATCTTTTACTAGAGAAGCGATGCTAAAGGAGTTGGCTAACGTTAGCCAATCTGTCGAGAACCGAATCATTGCAGCAATGGGTTTGAGTTCTCTTGATCGCGTCGAGCGTGGCGAGCCTATCGACCTTCCTTGCTTTGAATGCGGTGGGGTAAAGATGGTCCTATTTCCGGGTGAATCTTTTATCCGGTACCAATTAATGGCACAGTCGTTTGGTGAGCCAAATCCTGTGATTGCCATTGGCTTTGGGGAATGCTGGACAGGTTACATTCCTACTGAGGACGCCTTCCGGGAGGGATTCGACCACGGTTGGAGATGGGTCGCTGAGGGATGTGAGCCACTCATTGAGGCAAAGTTGAAGTCACTTCTAAACGTGGTGGATCCAAAGCCCTAATTACCTCTGTAGCGACCAATGTGGCACTGGGGTGTAATCCCCGGAACAATCCTCTAAGTGATTCAAGGGTGTTCTCAGGCGAAAGGCCGAGGGGAGGCCAAAGGGGACAGGGGAACCAAAGGGGACAGGCACAAAGACCACCGATTCTCGCGTCAGTGATCGCAAAACTTCCGGCTCGCACGAACTCAATCGGGATGAAATTGAAGCTGATTCCAGGCGGTAAGTTTACGATGGGTGAGGATTCGGATGCCCATCATGTGACGTTAACCAAGCTTTATGAGTTAGGTGTTTACGAAGTAAATCAGGAGCAATACGAGCGTGTGATGTGGACGAATCCGAGCAGATTCAAGGGTTTCACGAATCCCGTTTAGCAGGTGAGTTGGAATGATGCGGTGGAATTCTTCCGGAGACTATCGTTATTACCGGAGGAGCAAGCCGTTGGGCGCGTTGATCGCTTACCGACCGAGGCGGAGTGGGAATACGCGTGCCGTGGCGGAACAACGACGGAATACAGCTTTGCCCAAAAATGGATCTCTGCGTGGCTCGGCTTGGTACAGTCTGAATTCAGGGCAGCAGACGCACCCCGTCGGGCAGAAGCGAGCTAACCCTTGGGGCCTGTACGACATGCATGGCAACGTGCGGGAGTGGTGTTCGGATATTTGGGGACGAAACTACCCTGATGGCCCATTGATGGATCCGTCTGGTTTAGCTTCGGGCTCGTACCGCGTGCTCCGTGGCGGAAGTTGGAGCAGCAGAGCTGAGTTCTGCCGGTCGACAACAAGCTTTCAAGCCCGACCGTCTCTCAAAAACATCAACACCGGTTTCCGAGTAGCCTGTGATCCGTCCGAACAGAAGGCGGAGCCGTAACCAGTATCGATTGGAGCCTCTTGTCCGTACGCCCGCAGGTCGTGACTGGCGGAGCCGAGACCAAGGTGCCTTAGGACGGGGAGGAGAAGCGCTTATTGGTGGGCGAGCGATTGAATGCCCACAGGATTTCGCGTTGCCTTCCCTGCTCCGAAGCCAACCCTGGGGGGATTGGGACCAAAACCGCGAACAAGAGATGATCACTGCGAATTGGAAGCCGAACGTTTCTTCGCCTTGCCATTTCGCCGTCGAATACCAAAGCATCCGATAACGAAAATCGAACCAAAGGAAGCGAGTGTGCCCGGTTCTGGCACAGTTTCAACGTTCAAATTCAATTGCAACTGCTTCGCGTCAAGAATCCGGTCGATGGGTGTGGTGAATGTCATCCAGAATTCATTCTCAAGAGTGGGATACAGTTGGACTTCAAATTCAATCTGGCTGGTCTCCTCCGAATTATTTAACTCGGTGTAGGTTACTGACCCAGTAACCGCACTCAATTCATTTGGAAGATCAATACCCGAACCAGTTTCAGGAAACTGAAACAAACCTGGATTACCAACTTGCAAAACGAATGTATCGACCGCGAACCCGTCTGGGGTATCGTTTTTTGTCTCTGGATTCAATGCGTCGTACAACGAGCTGTTCGAACCCGTGGCAAGCGTAATTTCCAACGACAAAAGCCTGTCCGATGGGTCGGGATCGATGCGAGCAACTTCTAGCAGGAAGTCCGATGGCCCGAAATTGATCACGTCGATAAGGGGCACAAAGCCGCCATTGACAACACCGCTTTGCTCCAAAGTTGGTGTCAGTGTCATCGCGCTGACCTCTTCTCCCGCGGAACCAGTCGCGAAAAATTGCTGGATACTAGCAGTTCCTACAGCCCCGAGGAACGTGTCAGGAGCGGATGACGAGACAACACCACCGTTCGCTGAAGCCGCCGTTAATGCAACTAACAAGGTCGCCGAAAAATAGTGAAGATTACCAAAATTCCCTGACATACTGAATGACATCCCATGTTGCGTAAGCACTCTATTTTTCTACTCGGGACTAGAGCTTGTTGAAATTCCGATGTCAAGCTGGGGTATCCTGAAAATCAATAGTTTTTTGACCATTTGAGATGGCCCTGTTGAGACAAATTATTCGTCGTTCGTCGGTGGCCACACAGTGACGTCCCGTCAACTTTTTGCCGTGAGTTTTTGATGCAAGCACATGTAATGAGCCCGTGGGCTCAAGAAAAGCCAAGAAGCCAAGGGGGACAGGCACAAAGACCACCGATTACTTTGCAAGCGTTTGAATCCCATCCAATTCATGCTTAATTCGTGCACCTCAAGTAGCTTGGGATGTGCATCTTGGGTGGGCTGCCGAGATCGAGAACTCCATCGGGATTAAGTTGCGAAAAGGAGGTCCGGGACAGACGATGCGCACAAATTGACGTGAGTTTGGTACCTAGCGGGATAACGACCTGTCTCGGTTCGTGGCACGTGTGGGTGGGCGTGCGAGCAATCGACAAAATTTTCGCGTTGAGTTCCCTACTCCGAAGCCAACCCTGGGCGTTTGGGACCGAAAGAGCGAAGCCAAACCCCTGATAACCCGGACGTAGTGAGACAGAGAGACGGCGGAGGTTTTGGGGTGGAACAGGGGTGTCGAAGGCCCGAACGTTTGCATCTACCGGGTCGCACGCGGCGTCCGGAGAGAGACTCTTCACACGCAACCTTTGTCGCAAACCATTTGAAAACCGGGGAATAAGCGGCTCTATCTCTCCGCCATCGCATGAAAAAACCCCACGGTCGCGTTGTTTCGCTACCGTGGGGTTGAAGTTGCGGGAGCCGGATTCGAACCGACGACCTCGAGGTTATGAGCCTCGCGAGCTACCGGGCTGCTCCATCCCGCAGCGAGGTTATCAACAATCACGATCGATGTGTCAACCGGCACTCGCCTACGAATTTCGCTCCCTCCAGCGAATGGTTGCTTTGGGCCGGTTGGGCCTTTTTTACGAGCTTTCAAGAACCCCGCTGGCTGCAGACTCGGAATTCCATTCGCATTCGCCCGCCAACTCCTCTATCCTGTAGAGGTCACACTAGCCGTGTGCCGGTGGGCCTTAAAGGCCGTCGCGTCATCGATTATCTATCTAACGACTCAATCTTTTCTCCATTCAAACAACGGCTAGTCGATCAACTCGTGGCTTTTGAACGCTGATTACTGATCGCGAGCGTATTGCCTGATGTCCCAAGCTGATCTCCAACACGACTCCGCCGGCAACCAACCCTCCGGATCGATTTCCCCGCGAACCGGCGATGGTCAAGCGCCGGCGGCTGTACCGCCCCCGCCACCTTCGAAAGGGGATGCTGCCGGTTCGTCGTTGCCGCCTGTTCCACCCCCTCCACCGGTTCGCTCCTCTTTGCCGCCGGTACGCCCAGCGCCGGAGTCAGCGAGACCAATCCAAGGAAGACCGGTGCCAAGTAACGCCAGAATGGGTGTCGCTGCACGGGGGGCAGCCAACGGCGTCGGTTCTGCGAAGGGTCTGCGGTGGCGTGGCGAAACAGCGAACGTCAAAACCAAGGCAGCAAACAGTCCAGCGGCCCCCACCGATGAGAATGGGCAAGAAGAGGAAGAGTGGGCGTCCGATCGTGTCACCCGCGAAGCGCCACCCTGGTTGGTCAGCATGGTGGTCCATCTCGTTCTGTTGCTCGTCCTCGCGTTGATCAGCACACCCGTTGGAGCAGGTCTTGGTTCGGTGATGCTGAGCATCGGCCAAAGCGACCGTGAAGTTCCGGCGGAACTCGCCGAGTTTTCGATTTCGACCGACGACGCCATCAACGACAGCGAATTGATGGAAGAATCGGAAGTCGAAGTTGATATGGCTTCGATCTTCGATTCCGTTGAACTCAACGACGCCGAAGAAATCTCGCCGATGGAGTTTGGTGCCGGCCCCAATCTGGCCGCCGTTCGTCCGATGTTCGATGGTCGAAGCGGAGCGATGAAGAAAGCGCTGCTGGCGATCTATGGTGGAACGGCCGAAACACAAGACGCCGTCGCAAGAGGGCTCGCTTGGCTAAAACGCAATCAACAGAAAAATGGCAGCTGGAGCATGCGAGGACCCTACGACGATGGGGCGATCAGCGAAAACGAGTGCGCCGCCACGGCAATGGCGCTACTTGCCTTCCTGGGAGACGGCAATACACACATCAAGGGAGAGTACCGCAACGAGGTTGAGAAGGGAGTCAAGCATCTGCTGAAGCTTCAAGAACGCAGCGGTTTCATGGCGAAGGCAGCACGCGGGCATGAAAAAATGTATGCCCAGGCACAGGCGACCATCGCGCTGTGCGAACTCTACGGAATGACAAAAGATTCCTGGCTCCGTGGCCCGGCTCAGCTAGCAATCGACTTTGCCGAGGACGCTCAGTCACCACAGGGCGGATGGCGGTACGAGCCAAATGTTGACTCCGATACATCGATCACCGGGTGGTATGTAATGGCACTCGAATCAGGGCGTTCTGCTGGACTCGAAGTCAACGTTTCTGTGTTGACCAAAGTCGACGAGTATCTGGACGGCGCGCAGTCTTATGACGGCGCGGCCTACGGCTACCAGATTAACAGTGGCGCGAGCCCAGCCATGACGGCGGAGGGATTGCTGTGCCGGCAATACATTAGCTGGAAACGCGAACATCCGCCGCTTCGGCGCGGGATCGATGCCTTGCTTTTGGATGCTCCCTTCACGCTGGCCGATCGAGACGTCTATTACTGGTATTACGCCACGCAAGTACTGCATCACTTTGGTGGGCCAGCCTGGCGAAAATGGAACGATTCCATGAAGGTGGAATTGCCCAAAGCCCAGGTGGTTGGTGGTCGTGAAAGTGGTAGCTGGCCACCGCAGATGGATCGCTGGGGACGCAATCATGGTCGACTCTATACGACTTGCTTGTCCTTGTTTTGCTTGGAAGTCTACTACCGGCACATGCCGCTATATCAGGCAGAAGAAAATAGCGAAACGAATTAGCAGAACGAGTTAACCCGGTAGCGACGCGAGTTATCGAGCGACGTCGCGTGAAGCTGAGGTGCGACGGTGTGATTTTGACCAGTGGTCACGGCGTGATTTTACGAGCCGGTCCATCTCAATGAACCGGTCCATCTCAACCAGCCGGGCGGGAACCTTCAATCGCGTGGCTCTGCTGCGCGACTGATCCGCGTGAAAGTGGTTTCAGGTCCCAATTGATTCATTGGCGGCAATCAGTGATG
>JAYZAR010000035.1:0-4934 GCA_036339635.1 Planctomycetota bacterium | reverse complement strand
TAAGAGGTCTGCAAAGCGTCAAGTAGTGGGTTGGTATTCGGTTTTGGTTTTGCGCCGAATCGGGTCAATTTCGCTGGTGCCGCGCGCCCTCAGAGAGGCGATATGCTGCCTGAATCATCATGTACGTTGACCGACTTCAATTTCTTCGTTCTTTCGCGCAGCTGACGGCACCGATCATGTTCGGGCTGTCCATCGTATTTCTGATTAGCCAGGCCATTCTTGTTGTAACGTGGTTTGATGTCCCGAACTTTAGCGAAAACGCGAGGCTGGCGATTCGGCCTGACGCATCGGAAGCAGAGCAAATCCGCTTGGCGATTGCTGCGAATGATATTTCCGGTGGTTGGTTCCAGAATCTCGCGATCACGTTGATTTTAATTGTCTGGCCGATCACGATCGCGGAATCCTCGTTTCATTGGATGACGCGTCCCTGGACTGCTGAAACCAAGAAGTATCACTTCTTTAGCTTGCTGTTTTGCGTCATGCCATCTTTGCGACTGTGCGCACATAGCTATGAGATGCACGACCGCTTGTGGTTGCCCGGCCTCGGTTGGCGGAGCCCCAACAAACGGCTACGGCGTCGGCTGGCAAAGAAACTCAGTGTCCCGATGATTCTGATCGCTTTGCTGATTTTGCCAGTCTTTGTGATCGAGTTTTTCATGAAGGTTCAAGTCGCAGAGTACAGCTGGCTGCGTGTGTTGCTGCACATCAGCACCGGCGTGATTTGGTTTGCTTTTGCGGCCGAGTTTATTTTGATGGTTGCTGTTGCGAAAAAGAAAGTGGATTACTGCCGAACCCATTGGGTCGACCTTGTGATTATTTTGTTGCCCTTGGTTTCCTTCCTGCGTTTCTTGCGTGTCATGCGTGTACAGCAGGTCATAAAACTGGCGCGGGTTTACCGGCTACGCGGTACCTCCATCAAAGCCTTGCGGGCATTGTTTGTGCTTGACTCGGTTGAGCGACTGCTAACAAATAACACCGAACGCGCTATCGAGCGGATGCAGGCCAAGCTTGATGAAGTGGAAACGCAGGCCAAGCAGTTAAGGCGACGGCTGTACAAATTGCGAAAGAAGCTTGCTGAGGAAGAGCTTGAAAAAGCAGAGGCTCAGAGCAAACTCGAAACCGAGACTTCGCTCGAAAGTGGCATGAACGATGGCAAAGCCGCCACACCCGAGATTTTGAAATCTCGCTCCGAATTTATGGCTGATTGAAGGTCCAGTTTTTGCAGGCTGACCGAATCCAGTGAGCTGGGAAGCTCCCGCCAGGTTGGCGGTCGACCTGCCTGAACTCAACATCGGAACGCTTTTTTCGGGAGACGCCCAAATCAACGCATTTGAACCGCCTTTCGCGACCGAGCCCGCTTTTTTGCTGGTAAATTCAGATGGCGCATTCTCTTGCCAAACTGGCTAAACTGGTGCATTGCTGATTCTCCCTCCAACCTGCGTCCTCTGATGCCCTTTCTATCGCGCCTTGTTGCGATTTGCGTCGCCCTGTTGCTTGGTGGCTGGCTCGGCCCAGCAACCGAGGCGGGGACGGTGAGTTTTGAACTCGATGTGCTTCCTGTATTGACGGCACACGGTTGCAATTCCGGTGCGTGTCACGGCAAACAACGGGGGCAGAATGGATTCCAGCTTTCGCTGCTCGCTTTTGATCCAGATTTCGATTTTAACTCACTCGTGCGGGAGTCCCGGGGCCGTCGTCTTTTCCCCGCTTCGCCGAGTGATAGCTTGTTACTGCGAAAGGCAACCGCTCAGGTCCCACACGGTGGCGGTCAACAAATCGAGATCGGTTCCTCCGATTATGAAACGTTATTGAACTGGATTGCAGAAGCTGCGCCACGCCACATTGAGGGTGAGCCATTGCTGCAATCTGTGGCCTTGAGTACGACTGATTTTTCGCTGAAGCCAAGTGAAAAAGCTCGCTTGCAAGTTACAGCTCATTACGATGATGGCAGCACGCGTGACGTTACAAGGTTGGCGACCTATCTATCCAATGAGGCAAGCGTGGTCAGCGTCGATCCTGCGGGGGAGATGACGGCGGGCCCCTTGCCCGGCGAGACGGCAGTGATGGCTCGGTATATGAACCACATTTGTGTGGCGAATGTTTCCATCCCTCAACCAAACAGTTTGCCCACGGCGCGATATTTGGAGCTACCAAGATCAAACTTCATTGACGAGCACGTCTACGCGAAACTGCAGAAGTTATCACTGTTGCCTTCTGACCCGATTGATGATGCAACATTTTTGCGTCGAAGTTACACCGACATCATCGGGCGGTTGCCCAGTCCAGAAGAGGCCAGGGAGTTTCTCAATGCGACGGGCGCAGACAAACGTGCGAATTTAGTTGAACGGTTGCTTGATC
The DNA here is from genome assembly GCA_036339635.1 of Planctomycetota bacterium. Taxonomy (GTDB): domain Bacteria; phylum Planctomycetota; class Planctomycetia; order Pirellulales; family Pirellulaceae; genus Rubripirellula. The sequence goes on along the minus strand of JAYZAR010000035.1, from coordinate 2,576 downwards.
GACCTGAGTACGCAGATCACTGGGCCGGTTATTGGGCGGACCTGTTGCGGCCCAATCCTTACCGCGTTGGGATCAAGGCGGTGCTGAATTACGATAATTGGATCCGTGAACAATTCCGCGATAATGTCCCGTACGATGTGATGGTGCGGAAATTGATCACTGCCAAGGGAAGCACTTGGCACAACGGCGCCGCGACACTCTACCGTGACCGTCGCAGCCCCGATGAAGTTGCAACATTGGTCAGCCAATTATTTCTCGGGGTCAGGTTGGAGTGCGCAAAATGCCACCATCACCCCTTTGAACGCTGGAGCCAGCAAGATTTTTATCAATTCGCGGCTCACTTCGCGAAAGTCGGCAGGAAAGGGACAGGATTGTCGCCACCAATTTCCGGAGGCGAGGAGATTGTCTTCACCAGCACGACTGGTACCGTATCGCATCCGCTGACAGGACAGAGGATGAATCCGAAGCCGTTGTTTGGTGAGCACGTCAGTGAGGCTGATGACCCACGCTACGATTTGGCAAACTGGATGACATCCGAGGAGAATGACTATTTCGCTCAAGTGCAAGTCAATCGGGTCTGGGGAATCCTGATGGGCCGAGGCATCGTGGAGCCTGTGGACGATCTACGAAGTACAAATCCACCGACGAATCCAAAACTGCTGGATGCTCTCGCCGCTGAGTTCAGAGACTCTGGATACGATCTGAAAGGGTTGATCCGGACCATCACTCTTTCTCGCACCTACAGTCATTCGTCGTTGCCCAACGAAACCAATGCGAGCGATCGCGTAAATTATTCACGGCATTACCGGCACCGCTTGCGTGCCGAGGTGCTCATGGACGCGGTTGCGGACGTGACGGAAGTTGCTGCCAATATGCAAGCAATGCCAGCTGAATCTCGCGCCAGCCAAATATGGACGCATCGAGTCGATTCGATGTTTTTGGATACCTTTGGGCGTCCCAATGAGAATCAGGACCCTCCCAGCGAGCGCACCCCTGATGCGACTGTCACTCAATCTCTGCATCTGATGAATTCCCCTGATATCGATAGCCGTATTCGCAGCGATCAAGGCCGGGCGGCGCGGCTAGCCGCAAGTGAGATGACAGCCGCTCAGGTCATTGACGAAATTTACTTAGCGATTTTTTCACGAATCCCCACTACGCCAGAATCAGAATACGGAATCGAATTGCTCGAAAATTTAGAGAACCGCCGTACGGCAATCGAGGATCTGATGTGGGCCATGATGAATTCCCCCGAATTTACGATTCAAAATTAGTGTAGACCGGTTCTGTGGAACATTTGAAAATTCAATCATTGGTTTTTGCATCACACCATGGGCGGCAGCAGTTGGCCAAGTTTGATGCGAAAGTCTTTTTTCCGTTGGTGCTATGGAGAAAACCATGAAGGCTCGACGTTGTGAAGGCGTTTCCCGTCGTGATAGTTTGATGCTTGGCCTCGGAGGATTGCTGGCGGGCGGTTTAACCGGGGCCTTGCGGGCAACTGCATCGGAGGGCGTGATCGCGCCGAAGCCGCAGCAGGCCGATGCCTGCATCTTGATCTGGATGGATGGCGGCCCGAGCCATTACGAAACGTTTGATCCGAAACCAGACGCTCCCTCTGAAATTCGTGGTCAATTCGGTCCCATTGCGACGCAAACGCCCGGAATTCAATTCAGTCAATGCTTGCCGCGGCTAGCCTCCATTTCCAACGATTTAGCAGTTGTCCGCTCGATTCGACACAATCAGGGAAATCACGGCGCCGGCAATCACTATATGATGACCGGCGCACCCCCGCGAATTCCGGTCGGCTGCGGCGCGGTTGTAAGTTTTCATCCCTCGCTTGGCAGCGTCGTGTCTAAAGAAGTTGGCGCACCCGAAGGAATTCCTGCTTATTTCTCAATGCCAAGTATGTCGCGCAGTGGCGGTCCAAACTTCCTCGGTGCTCGCTACGCGCCGTTTGTGGTTCCCGATGATCCAAACCGCAGCAGTTTTCGAGTTCGTGATGTCACGATTCCAAACGCGTTGACTGAGGGCAGGTTTGAGTCTCGACAAGCGATTCGCGCTCAAGTTGATCGCCTCATGCGTATCACTGATGCGGCCGCTGGCGATCCTGTTGTTGCAGGTGATGAATTTTTTGCGCAGAGTATGCAGCTCATTAGTAGCCCGCAAGCTCAGGCTGCTTTTGACATCCATCGAGAACCGGGTGATGTCCGGAACGCCTACGGGCGGAATCCCTTCGGGCAACGTGCGTTGTTAGCAAGACGCTTGGTAAGTGCAGGAGTCCCATTTGTGACGCTTTATCACGGTGGTTGGGATGATCATCGTAATTTGTTTGAATCGTATGAGAAAAAGATGCCGCCGTTCGAGTCAACGATTGCAGCGTTGATCGAAGATCTCAAGTCTCAGGGGATGCTCGACAGGACGCTTGTGATTGCCTTGGGTGAATTCGGGCGGACGCCGAAGATCAATAAGGATGTCGGCCGGGATCATTGGTCTAATGCGATGAGCGTCATGTTTGCTGGTGGTGGAACGCCAGGTGGGCAGGTCGTTGGTGCGACCGATCGTCAAGGCTACGCAGC
>JAYZAR010000034.1:0-6404 GCA_036339635.1 Planctomycetota bacterium | reverse complement strand
CGGACTTCCCGTTTATCCGTCGATGTAGTGACGAAGACCGCATAAGTATCGAACGCTCCGTCCGAGCCAAAATGGATTCCCTCGAAGACTGGAAGGACATCCGATACATCGACATTGAACAACTCTCCGAAATCGATCGTCAATTTCTTGTCGAACGCCAATTGATCAGCCGAGAAATCGCTGATGCTGACGGATCCAGGGCGGTCGCGGTCGATCCTCGAGAACAATACAGCGTGATGATCAACGAGGAGGATCACCTGCGAATCCAAGTGATGTGCAGCGGCCTCGACTTGAAATCTGCTTGGGAACGCGTTGATGAACTGGATGACAAATTGGAAGGGTCCATTTTCTATGCATTTCACCCGCAATTCGGCTACCTGACTGCCTGTCCGACCAATGTCGGCACAGGACTGAGAGTCAGTGTGATGCTGCACCTTCCCGGCTTGGTGATCACTCGTCAGATTGAAAAAGTCTTTCGGAGCATGCAACGGATCAACGTGACCGTTCGAGGCCTTTATGGCGAGGGCTCGCAGTACACGGGTGATTTTTACCAGGTCAGTAACCAGATCACGTTAGGACATCGAGAAGAAGATTTGGTCTCCCTCGTCGGAGAAGATGTTGTGCCGCGGATTATCGAGTACGAGCGCAAGGCGAGGAATTTCCTGATCAAGGAAGGGCAACAAGACCTGCATGATGACGTCAGCCGAGCGCTCGGTATTCTGAGCACCGCTAAAAAGATCAGCAGCGAAGAAACGATGCATTATCTTTCGAAAGTTCGCATGGGAGTCAATCTCGGCCTGATCAATGATCTCCCCGTCGGAACCATCAATAAACTCTTCATTCACACCCAACCGGCCCATTTGCAAAAACTACAGGGAAGACTGCTCGGCTCGTCCGACCGCAATGTCGAACGAGCAACCTATTTGCAACGCCATCTCAGCGGTAGCTGTGGTGATGCCGATCTGAACTAGCGACGCCGATCGCTTGGTTACCAATCGTCACACCGATGGACCTTCCGTGCCAATGGACCGGAACTGGAAGGCTGAAACCACAATCACCACCGCCTTCATCGCTCACGAGAGCAGAGAGTGGCCGACAAGCCCTGCGACTTCTAAAGTCCTTCACGACGGGTGCGTGACACCACCACTTTTCGACAATTTACCGCCTCGAAGAGATCGCTGAACGAATCACCGCCACAGAGAGAAGCGGTCGGGCTAAACTTGAAAGTACCACTTTGGGGACAACCGAGACGATCGAGTTTGCGAACTCGATCGCCAATTCCATCGTATCGCCTGAGTGTCCCCTAGTCCGAAAGAACCGAGTGAGTGACGAAAGCCAACTGATCGATGAAGCCTTGCTGGGTGACCGCGCCGCGTTCACCCGATTGGTCGAATTAAATCAGGATCGGTTATTTGCATCGATGCGACAGGTAACCGGCTCACCGGAAGAGGCGGAGGAAGTCGTTCAAGAAGCTTTCATTCGAGCTTTCATTAAATTAGACTCCTTTCAACGCAATAGCCAATTCTTCACTTGGCTTTATCGCATTGCATTCAATAGCGCGTTGACTCGAAAGCGACGCAAACGTGCAAGAATCTCGCTCGACCATCATCGAGAATCGAGTGGACTTGAGGTAAGTGACGAAACGGCACCTGTCGATGAACCGCTGCTTCAAGAGGAACGCGTGCACATGGTTCGAAAAGCAATTCAGATGCTATCGGATGATCACCGATCTATCTTGGTACTTCGTGAAATGCAAGATCATTCCTACGAAGACATCGCCGAGATCTTGAACATCTCGATCGGGACCGTCCGCAGTCGCCTAAGTCGTGCTCGTGGACAACTCAAAACGGTCCTGGAATCGTTGCAGGAAAAGTAGACTGGGCCTCGTGGTGACCAACCAAGAGGCACTCGACGCTGCCGATCCCAATCATCGCGGCGGGACCAAAGACGCCGATGAATGTCGAAGGGGGATGCCGCAGGCAAGTGGATGGTGGCAGCCCAGAAATCATTGCTTGCGACGCTGATCCAGGTAAGCGATCAAATCTCGAATCTCACGATCCGTCATTAGATCGATCAGCCCGTCAGGCATCAAAGAGGTTGTTAATTCTTTTCGTTGAACGATCTCAGCGGTTCGGAATGTTTGCTCACGCCCGGTGCTATCTCGATACACTTCACTACCGCCCCCACCATCGCGCAACAACAACCCAGTGAAGACACGCCCATCTTCCGTAATCAATGCTCGCGGATGGTACTGCGGGTCGATATCACGACTAGGCTGCAGAAGTGCCCGCAGCAGTCGGTCAGGATCGCCAATGTTATTCGCAGCCGTCAAGTCCGGACCAACAACGCTCCCCCGACCACTGTGGCGGTGACACTTCGCGCAAGTACCTATCGATGCGTGCTGAAAAACACGTCTGCCAACCATCAAATCCACAGGCTGGCTAATCGATCCCAAACGACGCCGCCAAGCATCCAAGTCCTCGGACGCTGGCCGCCCCTCCTTGACGCTGGCGGGATTCAAGGCCGCCGTGACAAGATCAGCAGATTCGGGGAACTGAGTTGCAATGGCTTGCAGACTCGCTTTTTCATTCTTGTCGAACTCTCGGAATCGAAGCGAACGCAATGCCTCCTCGCGAAGCGAACGATCACCTGACGTTGCAATCTCAAGCAGCAACTTGGAAACATCCTGACCACCGCCAGCCAAACCAGCAATCGCATCGGCTCGATCCGACGTTGCTCTTTGTTTGTCACCAGCTAATTTAAAAAGCAACTCTTTCGCCATAGGCTTTTCGCTGGCAGCCAACGCTCGAACAAGCTCGGTCACCACAAGTGGATCACGGGTCTTTAGCAGTGCTTGCCACAAATCTGCATTGAATTCCTTGTGATTTGGGTCAAGTAATCGGAGTGCATAGGCACGCGAACGCGGCGAAGCACTGCTGTCTTGGATACGGCTCAAGAGCATTTGCATATCCGCGATACCGGCCCGTGGATTACCAGACAGGATATTCCAAGTTGCCAAGGCGGCTTCAAAAAGAACGTAATTGTCCAGCTCATCGCGTGGCTGCTCCAGCTGCCGCTCAACATCGCCTTGGAACGCCAACAATTGCTCATCGGCAATCCAACGCAATGTTTCGAAGCGGATTTCGTGGTTCCTGATTCCCAGAAAATAACGCACCCAGCGTTCACTTCGAGGTTGTCCTTTGCGAACCGCTAACAGAATGGAACGCTGATCCGGCACGCTGAGAGCAGAGACATCCGCTTCATTGAACGAATCACTGCGCGCTCCCAGTGCCATCAATGCCGCGTGCCGCAAATACGGGTCTTCATCCCTCGCTGATTCCAGCAGCGATGACAACGGGGGTTGAATCTTGCTCGAGATCAAATCGGCTGCATAACAAGCCTCAGTGGTGGCCGATTTCAATTCGATCTCGCCCAGCCATGGTGAATTAGGGTCGATTTGCATCTTCCAAATCCGCCCGCGCCGATGCAATTGGTAGGATCCAAACACCCAATCAGTTAAATAGAAGACAGTCGGCGTTGCTTGGGCGATGCAGGTTGGCCGAAAATGCTGGCCCCCCTGAGCAAGTGTGATCCGTTGAGTTTGAAATCCTGCCCCTTTCGGCGACAACGGATAAAAATCGATTCGATGCTCTGTCCAAGAGGGAACGACCAAGCCATTAGCCAGAGCGGCAATTCCACAGGGAGCTTCGCCCACCGGATGCAGCATTGGAAGCGTCCCTTCCAACTCTCCATCCCAGCAAACGAATGGGTGGTAAGGCGCGTTACCGTACAAACGCTGGTAGCCGTAATCACCTCCCTCGACAATTTGCAATAACCGACATGGTGGCCTGGCACCCGGATCATTCTCAGCGGCAAACATGGTCCCATCAGCTCGAACGCAGACACCGAAAGGATTCCAAAAGCCGCGGGCCACGCGTCTCAATTTGGTTCCATCCGGACGGCAACGAAAGATCCCACCCTCGCCAGTTCCCTCAATCGTGACACCGTGTGCACCAGTAAGCTTCCACGGCAGCCAATAATTTTCACCCAGCGAAAAGACCAGGTCGCCCGAAGGATGCCAAGCCATTCCACTTAAACCGTTGTGTGGATAGTCAGCCTCCGTTTGGAGCATCGCAATCTTTTCAAGCTGATCGCCCTGACCATCATTATTACTGTCTCGAACTCGAATGATTCGATCACGTTCGGCAAGGTAGACCCATCCATCCGGACCAAGTTCTAAATCCATGGTCGCATCAGTCTGCTCGAGAAAAACTTCCGGCGCCGAATCGCCATCACTAGCGAAAACCAAAATCTGATCGTGAAGCGGGCCCTTGTAGTCATCCGGACGAAAGTGGGTATGACTGGATACCACCCACAACTGTCCTTGGTCATCAATATCGATCCCTGTTGGCGTCATGATCGCAGGATGCTCCGCCACCAAGGACAACTGCACACCTGTCTGACTCAACTCAATTTGCGGATCAAGATCCTCAGGTGGCTCCGCAAATGCAGGCAAAACCAGCAGCATTGATGCAACGAAGTAATATGACAAGCGCATGATGACGAAATTCGAGGAAAGGGAAATTGCACGGTAAAAACTGGGCATCGCTAATTGTATCTCATCGGAAGCCAAGGAGCATTCGCTGCCGATTCCAACCCAATTCAGCACCCTTCAAAAAGCATCCCGGCAAACCTTTCCAGAGCGAAAACAGGCTGGCTGCGTGAAGGACGCGAGCGGTGTAAAATCTTGGTTCTGCTTTTTTCTTGTCGAATTACCAACTGGATTGTCACGATGTTTGTTCGCGGAACCGTCATTGCATTCTTCTTACTTGCCTCAGTCAGTGGATCGAATCTTTCACACGCAGAAGAGGCAAAATGGATTCAGCTCTTTAACGGTAAGAACCTTGATGGCTGGACTCCAAAAATTCGCTACCACGAACTTGGCGAGAATTTTGCAGATACATTCCGCGTCGAAGATGGATTACTGAAAGTCGGGTATGAGGGCTATGGTGAGTTCAACGAAACATTTGGGCACCTGTTCTACAAAGATGAATTCTCGCACTATCGCATTCGAGTTGAATACCGCTTTGTTGGTGATCAATGCAAAGGCGGTCCCGGCTGGGCAATTCGAAACAGTGGAATCATGATTCATGGCGAAAAGCCTGAACAGATGATGAAAGAGCAAGATTTTCCCACCTCTATTGAAGTTCAATTGCTCGGTGGTGATGGCCAAAGAAAACGAACGACTCTCAACCTGTGCACACCTGGAACCAATGTTTTCAAAGACGGAAAGCTGTTTCTGCCGCACTGTACGCCGTCGACATCAAAGACCTATCACGGAACGCAGTGGGTTACAGCAGAAGTCGAGGTGCATGGCAATCAAATCATCAAACACATCGTTGATGGCCAAGTCGTTCTTGAGTACACAAAGCCTCAATTGGATCCCCGCGACGATCATTCCAAAGCATTAGCCGATCAAAATGGAACGGTCGACTTGAACGGCGGCACGATCTCCTTGCAATCAGAGAGTCATCCAGTGCACTTCCGCAAAGTCGAGTTAATGGTGCTGGAACCATCAAGCAACTGATCTCCTTTTCCGTAGAGATTTCAGCTGCGTTTTACCTGCGAGCGAATCCAATTACAAATCTGCGTCCCACGGATCGCCGCAATACGAAACGACTTGGCAGCTGAGCCGAGATTGGTCAATCAGCGACTGATCACTGCTACCACCTCTCTCCTTCGTTATCGCTAATCGTCGCCTGAGCCTTTATCTTTGCTTTTTCTTTGTCGTCGTCATCGTCTTCCTCTCTTTTACCCTCGTCCTTGCCTTGATCGCACCCGGGTCGATAAAGGTGCTAACCACCGGTGCAAAGGAGTTCGGATACAAAAACTCGATGAGTGTCGCGTTGTTTGAGTGTCTTTCCAACTTTCCTCTGGCTTCAGGATAACCATTACCCAGAACTTGGACCGTCTCGTTTGCATTGGAACCAGAACGCAGCGTCGCGAGTGCTCGCTGGAAAAATCCCTCCTCAGCTCTTTGGCCACGAGTCCTCAATCACTGGGTTGCTGCCAAGCGAAATCGCTGTTGGCTGCCGCAAATGATTGCAAGCGATGTCACCGAAAGCACCGTGACAGCTAAGGTACAGACCAACAACCTGTGTCCATTTTGCGGTCGGTTCGATTGGCTCATTTGGGAACAATTCGCCATCAACCTTCGCTGATTTCAAATTGTGTTTAAATCGTAATCGCTGTCTTGATCGAGATTTCGCGTCATTTAACCAGGTCTTTCACGAGCAATTGGACTTCTAAACCGGACCGCAATCCAGAACCCGAACTCTGCTTACGTTCAATGAACTTGAGTTGCTGAACATTCGGCACGAGCTTCAAATTCACACCGTTTTTGC
>JAYZAR010000033.1:0-3742 GCA_036339635.1 Planctomycetota bacterium | reverse complement strand
CCAACGTCTCCCCCCTCACCGAAAAACTGATGGCACTTACCACAATGTTGTGCGAACAGTGCTTCACCGCGTGCGAGGTCAGCATTAGCAAGTGTCGCATCGGAAAGCATTTTTTTGAAACGAAGAATCTGCTTTGCAGAGTTCGATGGTGTCTCCCTAACTTCACCCCAAAGTCGTCCCAACGCTTCATTAATGATTGGGTCACCGAGCGCATTAAGTTGTCGGGCAGTGAAAGCGGTAACGTCCTGGGGCCTGATAAGCCCATTCTCAAACGCTTGGACCAAAGATCGCCCCCAACTGGTTCGGGAAGCGAGGGTTTGTAACGCGACCTGCTTCTCGGTGTCGGTCAAAGATCCATAGCGAGTCAAAATCTCTCGATCCGTCTCTTTCGCCGAATAACGCCGCAACGATTTCAAACTCGTTTCACGCAAGTCCGGATCATCCAGCAGTTGCAGCAACTGTTCCGGCAGATCAGAAACGCCATTGTCGGCTAACACCGTTGCTGCCGAACGGCGGCGATTAATTGATAATTCGGCATCGAAGATTTCTCGTTTCAACGTGGCGATCGCAACGGGATCACGAAAATACATCGCCAACCTCATCGCCAATCTCTCGCGTTCCGAATCACCAGCAGATTGCATACGCGGATAGACGTCGCCCCAGGCAGGAGGAACCTTGATACGTCGTTGTCCTTTAAGTCCCCTCAGAATCCCTTGCATGATTGCTTCGGGTTGCCGAGCCGAGGGCAAGGCAGTGACCAGCCGGTCCAAACCGCTGTCACGGTGCTCGCTCGATTCGGTGATTCGCCGTGACATATTTTCGGCGACCAGAGGAATCGCAGCACCCGCGGCTAACTCGATGAACTTTTCGGGGTCTTCAGCTAGCAACGGCTCCACTGCGTACCAAGCCATCAATGGCAAGTTCTGATCATTCACATCCTCAGTACGCGATGCTAGCGCGGACACGATCGGCCACACTTGCTCAAATTCAAGCCGCTGTAATGCACTCGCGATCGCCAACCGAACACGAGGTGATTCCCCTTCCTGTGCAAGCTTTCTGATCCGCGTCAGTGCCTGATTGGGAGGACCACGATCCTCGCACAGAAGAGTAACCGCCCAGAGTCGTAGATCCGGATCTTCGTCACCCAACAATTCGATCAGCTCTGCATCCAGCAAACCGTCCGTCACGTGCAACGCCCAAAGAGCGCGAAGACGTTTGGTAGTTCGCTTCTCATCACGCAAGTAAGACTTAAGCTGGCGATGAACGTTGCTCATCTTTCCGCCAGCAGCAGCCCGTTCTTGCAGCAATCGCCTCGCATGCCTCACTTTCCAATCGTTATCGTCCAACTGCAAAGCGACCAACTCATCACTGCTGCAAGCACGCAAGTCAATAGACTGCAACTGATTTTGCAAATACGTTAATCGGTAAATCCGTCCGGTATCACGGCGGGTGTTTCGCGTGCTATGGCACTCGCCTGTGTCCGACCAATCGCTAACGTAGATTTCTCCAGACGGACCGTATCCAAGCGTAACCCCCATGAACCAAGGATCCTGACTGCGCATTAAATCGGCCCCGTGCGAGGCAACATACCCGGACCCCGATTGCCGCAGCAGATCGTTATTCACCCGCCGCCCATGAATGTTGTTGGTAAATAGTTGATTTCGGTAACTGGCCGGAAATTGGTCGCCCAAATAGATCATTGTGCCGCAGTGCGCGTGCCCCCCACCTGCCGCATCTTCCGCATCGCTTCCCAATCCATTTCGCACATTACCCAGCCCGACGAAATGCAAATGGTCTGCGATGGTTCCAATACGTTGATAAGCGTATTGACTACTCACACGGCCCCGCCAAGGCTCGTAATGTGCTCCTTGGATGACCTGAAACAAGTGTGGATTCACGCAGTTGCAAACGAACGCATCACCGTAATCATTCCAGTCAATTCCCCAAGGATTGGTCGTCCCATCCGCGTAAGGTTCCCAAATATCGCGAACCGGATGGTACCGCCAAACCCCGCCATCGAACCGCCTCCGTTGCGATTCATCATCACCGGGTCGGCCAATCATCGACCAATTTGTTCGCCCGTGAGTCGCGTAAAGCCAACCGTCCGGCCCCCAGGCGAACCCATTGGCAATGTTGTGAGCATTCGCATGCGTCCCAAAGCCGTCCAGTAAAACTTGCGGTTCAGCATCTGGAATGTCATCCCCGTTCCTGTCCGGGATGAAATACATGAACGGTGGTGACATCACCCATACGCCACCGAAGCCTACTTCAATACCAGATACATAGTTCAAGCGATCATAAAATACAGTGCGCTGATCATGCCGTCCGTCACCATCGGAGTCCTCCAAAATGACGATCCGATCGTGTCCTTCGGTCGTGTGAACCGGGTAGCTGTACGCTTCGACCACCCACATCCGTCCGCGATCGTCGAGCGTGAATCCAATCGGTTGCTGTACATCGGGTTCACCAGCAAACAGAGTGACCCGAACCCCCTCAGGAACCACCATCGTCCTGGCAGCTTCCAAAGCAGCCAACGGTTGCTCAGCTGTGTGCACCGCGTTTTTTTGTGCAAAACAGGCGGCACCGGTCAACGCAAAAAACAAGACCGTCAGAGGATATCGCATCAGCTTCAACAGCGTCATTCTCGGATTTCATAATGGCAAGCAAGGGAATGAGATTCATCCCTCAAGCATACACGATTCGATCGACCTGAAGCGAACATCAGTATCCACGGTCAACGGTCCAAACCGCTCATCCACGTCGACCATCGATCGGATTCAACCCAAACCGACGAAGTAGCGAGCCAGCATAAGCCGAGCGCCCAGAGGAGGCCGAATACCGCTTAAACCGGGCTGCCTTGTGGATAAATGAGTCGCGGAATGCGAATACCGCTCCGGGTTGCAAAACACCTATTGCTGAAATGCATCTAGTGCCAGAGCTTCAATTCAGGCAGCTGCTCGGCCGTTGTGACGTAACCGCAATTCATCATCATCGATGGGATGCAAATGGGCGTTGCCCGAGAATGCTGCATCAACCCGTTGCCGAACACCCCGTCGCATTGCCTTGTGGTAGCCAACGCTCGCAGTGAAGAGTGTCAACAAATTCATGAAGTGCGTGTTTCCGGCCAGCGGATGGTTTCCCAGGTTGATGTAACTATCTGATCCGAATGAAACCACGCGACCATCGATGTCACCAATCTGTTCACCATCGATATCGATGTCAAAATCGGCTCCGAGTGAAAGCCAGCGGCGACGCAAAATCAGGTGCCACATTCTCTCATCGTGATAAAATCCGGCACTGAACACCGCGGGAATCCGCCAAGTACGGTGGTTTTGTTGAACGTGTGTGACGATTTGTATCCTCGGCAGCATTACGGCCATCGACAACAGGGCTCGATTCGATCCAATCGAATGCTGAATCTCGGTCGTCGTTACTTGTTCGATCGTTCCACACCATCGAACGCGGTTTGACGTCGTTTTGAATAACTTCAGGACCATGCGGCGGGCTTCAATATCGCCCGCTTGGGTATTCATGATTTGGTCTGCATCAAGCTGCTGGTTCAATTTCTCACGCTGTTTTTCATTCAAGCGACCACTCTTTTTGATCTTTGATTTGAGCGCCCGCCGTCGTTCACGTTGCATCAACTTTAAAGTGTCCTGCATCTCCTTCTCGTCTGCGTTCCAGATGTCGGTTCGTAATCCGACCATGTGGGTCTGCTCCCAATCTCCCGATTCCACATCCT
>JAYZAR010000032.1:0-15870 GCA_036339635.1 Planctomycetota bacterium | reverse complement strand
GTCGTTTTATCAGGCGGGCGTGCCCGTTTTGTTTTTCTTTACGGGCCTCCACAACGAATATCATCGCCCAACCGATGATTTCGACAAAATCAATTTTAATGGCCTGACCCGGATAACCGATATAGTTTCCGAGGTCACGCTGAATTTGGCGACTGACCCGCAACGTCCCGAATACGCTGAAACAGAGAAGAGTGTCCAGATTCGCCGTCAAATGACTGCTTATTTGGGCGTTTCTTTGAAGAATGAGGGCGATCACGTGGTCCTGTCCGGACTGGTTGCGGGAGGTGCTGCCGAGAAGGCTGGCCTGCAAACCGGAGATCAATTGGAAAAACTCGGCAAACGTGATATCGCGACGGCGGAGGATGTTCTCAGTTTCATGAGAACTCGTTCACCTGGCCAAGAGGTCAAAGTTCGCGTGCTACGCGAGGGAAAGACGGTTGAGCTGACGGTTCGGTTGGAATCTCGACCTGATGGTTGAGAGAATTACCAGATTTTTTGGCCGGGCAGCGGGTTCGGTCAATTTCAATCTTTACGGCGAAGCCCAGGGGTGCCACAATCCGCAGCGATTCGAATCTGCCCGACGGCGGTAGATCGACGTGAGTGTCTCAGTTCAGGTGTAGGACGCCTGTGAACGCTGAGAGTAATCACGAGCGTCATTTGATGCGCACCCACAACGCAAGGAGAGCGGACGTGCGATTTATCGGCAAAGCGGCCATCGCGGCCATCGTTAGTTTAACTGCATTGGCGCCTGTTTCGGTGTCGGCCCAAGAGTATCACCGCGTCGCAGTCGTCGATGTGGCATACATTTTTAAAAACCATCCTGGCATCAAAGCCCAGGTTGAAAAGGTGGAGGCCAATTTGAAGGCCTATGACGCCCAGCTCAAGGCAAAGCGGGAAGAGTTGCAGCAAGCTGCTGAGCAACTGAAAACCTTCAAGGTTGGATCGCCAGATTATTCCGCACAGGAAGAGCGGGTTGCTTCGCTCGAGTCAAAGTTGCGTTTGGACATGCAGCGTAAGCGTCAAGAATTGGCTGAGAAAGAAGCAAAGATTTATTACGAAAACTACAAGTTGATCGGTGAAGGTGTTAAGTTTTTGGCCGGTCACTATAAGATCAACCTCTTGCTTCGATATAACAGCGAAGACATGAACAAGGAGGTTGGTGAGTCGGTGATTCGCGGTGTCATGAAGAACATCGTTTATCATGACGAGTCACTTGATATGACCAAAGGCGTAATGCAGTTCTTGGACCAGCGGATGGCCACGCAAACCGCTCGCGCTACTGGTTCCACGAACAAATAATTGCGAATTGCTTGATTTGAAATGGCACGTTGGGGCCAGCTTTGCCGGGCCCTGATGTTGCCGCTGGTGTAGATGATTGTCTTGACCAAGAGATGATTTGGTATCTCGGCTGTCTACAGCCGAGTTGAGCAAGCTGTAAGCCCAGAACTTTAGTTTTGGGTAACTGCCTCGCAGAAGGATCTGTGAGCACAAGGTAGGGAGGCCGTCGCTTGAATCCGTCGCGCCACGAACACACGATCGCTGGGTCCTGTCAAGTGACGGGCCGCGGGTACTGGTCTGGACAAGCGGTGACCGTTGAGATGCATCCGGCTGCCCACGGTTCGGGGATTCGAATGATTCGGACGGATCTTCCATCGCGGCCAGCGTGTCCTGCGAATCTGCAGTGTCGTGAAGCCGTCGCGATGAGAACCAATCTGGGCAAGGGTGAAGCTCGGTTTCAGATGGTCGAACACCTGATGGCGGCCTTGGCCGGTATGGAAATCGATAACTGCATCGTCGAAGTCAACGGCGAGGAATTACCCGGCTTGGACGGAAGTAGCCGAGGTTACGTCGAGCAGTTGGCGACTGCCGGACTTGTCGTTCAGGCGGAGGCACGGAAGCGTCTTGTGATTCGAGAACGTTATCGGATCGGACAGCCCGATAGTTGGGTTGAGTTTTCGCCGTCATTGCGTGGTGAAAGTTGCTTCGAATATCAGCTTAGTTTTGATGACGAGACGCCTATTGAGCCGCAGGCGTATCAAGTTGAGCTGACACCGGATCGCTTTATTCGGGAAATCGCATCGGCGCGAACGTTTGTTACGGCGCAGCAGGCTGAGGCACTTCGTGCGGCAGGCGTGGGCTCCCATGTGACCAATCAAGATTTGCTCGTCATCGGTGAGGATGGTCCGATTGATAATCATTTTCGATTCATCAATGAATGTGCACGGCACAAGACACTTGATCTGATTGGTGACCTTGCCTTAGCGGGTGTCGATATCGTTGGGCGTGTTACCTCGTATCGTGGCGGTCACCGGCTGAATGCCGAAGCTGCGTCGCGCATTTCGGAGCTTTTCCATTCCGAATCGGCTCACAAAAATTCCCAACCAACCAACAGGATTCAACGCACGGAGGCGGCGTAGCGACGCCCCGTTATTTGGAGCAGCCATGAGCACTGTCATTGCCCAGACCGCAGTGGTCGACCCGAGAGCCAAGTTAGGCAAGAACGTCCGTATCGGTCACTTTTGCGTGATCGGAGCCGATGTAACCATTGGGGACGACACGTTGGTTGAAGATCATGTGGTGGTTTCCGGCGTAACCAGTATCGGAGAAGGAAATCACATCTTCCCTGGTGTCGTGATTGGTGCTCATCCCCAGGATACGGGTTATCGTGATTCGCCAACTCGCGTTGAGATTGGTGATGGAAACACGTTTCGTGAGCACTGCACCGTTAATCGCGGAAGTGAGAAGGAAGAAGGGGTCACGCGGATTGGTAATGACAATTTCTTCATGATTGGTTCGCATGTTGCTCATGATTGTTGTTTGGGAGACCGAATCGTGCTCGCCAATAATTGCTTGCTTGGTGGTCACGTGCATGTTGGGAACGACGTGACCTTGGCTGGTGGTGTTGCCGTTCATCACTTCGCTTCGATTGGGCAATTGGCTTTCGTCGGTGGAATGAGTCGTGTTCTTCAAGACATCCCCCCTTATATGCTCACCGACGGTTCACCAGCTCGGCCGCGCTCCTGCAACGTCGTTGGTTTAAAACGCCATGACTATCCGCATGAAGATATCGAAATTTTGACCAAAGCCTACAAACTGCTGTATCGGCAGCGCGTTGGGATTGAGATTGCCAGAACAGAATTGTTGGGGATTGGCCCGATTCGGCCGGTTCTAAAACATCTATTTGATTTTATTGACCATTCCTGCGGCGGGCGAAATGGCCGTGGCCGCGATCGAAGAAAGGCTGCAGCGTGAGTAAGTTACGCATCGCCGTGATTGGCGCCGGACATCTAGGACGAATTCACGCGAAGTTGTTGGGCCAGGTTGATGGCGGTGAATTGGTCGCCGTCAGTGATCCAAGCGAACCAGCAAGAGAAGCGGTTGCGAACCAACATTCGGTTCCAGCGTTCGCTGATTATCGCGAGTGTTTCGAACACATTGATGCAGCGGTCGTCGCATCACCAACTGGAACGCACGCGGGAGTGGTCGGCGATTTGCTTCGAGCTGGTAAACACGTCTTTGTTGAAAAACCATTGACGATTGAAGCCGAAGAAGCAAAACGTTTAGCGTTACTTGCTGCTGCTCGGCGAAAAACCTTGCAGGTCGGGCATGTTGAACGATTCAATCCAGCGTTCACCGCCTTGGACAATTTGAAAGTCGACGTGAAATACGTTGAAGCGGTGCGAGCATCCTCTTTTCCAGGCCGCTGCCTTGATGTTGGCGTGGTAATGGATTTAATGGTTCATGATCTTGATCTTGTGCTGTCGCTCACCGATTCCGCGGTGCATTCAATCTCGGGCAGCGGGTTGTCGGTGATTAGCGATCATGAAGACTTGGCGGAAACCCGTCTAGAATTTGAATGCGGATTGGTTGCTTGCTTGAAAGCATCGCGGATCAGCCCCGAGCCCTCGCGGCGAATGCAGTTGTACGGAAAAAACGGTTACGCGGATATCGATTTCGGTGGCCCCGCGGTCTCTGTCGTTCGTCCAAGTGAGAATGTGCAAGACCGAACCTTTGAACTATTTGCCGAGACGGATAATCCGTTGGCATACGCAGGCCGCTTATTCAGTGAGCGACTTTGTTGCGAGACGCTGACGCTAGAGCCGCGAAATGCGATCTTGGATGAGTTGCCTGATTTTGTGGTCAGTGTGCAAACCGGAGTTGCGCCAACGGTGGACGGTGCTGCCGGAGCCTATGCGGTTGAGATTGCTCAGCGGATTCTTGAAACGATGGAACAACGCTGCTGGTACTCCGAATCGAAGCTTTCGGAGATGGGGCCCCACGCGATACCACGCGAGCGTATTGAAGACGTCAGCCGCAGGCGTCGGGCTGCATGATTGGGTTGTCGAAACACAGGCTTGCATTCTCACCGCTGGCATGATGACAGCAGTTCGTGTTCCCACTTGGCTGTTCGAATCGTGCTGCCGCGACTCTTGATGGCTGGCACGACTTTTTCGTGCCTGACCGAGTGTTTGCGCAGTTTGAATCTGGCCGTGATTAGCTTTTCGTTCGCGATTGCCAGATCGCTTGGGATTCTTCTGCTCGCAGCGGGACTTGCGTTTTAGGCGGGCATCGTGATCGAGATGGCCAATCGGGACGTCGCGCCTGGTTCGGGTGATGTGAATCGGGGTGGCGTTCAGAATAGATTACGCCGGGGGCGTGAGCAGGATGGGGGATTGTGCGGGATTTGGCCGGCTGCGTTGATAAAACCGCAGTTCAGGTGGTGGTGCGGCCTCCCGAAGCCGGACTGGCTGGCTTAAAATTCCGTTTGTTTGAACGACTTGTTTACCTTTGAAATCGGGCCGGCACGATGACTGACACTTCTGGGCAGATTGATCACGTTCTCAATGAAGATCGCACTTTTGCGCCCCCCGCAGAGTTTACCGAGAAAGCGGTTTTCTCATCGAAGTCGCAGTATGACGAGGCCTGTAAGCGGGCCTCTGAAGATCGGGACGGTTTTTGGAAAGAAGAGGCCGAGACGCATCTGCATTGGTTTGAACCATTCAATGAGGTGTGCCGTTGGAATGCGCCGGATGTGGAATGGTTTGTTGGTGGTAAGACGAACGCCAGTTACAACTGCCTCGATCGACACGTGGAAGCGGGGCGAGGTGGCCGGACCGCCATTTTGTGGGAGGGCGAGCCAGGTGATACCCGCAGCCTCTCCTACGCGGAGTTGCGAACCGAAGTTGCCAAGTGCGCTGCGGCACTGCAGGAGTTGGGGATCGGCACAGGTGATGTGGTCAGTGTTTACATGCCAATGACGCCGGAGCTGGCGATCGTCATGCTTGCTTGTGCTCGGATTGGAGCCGTGCACTCGGTTATTTTTGCCGGGTTTAGTGCCGAATCGATCGCTGATCGAAATAATGATGCCAAGGCGAAGCTTGTCGTCACAGCCGACGGACTCCACCGTCGCGGCAAGGTGTTGCCGCTGAAAGAAACCGTGGACGAAGCGTTGGCGAAAAGCCCAACGGTTGAGAAATGTCTTGTGCTGCGTCGCGTCGGCCAGGACGGCGTCGCGATGGAAGAGGGGCGTGACGTTTGGTGGCACGATGTCGTCGATAAGCAGTCGGGTGACTTACCAGCCAAGCCGTTGGACAGCGAGGCAACCCTCTTTATCCTGTATACCTCTGGCAGCACCGGTAAACCGAAGGGGATTCGTCACACGACAGCCGGATACAACCTGTGGGCGATGCGAACGTTTCAGTGGGTGTTTGATCACCGAGAAGAGGATGTCTACTGGTGCACCGCTGATTGCGGCTGGATCACAGGGCATAGCTATATCGTTTACGGTCCTTTGTCGGCAGGCGCGACCTGCTTGATGTACGAAGGCGCGCCAAACCATCCTGCCGAAGATCGGTTCTGGGACCTGGTTGAGAAATACCAGGTCACCACGCTCTATACCGCGCCCACTGCCATCCGTGCGTTCATCAAGTGGGGTGACGAGCATGTGGAAAAGCATGATTTGTCGAGTCTCCGTTTGCTCGGTAGCGTGGGTGAAGGAATCAATCCAGAAGCTTGGATGTGGTACCACGAAAAAATTGGCTACGAGAATTGCCCCATCGTCGATACTTGGTGGCAGACAGAGACCGGCGGAATCATGATGAGTCCCTTGCCGGGCATCACTGCGACCAAACCAGGCTCCTGTACCACGCCCCTACCCGGAATCCTTCCAAGAATTGTTGATGAAGCAGGGAAACCGGTTCAGCAAAACAATGGCGGCATGCTGTGTATTGCCGAGCCGTGGCCCGGACTGCTCCGCGGGATTTGGGGTGATAAAGAGCGATTTGTCGATCAGTATTGGTCGACGGTTCCAGGGATGTATCTGACCGGCGACAACGCTCGGCAAGACGAGGATGGCTATTATTGGATCATGGGTCGCATCGATGACGTGATCAATGTTTCGGGCCATCGGCTCAGTACCATTGAGGTGGAAAGCGCGTTGGTTAGTCATGAAGCGGTTTGTGAAGCTGCCGTGGTAGGACGTCCGGATGATCTGAAGGGGCAAGCGATCGCAGCCTTCGTAACCATTCGAGACCGCGAACCAGATGACGAATTGCGTACTGAACTACGGCAGCATGTGCGAAAACAAATTGGTGCTCTTGCGCAACCCGATGATTTGCGGTTCGCAGCAACTCTTCCGAAAACTCGAAGCGGAAAAATCATGCGACGGCTGTTGCGTGATGTTGCCAGTGGGCGGGAAATCGGTGGCGATACTTCGACGCTGGAAGATTTCAGCGTGATCGCGAAACTCAGCGAAGATGAGTAAGAGTGGCAGCGGCTAACATTTCTGAAGCTCCGTTCGGACTTCGTTTGAAGCGACCGATGTCATTGAATCAGTGGCATCGCGTTGGATGGAATTTAGGGTCTGGGGGACAACGCTTGGGCGGGCCGTAAGCCTGCCTGGAGCATGGATTCCCGGCCGGTTTCATTTTTCTCTTTATCTCGTTGTGCAAAAAAAACCGGTCAGCAACTAATAGGCCGCTGACCGGTAGTTTGTTTCAGTCTGTCGGCGGCAAAATGGAGCCGCTGGGAGAAACGCGGGAGTCTCAGCGTGCTACTGCACAAGCCTTTAAGTGACTCTAGCGAACCCTAAAAATGATCCCTCTGCCGAAAATTAGAAGACCGAAACAGATGTGGGCATATTCAATCCCACAACCAAATTTTAGACTCACGTAAGCAGTCAGCAAGGTGGATCGGCAGGATAAATGTCGGATGTCCACTTCTTTTCGGCCGAAATCAACGTCAGTATCGCGTGTGACTACTTCTTTTTCGGCGTATCTGGTAGACGACGGACCGAAATGTTTCGGAATTCAACGGGGTCATTGTGCCCCGCGAAACCGACGTAACCGGTGGTACGATCTTTGCCTGGGTGAGGGCGATCCGCCATGTAATCGGTAACTTGACTCAAGTCGGTGTCGAGGATCACGTTTCCGTTAAGTTCTACGCGAATCTTACTTCCGTTGACCGTCACTTGCTCGAAATTCCACTGACCGGCTTCACGAAGGAAGCCTCGTGTTGCGGCCGCCATCCCGTAGGCACTGCCATGGTATTGTCGGTCGTCGAGTTTTGCGTACTTCGGGTGCTCCGAATCAAGGATCTGCAGTTCGCACATCGCGGCGTAGGCAGGGTCACCCGTTCCAGGCGACCGAATGGCCAAGCCGTTATTGCCACCTGGGGGCAGTCGGAAATCGAATCGTAAAATAAAGTTGGCGTACTCGTCTTTGGTCAACAACATGCCGCCTTTACCCTTCTTGCAGCGAATCAGTCCGTCAACCGCCTCGTAGTTGTCAACGCTACCCTGCCAACCTGTCAGGTCATTTCCGTTGAACAATGACTTGAATGCAGCCGATTCGTGGTTCTGTAACGACTCATTCGCCTCTTCGGAGCTCAGTTCTTTGACCCAGATATTGCGCCAGCGGATTTCACCGCCATGCGTCTGTAGTTCGATTGGTCCGGAGCGGAAGAGTGGCGCTTTTCGATCCCAGTAGTTTTCCATGATCGCGTTATCGACAACTAACTGGTCATTCAGATAAACCGTGGTGCGGGCCCCGACCTGACGAACATGGAATTGATTCCACTCACCGAATGGTTTGTCCGCCATGACCAGCGGATCTTTCCCGACAGCACCGGCACTGTTGTTCCACAGTCCGCCACTTCCAAGATTGGCTCCGATGCCATACTTACCGGGATCGGTGTAGTCCCAGATTTGGACCTGGGGAGTCGCTTTCAAATAAATCCCGCTGTCGGCCCGTGCCACGGTTTTGAACTCGAGCATGAGTTCGTAATCGGTGAAGTCCTGGTTGGTGACGAGATAGGCTCCTTTTCCGTCGTTGACGAGTTCGCCGTTCTCGATGGTCCAGTGTTGTTTGGCATCGGTCAGCCATTCGGCCATCTTGGCGGCGCGTTCATCTACAGGCATTTCTGCCAATTGGATTGGATTGAAGTGTGGCCGAGCATGCCAGCCATCCATCGTTTTACCGTCAAAAATGGGCTTGAATCCCTCAGGTGGTTGCTCGCCGCTCGCTGGCAGGGGCAGAGAGACAGCGACGGTGATCGTTAGCACGAAGGCAATCAAACGCTTCATTACAGGACCAGTTTGGGGGGAAGGGAAAGATAGGAGACAACAGATTGTAGTCCAATTAGACGCCTGTTTGGGCGGTCAGGATGGCCCGTTTTTGGGTGGCCGCCGCATTTTTTTCTGGCCTCAGGTAGCTGAAACCGTTTCTCCGGTTCGAGGTTGTTAGTTTGGATTTTGACCTTTCAAGATTGAGTAGGATTGACTACACGGCCGTCGTCTGTCAGGCTTTTCGCAGTAGCGATTCACCACGTGGCCAGTAGCTAAGGGGTCGGACCGTTTTCATCCTTTGGTTGGCCATTGTTTGAGGCCCGTTGTCTCATTGGTGTAAGAGAGTAGGGTTAGTTTTGTGACGAATATTTATGTTGGGAACCTAGCGTTCACCGCAACTGACGAAGACTTGCGATCCGCATTCGAGCAATTCGGAGAAGTCACATCAGTCAGTATCATCCAGGACCGAGAGACTGGACGATCCAGAGGCTTCGCGTTTGTCGAGATGGCAGACGGTGAGCAGGCGAAAGAGGCGATCGAAAACTTGGACGGCGCGTCAATCGTTGGCCGTAATGTCAAAGTAAACGAGGCCCGCCCACGCGAACCACGTGGCGGCGGTGGTGGTGGTCGCGGCGGTTATGGCGGCGGAGGCGGCTACGGTGGTGGCGGCGGGCGCGGAGGTGATCGCGGAGGCGATCGCGGCGGAAGATACTAGGCCCCAATCGATTGAAGATAAAAGGCGACGGGACAAGCAAAAATGCTTGTCCCGTCTTTTTTTAGTCGCGCCCCGACGACGCGCGCCGAACCAGCGCTTGCTCGCGGTTTTGCCACAGGTTCGTTGTGCTGCCGTTAACCAAGGAGACTTCCCAGGGCAACAGAGCGAGCAACGCCATCAAGAACCTTGGTTCGGCTTGCCTGTCCAGATCGATGACTCACAACTATAGCAACTGGCTCGCCGTTTTCGCGGTAACCGCGATTTGGGCTTGGACGGCAATGGCCTTAGCCCATGAATTAGGCCATGTGTTGGCTGGAATAGTCGGTGGAGGAAAACTGCTCTACCTTGAACTGCGACCCTGGCATCTCCCTGATAGTCAGTTCGTCGGCGACTCATTTCCATGGGTAACGGTTTGGGCTGGGCCGGTTCTGGGAAGTCTTGTACCGCTGGGGATCGCGTGCTTCGTCAAACGACCAGCCACTTGGTTCATTGCGTGGTTTTGCCTGCTCGCAAACGGGCTCTATTTGTTACTCGGGCTCTTCATTGGTGGATCGGAGTTGGACACGAATAAGTTAATCCGTGCCGGTTCATCGACCGTCATCTTGGCGATCATTGCATTGAGCGCTACAACCTTTGGCTATTGGAAGTTGCGAGGTGTTTGCCGCGTAATGTGGCGACCGGAGCCGACGCCGGAATTCGGAGCGGCTCTGAGAAAAACCCCATGCTGGATGTTTGCGGGCGTCGCCTGGGCAGTCGTCAATGCTTTATTGGCGTTTGCGCGGTGGCCGATCACATGACCATGACTGCATCGAATTTAGGCCCATTTTGCAGCTAGCATCTACTTCAATTGGCGTCACAGGTTGTCGGGTCTGATCGCGTGATCATTTGTGGTCAGCTCTGATATGTGCCCGGTGCTAACTATTCGCTGCCGCATAGGCTCGCATATCGCTTTCCAGCAGATCAATCCGGTTTTGAAGCGTTTCATTGCCTTGATCCAGATCAGTAGATTCCGCAGGTGTCAGCCGGGTGAACACATAAAGCTTGATTTTGGGCTCGGTACCGCTGGGCCGGACTGCGACGTAATTGCCATCCTCTGCCAGGTCCAAGATGATCAAATTGCCGCTGGGGCCATCGAGGGGGGATTCGGTCCCCGATTCGACGTCACGGATCGTTCCGCTGTCGTAGTCGCGAATACGGACAATTTGGATTCCTGCGACAGCAGCAGGTGGCGTCTGGCGAAACGACTGCATCAATCGCTGCATGGCTGCCATTCCTTCGCTGCCTTCCATGACTAGGTTGATCAGTGTTTCGCGGTGGCAGCCATGTTTGTGATGCAAGTCACACAACATGTCGTGCATCGATTTGCCTTGGCTTTTGAGTTCTGCCGCCAATTCGCACATCAGCATACACGCTACGACGCCATCTTTATCGCGGCAGTATTGTCCGACTTGATAGCCATGCGACTCTTCGGTTCCAAACACATAGTGATCGGGGCCATCACGATCGATCACAGCAGCGATGTGTTTGAATCCAACCAGTAGATTACCTTCGCAACGCACGTTGTAATCTTCAGTGATACGGCGGGTCAGTTCGGTGGTGACGAGCGTTTTGACCACAAAGTGATCTGGCGTCAATGTTTTTGCCGCGGCCCGCTTGGAAAGGATGAAGTCAGTTAACAAAGCACCGATTTCATTTCCGCTAAAGGTCCGCCATGGGCCTTTTGTGTCCAGTGTTATGGGAGCAGCACAACCAATCCGGTCGCAATCTGGATCAGTAGCAAGAATCAAGTCAGCACCGGTCTGCTTGGCATGTTCGATCGGAGCATCAAAGACGACTTTGTTTTCGGGGTTGGAAACGTGTCCGGGTACATTTGGAAAGTCACCGTTAGGTTCACGATGAGGACTATAGACTTCGACATTGGTGAAGCCATCGCGTTGCAGCAACGGTAGGACCGCGGCTGCTCCCACCCCATGCAGCGGTGTATAGAGAATATTGGCGTCCCGCGGGCCCTCAAACGCACAGGCTGCGGCCTCATCTGCAAAGGCTTGGTCGATTTCAGCGGTGATTATCTCGACCCGACCGTCCTTCAGTGCCTCCGCAAAATCAGCGACCTTGATTTCTTGGCAATTCATCACGCGTTCGATGATTGCTTTGTCATGCGGCGGCAAGACTTGCGCACCACTCGACCAATAAACTTTGACGGCGTTATCGCTGGGGGGGTTATGGCTTGCCGTGACCATGATGCCGCAGTCGCAGTTTTTGTGTCGGACCGCGTAGGAGAGTTGTGGTGTAGCGCGATAATCATCCAGGAAAAAGACCTTGAAACCGGCTGCTACCATGATGCCGGCGCAGAGTTCGGCGAAGTGCCGAGATTGGTGTCGGGTGTCATATGCGATGGCGCAGGACCGATCCGATTTTCCGTTGCTAAATTCGACCACGTAGTCAGCCAGCCCTTGAGCACTTTCCCCAATCGTTCGATCGTTGATTGCGTTGGATCCAATTGGATACATGCGTCCACGACGGCCACCGGTTCCAAATGGAATAATCGTCCAGAATGCATCATCCAGTGCCTGCCAATGCGAGTCACGAATATGCTCAATTACCTGGTCGCGGTATCCTGCGTAGCGATCCTCGTTCAACCAAGCGGCGATGTTTTTCGCAGCGGCTTCGGTCAGTTTCTCGTGGTAAACGGCCTGCTGAACGGCGGCGAGTGCTTCTTGAACAGATTCGACAATGGTCATAAATGATCAAATGGGTGTGCGAAACTCAATGAACGGAAGACGATTCGAAAATTTTTACGGCGAATCTACGGGTGGATGCCGATTAAATTCCGCAGTCGCTTTGGATAAACAGAGCATTCTATTTCGTTAGGTTGCGGCCCCGCAACGAGGCTTCAAACAGGTTTCTCGATGAGTGAATTAATAATTAGCGTGAGTGGATTGCGGGGGATCATTGGCACCACACTGACACCCGTCATTGCTGGCAAGTTTGTCGCCGCATTTTCCAAGCAACTGCCAGCGGGCCCGATTCTGATTGGCCGCGATGGACGCAGCAGTGGTCCAATGCTCAAACAAGCGATTATTGCCGCGTTGACTGCATCGGGACGTGACTGTGTTGATATGGATGTGGCAGCAACACCAACTGTGGGAGTTTTGGTTCGACAGTGGGGAGCAGCTGGGGCGGTGCAGATTTCTGCCAGTCATAATCCGCCACCCTACAATGGCATCAAATTGTTTGGTGGGGCGGGTCGCGTGTTGGATGCCAAAACCGGTAGTGCCATTCGCGACGCCTACTTTGCGAACGAAGCCGACTGGGCCCCCTTCGATCAGCTCGGAACGGTGACGGTCGAAGCCGATCCGCACGCTGCCCATTTGGCGGCAGTTCTCGCGACCGTCGATGTTGAAGCAATTCGCAAAGCGGCGCCCCGCGTCTTGCTCGATAGCAACCATGGTGCAGGCAGCATTCTTGGCAAACGATTGCTCGAATCACTCGGCTGCGAAGCGATTGTGGTTGGCGACCAACCCGACGGAAAGTTTGCTCACGTGCCAGAGCCAACGGCAGAAAACCTCGCTGGCATTGCCACCAAGGTTCGTGAGCACGATTGTGCCGTCGGGTTTTGCCAGGATCCCGACGCGGATCGATTGGCATTGGTGGATGGTGATGGACGCTACATCGGCGAAGAATTTACCCTCGCGTTGTGCGTGAAGCGGGCGATGGCCAGCGAGGCGACTCGAGGCCCAATCGTGATCAACGGTGCGACGAGTGGTATGAGTGAGCGATTGGCAGCGGAATATGAGGTGCCGGCTTACCGAAGTGCTGTTGGCGAGGCGAATGTTGCCGACATGATGATCGCAAAACAAGCGGCCTATGGCGGTGAAGGGAATGGCGGACCGATCGATCCACGCGTGGGCTACGTTCGAGATAGCTTTGTCGGCATGGCTCAGGTGCTTGAGCTGATGGTTTCGTCAGGGCAAACACTCGCTGAACTCGCCAACGGTTTGCCTCAGCTGCACATTCATAAGTCCAAGGCTTCCGTCACCGCCGACCAACTACCTTCGCTGTTCGAGGCACTGACTGAAAAGTTCCCGGAGGCGAAAGCACAAACCGGTGATGGATTGAGGTTGGCCTGGGCTGACAAGTGGTTGTTGGTCCGTGGAAGTAACACCGAACCGATTGTTCGCCTGATCGCGGAAGCCGAGACAGAGGCGGAGGCGACAGCACTTTGCGATTCCGCCGCCGAGTTGATTAAGTAACTCGTTGGACGCAAATTTTACATGCTTTTGAAAGCGAGTAAGAGCGGCGGGTAATGGAATTCGTGTGGGGCACAGTTCAGTCTTGCGTTCCGTCGTGGACGACCACCTCGTCGATTCTTCCTTCCCAGTTCGAATCATTGTCGCTACGGCCACCTACAAAGCAGCTGGCGATTGTCGAGGTGGGAGCCTTCAGTTGCAGATCAATTTCGGGTTCGGTGGCATCATTGAGATACACCCTTACACGGTTTTTTTCTCGCACCCATTGGACTCGGTTCCAAGTCCAACGCGGAATCACTGTTTTACCGATGTGTGGTTCACCGGTTCCTTGCTGGAAAACGAGTTTCCCCGGTGCGGTGGCCGTACCACCAATGCCCAGGTGTTGTCCAAATTCACTGATGCCGTGGGCGTGATCTCTGGAGAACAACCAACCCGCTGTGGCACGCCCCTCATTCGGCATGCCGTTCCAGAATTCCATCGTAACGGTGAATTCATCGCCGAGGTCTGCCAGTCGCGTTCGCATGCGACCACCAGCGAAGTGAACTGACCGATTGGTTTTGGCGGCTGGGACATAATTCCCTTCGGGGCCTTCGAGGAAGAAACAGACACCACCTTCGTAGACGCCAGCGTGTTGGTTGCCCGAGGCATCTGCGGCGGGCGATCTTTCCAGTTCGGACATCCGCCAATAGGCAAGTGGCTTGGACTGAATGATGTCGTGTGCCGCTTTGCCGACTGGTTCTTGATACGGGCGGCGAGGTTTCCCGGTGACTTTTTCCAGCAAGGCTAGATCGGCCGCGACGATTCGAGGTTCTGCCGTTACTTCCAATCCAGCCGATCTTGCGGCCCATGTGTTGTAGCCGCCAAGTTCATGCTGCTCGGGCGGTGGTATGTATCCATCGGCTCCGTTGGCTAACTCGATTACCATCGTTTTAGACAATGGACTTTGCAGCTTGAGCTTGTAGCCAGTCAATGCATAGGTTTCATTGGGAGTCGTGGCGATTGCAATGTCACCGATTCGAATACCCTGCAAGACGATTTCAGTCGATTGCATTTGGTGCAGTAGAATCTGTTCGCGAGCATAAACCTCTAGCCGATCTTTCGGGGTTGGCTTTTCCATCGCGTCGACAAGTTATTGCGACCACTGCAAACGCTGTTGATCGGGCAGTCGATAATTCATGGTCAATCTGGTCTCTGCCATCGACAGATCAGCGTCGTCTTGATACTCCATGGAATCGTAAATCTCGGCAGCGATCTCCGATAAGCCTTGCGCGTAGTTTTCGATCGTGGTGTCTTTGCCGTCCCAAGTCATGTAGTCACGCCGCCAAATATCTCCGCTACAGCCATGCGAAAGTACAGCGACGAAATCCGATCCAGGGGATTTCTCTGCTGCCCGCCTTTGTAATGCGTCGCAAAACAAGCCGAAGTAGTCCGCACTAATCGGCTGATCACCGAAATAGTGCATCGAAAAGTTCGCGAGAGCCGCAATCGGTTCACCATCGGTAGATTGAAACGCGATGATCGACAACTCAGGGTCCTCGGGGCCTGACTCCCCCGTCACATCATCCCTATTCTTCGCCGCGTGCATGTTGGCTCGCACGGTGGGGTTTCCAAACGGATCGTCTTCCAAACGGCTGGGACGGCGTACCCAACGCCTCAACGCGGTAAATTCATCAGCTCGCCCCGATCCCCAACCGACACGCGCTGGTTGCAAATGTTTTTCTGCAGCCACCAAAGCTTCCGCGATTTTCTCACGCAGAAAAGGAACGTACGCTGGATCGGGGTCGGTCCCCAACGCGCCAAATGAACTGGGAGCGGTGTGTGTGTGAGTCGCCGATACCATGATATTTTCCGGGCGGAGTTTGGTCCGCGCAGCCGCGCGATGTTTGGCGTCGTCTAGAAGCACTTGCGGCACCATGCAGGAATCAACCACAACCAATCCAATTTCCATTGTTCCATCGCTCAACACGATGGCCCTGGCACTGATGCGCGTTTTGATTTCGTTGGCGGATCGAGAGAGCATGCCTCCGTTGATCAAGACTGGAAGTTGGTTCGGTGTGATATTGACAACGGCCGCACCAGCCATGAATTCGGCATGTGAGATTTGGCAGTCGCTCGAGATCACCAGCAACATTGCGATGGTCGCGGCGTGGATGCCGTGGATGCTTGATCGAATCATGGATGCGTCTCGCGAATATGGGGTCGGCAAAGAGAAACAATTTAACGCAAACTTGTCGGTGAGGTGGGCCAGTCCCCGAATTGACTGCCAGCCTAGGGAAGATCCAGTCACCCATCAGCGCATGCAATGCAATGGCTGCAAACCGTTGAGCTCCTTACAAACGGTG
>JAYZAR010000031.1:0-5296 GCA_036339635.1 Planctomycetota bacterium | reverse complement strand
TGTTTTGAAAAACCGACGTAGAGGTTCGGACCAGTGAGCGCAGCAGCCGACAACGACCTCTTCCGACGCATCGTTCTGTTGATGCCCGTCGTCTGCGAGGAAAACCCCCCCTCTCAAAGTCAGCAAAACCTGCAGCAAGTTCGGGAAATTGCCTCAATCAAGGAGGATTCATAGGACTTACAGGGAACTCTGAGAGGTAAACCTCATCGTGAATACAGCGTTATTCGAGCGGTGGGGGTTTTGACCCGTGGATATCCGTAACCTAGATAACGGTGGAATTCTTTACTTCACCACCTCTTCGAGCCAAATGCCACGCGAATGTCTGACTCAGCCTCCATCCTGCTCGTCGACGACGACCGTCACCTTGCCGAGTCGATGGCAGAGTGGTTGCGAGAAATGTCGCACCACGTTGAGACCGCCGAAAATGTGACCAGTGCCCAAAATTGCTTGGAAAACAATGTATTCGATCTGGTAATCACGGATTTACGATTAGGCAACGAAGACGGCTTTGATCTCATCGCGCACACTCGAAAGCGTCATCCAGACACCGCCGTGTTGGTTGTCACGGGGTACGGTACGCCAGAAACAGCAGTACAAGCCGTTCGTGCCGGTGCCTTCGATCTGCTGACGAAGCCGCTAATCGACGAGGAGCTAACACTTGCAATTAGCCGAGCGGTTGCTCAAAAAGAGATTTCGCGTGAAAACGAAAGCCTCCGCCAACAGTTAGATCGGCGCAGCGGTTTAGAAAATATTCTCAGCCATGACTATCGAATGCTAAAAATCTTTGATGTCATTGATACTATCGCAGATGCCAAAGCTTCCGTCCTTATCACTGGTGAAAACGGCACCGGCAAGAGCATGATCGCTCGAGCCATTCACGCTCGAAGCGAACGTCGCAATGGACCATTCGTGGAAGTGGCCTGCGGGGCACTGCCAGATACATTGCTCGAAAGCGAGCTCTTTGGGCATGTCGCGGGAGCGTTTACCGGCGCAAATCAGGATAAAGCTGGAAAGTTTCAATTGGCTGATGGTGGCACGATTTTCCTGGACGAAATCGGGACGGCGACTGCCGCCATGCAAGTGAAACTGCTGCGTGTTCTGCAAGAGTTCCAATTCGAAGCACTCGGTGGCACGACTACGCAATCGGTCGATACGCGTGTCATTCTGGCCACAAACGAGGACCTGGCTAAGGCGGTTCACGAAGGTACATTCCGACAAGACCTTTATTATCGCGTCAACGTTGTAAATATCGTTTTACCGTCACTCCGCGAACGAGCCAGCGACATCCCACTTCTAGCCGATCACTTCATAAGAGAATCGGCTGAAACATGCGGACGTGATGTCGAAGGATTCAATGCTGACGCGATCAAAGTCTTGCAAGGGTACAGTTGGCCGGGCAATGTCCGACAGCTCGAAAACGTGGTTGAGCGTGCCGTGCTGCTGTCTCGAAATAGCGTGTTAACCGTCGATGATCTGCCACCTGAGTTGACCGGCCGTGAAACGGATCAGTTCCAGGGACCTGCTGCAGCGACACCCTCAACTGGCGTTAATCTCGGCGATGTCAGCGGAAAAACTTTACGAGAGGCGTTGGCTGGACCAGAACGTCAGATCATTTTGCAAGCATTGCGAGTGAACAACTGGAATCGAGCGGCAACCGCTGAAGGATTGGATATCAATCGCACCACGCTCTATAAGAAAATGAAGCGACTCGGGTTGGATGACCCCCGCCTGCAATACGCCTGATTCTTTTCTCTAATCGTTCTGTACTCTCTGACCGATAATTTTGAACATAGGCTAGATGTCCGCCTGCGCGTTCGAAAAGGTAGAGAGCATTGTCAGAGTCAGCCGCCTCGATCTCGAGCACTCCTCCAGATGAACAGACACCATTCGTTCGCTGGGTGAACGAATGGGGGGGTGCCGTTGTGGATGGGATTGTCGCTATCGGCGACATGGCGATCTTTACCTGGCACATGCTTCGTTGGATGGTCTCGCGATTACCAAGCCGCGGTACAGTCTTAATCAATTTTTACCAAGTTGGCGCGCTAAGTTTGCCGGTGGTCGCTTTGACGGGAACGTTCATCGGAATGGTACTCGCCGTGCAGAGCTACGCACAGTTTCACGCCATCGGACTGGACAGTCGTCTCGGAGCAGTGATTAATGGCACGCTTGTCAAAGAACTCGGTCCCGTCCTGGCCGCCACCATGCTGGCCGGTCGTGTGGGTGGCGCGATGGCGGCCGTACTTGGCACGATGCGGGTGACAGAACAAATCGATGCGCTCACCGCCATGGGCGCTGATCCAATTCATTACCTGGTCGTCCCCCGATTCTTAGCCTGCATCCTACTGATCCCCGCACTGACGATCATGGCGGATTTTATGGGAATCGTTGGAGGTTACTTTTATAGCGTTGTGATTCTCGGAATTGATCACGCTGCCTACTTGAATCATTCGCGGGAAGGGGTCACCGGATTCGATCTGTTCAGTGGGATTTTCAAAAGCTTCTTCTTTGGCGGCATTATTGCCATCGTCAGCTGTTACCGCGGTTTCCATTGCGAACCGGGTGCCGATGGTGTCGGCAAAGCGGCGACCACCGCATTCGTCTATTCCTTTGTTCTCATTCTGGCCATTGATCTGTTTCTGACCATCGTGTTGAATTCCATCTACTACACGCTCTATCCCAATGGGACTTCATTCCTGTGAGTTTGGCGGGCGCAACCATCGAAGAGGACGCCGAGATCAGTGACTTCGATCGACCACTGATCGAAGCTCGCAATGTGTCTGTACAGTTTGATTCGCAAAACATACTTTCGAACATCAACGTCTCAATTCAAAGAGGGCAAACTGTCGCCGTGATCGGTGAAAGCGGCTGCGGCAAGACCGTTTTCATGAAGACGTTAATTGGCTTGATATGCCCCACTGCTGGCCACATATTGCTCGACGGAATCGATCTGAACGGAATGGATCAAGAACAGATCACACTCGCCCGACGTCGTTTTGGATTTGTGTTCCAAAATGCAGCGTTATTCGACAGCATGTCGATTTTTGACAATGTCGCCTTCCCACTGCGGCAAATCAAAAAAATTTCGGATCAAGAAATCTCCGATCGGGTTTTCCAACACCTGGGAGAGGTTGGTTTACCAAAAAACGTAACCCGCAAGCGTCCTGCGGAACTATCCGGTGGAATGCGAAAACGAGTTGGTTTGGCCAGAGCCTTAATCCTGCATCCCGA
This sequence comes from Planctomycetota bacterium, assembly GCA_036339635.1. GTDB lineage: Bacteria > Planctomycetota > Planctomycetia > Pirellulales > Pirellulaceae > Rubripirellula. The sequence goes on along the minus strand of JAYZAR010000031.1, from coordinate 2,068 downwards.
AGTACTCGTCTACGACGAACCAACAACCGGCCTCGATCCCATCATGAGCGATGTCATCAATGAACTGATCTTGGAAACTCGCAGACGCTATCCGGTTACAAGTGTGGTCGTAACTCATGACATGCGAACAGCTCGCAAAGTTGCGGATCGTGTTTTGATGTTTTATCCACGTACTCGCTTGTTGGACGAAGAAACCCAAATACTTTTTGACGGCTCACCTAGTGATCTCGAAAATGCAGAGGATCGCCGCGTGAGACAATTTGTTCGTGGCGAGGCAGGGGAACGCCTCAACGAACTCGCCCAACAGGCAGACTTTTAACTGACTCCGTCGCTCGGTGTGACCATACCAGATTGAACTCTCATGGATGAAAACAAACTTCGATTCGGCGTCGGTGTCTTGGTGATTTCTGCCATCGGTCTCGGAATCATTCTGACATTCTTATTTGGCGCTTTCCCGAGTGTCCTGCAACGTGACTATTCGCTCTCGATTGTGTTTCCATCAGCTGAAGGCATCGGGGCCAACACGCCTGTCCTCCGGGATGGAGTTAGGATCGGACGAGTCGACAGCATTACGTTGCGCGACGAAGGGGGCGTACTGGTAACGCTGGCAATGAATGCAACCCAAACCATTACCCACAATTACTTGCCACAAATCACCTCGGGCAATTTTGTCACCGGGGATGCAAAACTGGAGTTCATTCGGGCTGATCAAGCCAAGTTGGATTCAGTGTTTGGCGAAAACACCGAAATCATCGGCTCGCCCTATACCGATGGTGAATTCCTCAAGTATGGCAGCAAAGCAGAAAGTTTTTTCGAGATGGAGAAAGACCTTCTCGAGACCTTCGAAGCAATTCGATCAGCGGGTGAATCGATCACGGTGGCAGGTGAAAGTGTCAATCAACTCGCAAGCCGAGCTCGCGAAACCTTCGGTGGAAATGATTCGAAATTTCAGTCGGTTGCAGATCAAGCGATTTCGGCATTGCAAGAGTTTGAAGGCGCGATGGGAGAGATTCGTTCGATCGTCGGCGATCCCAAATTTCAAGCCAACCTACGACGCTCCATTGAACAGTTCCCCAGCTTGATCGATGACGCAAAATTGACGCTTGACTCAACCAAGCAAACCATGCAGACCTTCGAGAACGCGGGTAACCAATTTGAAAGGGTGGGGATAGTTGCCGAGGAAGCGGTCGGCAATCTAAAAGAAATCACCGATCCACTGGCTGCCCAAAGTGATCAGTTTACAAATCAACTCTTACGTACATTGACCCGTCTGGAAGGGACCCTCAACGAGGTAGAAGCCTTCAGCCAATCGCTTAATCGCGGCGACGGTACAGTCCAACAACTCCTGCGAGATGATGAACTGTATTGGCAGATCAGACGAACCGTCGACAACATCGAACAAGCCAGCTCGCGAGTGCGACCGATTCTCGACGATGTCCGAATCTTCTCGGATAAAATCGCGCGAGACCCGCGCGAACTCGGAATTCGCGGTGCGATCGGTCGGCGGCCGAGCGGCGCCGGTATCAAATAACCTTGCGTCGACAAGACCAACGCCCAAGCAGACCACCAGGGCAAGACCGCAAGAACACAGCGAAGCCTATGACCATGCAATCGCCCAGATCACTAGCGACAAACAGGCGCGACCCAGATGAACTGATGTCAGTTAATCACCGGTCGTTGCATGGTCGGCGGGACGACGCACTTGGAGACCTCAATGAGCTCACTTAGACGCCCGGACCTTGCCCCGGGCGCGTCGTGTCGCGAGTTCTTTCACCTGCATTTCTTCTGGCGTCTTGCCGGGCATATCTTTCGCCGCATCCAATTCGGCGCGAGCCTCATCTCCATCGAGAAGGTCGACGGGGATCGCACGACTGGTCAGGATATTTACAACATCGTTCTCAACTTGTGCGAAACCACCATCCACGAAGTACCTCTCTGGGCCGGCGGCTGTCTGCAAACGCAGCGTTCCATAACCGAGCCGACCAATGAGAGGAGCACGCCCCTTGAGAACACCCAATTCACCGTCGAACATTGGCAGCGAAACATGGTCTGCTTCACGGTCCAATTC
>JAYZAR010000030.1:0-5077 GCA_036339635.1 Planctomycetota bacterium | reverse complement strand
TGCTAAAAGTGGCGATGCGTATGTTCGTCAGCGATTTTTGGCCAAGGTTTAATTTAACCGGTGTAATGTTCGTTGTTGAATCCGCTGAAGAGGGAAGCTCAATCGACCCACGGAACATCGCCAAAGACGATAACTCAAGACGTCCGCTAATGGCCAAAATGCCGCCTGCGGTGACGGCGCCGAGGCAAGCAATTGGCCCCAGAAATTTCGCGAACGGCAGCTTGCTCGTCACCGAACTGCCTGGTCGTTGCTTACGTCCAATCGAAAAGACCCTGACGGCCTCCTGCCGCTTGGAAAGTGGGAGACATCGGAACCGCCCCTCGTTTATGCAGCTTCCTCTGATACATCCGAACCGCCGCTTGCTTCGGCCTCACCCTCAATCCGTTGGATTGCAACCGCCGCCAAATGCTTTAACCTCGACGGGGCAGTTTCCGCCGCCTCGCGCAAAGTCGGCAACGCGATCGAGGCAGCGGGCCCTATCTGCGACAACGCCCAAGCAGCCCGTTCACGAGCAGGCAAGAACATCGATTGACGGACGCAACTGTCCAGAACATCGGCGGCTGCCCCCGCATCACTGCCCAATCGCCCCAACATGGTCGCAGCCCAGTAGCTGATCTCGCTGTCGTGGGCTGATTCGAGTATCTGAATCAATCTTAACTGCTCCGATAGAGTCGGCTGAATCGTCGACTCCATCGCTTCAGCCGCGTAGATACGAACGTCATCGTCAAGACTGCCCGCCAAAGGAACAACCCACAAAGCCAACCCGGTCACCGAGTCTTGCTGGATGATTTGGCGGAGCGCAGCGATGCATTCCTCGACCGAGTCGCCTTGAAGTTGCTTGAGCCACTGTTTGTGCCGCTCATCTTCGTAATCGGACATCCGATTTCCTTCCCCACGCCCTGACAATGACGACCGATACGCGTGGTGACTGACAACTTAGACACACTATCGCTACAATTCGGATCTTAAAAGACATAAGAAAAGCTGAACGTTTTATGCAATAGCGATTTTCTCTCCGAATCAACTCCCGTCATGCAACGCCCCACCGATTTCGCGATCATTCCGGACCAGAATTCGATTTCCAGAATCGATCGGGAAATACGTTTTTTTGATGCCACTTGCAAAAATCTAAAGGTACTTTCCGAGAATCAGATCGAAACGTGGAACCGGGACGGGTACCTTGGACCAATCGACGTTTGCTCGCCGACGGAGATCGTCGAGGTTCGTCAATATTTCGACCGACTGTTGGAGCAAACATTTGCCGCCGGACAGGACAGCTATTCAATTAGCAGTGCCCACCTAAAGCATCTGCGGGTCCTGGAGTTGCTCAAGAACCCAAAACTGGTTGATTACGTGAGTGACTTGCTGGGGGAAAATGTTGTCGGTTGGGGCGCACATTTCTTTTGCAAAATGCCGGGTGATGGCAAACAAGTCGACTGGCATCAGGACTGTAGCTACTGGCCTTTGACTCCAACCAAGGCGATCACGATCTGGCTGGCAATTGATGATGCTGACCAGGAAAACGGCTGCATGGAGGTCTACCGTGGATCTCACCGATTTGGACTCGTTGATTTTGAAACGAGCGAACATTCCGATGGAAACGTTTTAGATCAATCAATCAAGGATCCTGAACAGTACGGGCAGCACCAATTGACCCCGCTTCTGGCTGGCCAGGCATCCATCCACAGCGATCTGCTTATTCACGGTTCGGCCCCGAACCTGAGCAACCGCCGAAGATGCGGACTGACGCTGCGATACTCTCCGGCCGATGTCACCGCTCATTTGGGCTGGAACCAAAAAGGGGTCATTGTTCGGGGTACCGCTGACCCAAAAATTTGGCCTGGAGCTTCATTTCCTCTGGTAGACTAGTAGGATGTGTTTTTCTTTCTAATCCTCACCTGTAATCCATTTCCTCTATCGCTGTCGCCGATGACCTTAGCATCCCATTACACGGGCACCCGGTGTGCAATCTCCTTTGAACTCTTTCCACCCAAGACTGAAGCGGGGATGGATTCGCTTTGCGATAATGTTCGACGACTAACAGAGTTTCAGCCGAGCTTTTTTACCTGCACCTACGGTGCCGGTGGATCAACGCGAGAAAAGACGCTGCAAGTGCTCCTGAAAGTGCGTCAAATTACGGACGCTCCTGTCGCTTCCCACCTAACCTGTGTAGGTGCTACCGTGGAGCAACTAGAAAACTACCTCGCAGCGGCTCAGGAACAACAGACGGATTACATCGTTGCCTTGCGGGGTGATCCGCCTCAAGGCACGGATCAATTCGTCGCAGTCGAAGGTGGACTGAAATACGCGAACGAACTCGTCGAACTCATTCGTGCAAAGTATTCCAGTTACGGAATCGCGGTCGCGGGTTATCCAGAAACTCATCAAGAAGCAGTCGACGCTAAGACTGATCTTGAAAACCTGAAGCGGAAAGTCGATGCCGGGGCGGATTTAGTTATCACCCAATTGTTCTACGATAACGTCGATTTCTTTCGCTTTCGTGAACGCTGTGAACAAGCCGGGATCAACGTTCCGATCATCCCCGGGATTTTACCGGTTACCAACTTCAAACAAGCCCAACGTATCGCGTCGATGTGCAAGGCAAACATTCCTGCAAGTTTGCAGCAGGCAATGACCGAGAACGACAATCCGGCTGGTCAATTCGAAATCGGAGTCGAACACGCCAGAAAGCAAACTCTCGATCTAATGGAACAAGGCGTGCCCGGTATCCATTACTACGTCTTAAATAAGAGCGAGGCAGCAGCAGCGCTGTTGGACGGAATGCAATTGGCTTCTTCCCGCTGAATGAGCAGCAAGACGATCGCGCGTTCCGGCTGATTACTTCGCCACGCTGAAGCGATGTGCGTAAGGCCAAGCTTAGGTTCGCGAAGCTTTGATGCTCGCCAACCTCATCACGGCGGCACGCCAATGAAGTCGCGGGGCTTCACTTAACGGAACCGGCCTGGGCTTTCCGTGGTACGAAACTCTTCGAAAACACTGTTGGTACAGCCCCAGGCATTTTCACAAACACTCGTCAATCGGCCAATGCTCACTGTTATCCGAAGGTCACTTCAAAGCGGCTACGCAATCGGATTCAGTTCCGGGTTAAATCCCACCCGTCAAGCCAACTGGTCTTTTTCTCTTCCATCGAGAAATCTCGCTCCAAGCGTTCCGCCATATCGGGCAGGTGACCAGCACCATAGAAAACGGCAATCTTCTTCTTGCCATCCTTCAGAACCTCTGTCAGAACCTCGAACGCTTTTCCATTCCGTCCTTTGATCAGCGTGTCCTCTCCGTTTTTGTCATTCATCCCGGCCGTCACCGTTTCGATATCAACCAATTGCTGCGCCATCGCCTGTTTCATCTTCATCGACCGGTTATTGCTAAACAGTGCCAACAACATACCGGCATCGCCACCGGTTGAAGCCGATGATGCCAAGCCAGCCCCCATCATTCGCGCGACCATTTTCACAACGCTGTCGCCACGGCGTTCGAAATCCCGAACGAATTCCTCAGGGCTCATGTCGGCATGTTTGAAATTTTCTGCCATGTAGTCAACGAGCTCGAGCTGATACTCCAGATTGAGCATGTCCTTCATTCCACTCTGCATCGATGAAAGCAAAGAGCGGCTTTTTTCAAGATCCTCTGGCTTGATCCGCGTGCCATCCGGGGCAACTAATTCGTAGAGTACAGAATCATAATTCGCTAAGCGTTTATTGAGCTCGCTGTAGTACTCACGTTGGCCGATGTGGACGACTCCAACCAAGTCCACGATTCTGCCGGCGTAGGGAGTGTTAGGCTTGCCACGATAACGAACGATTGCCGTTTGCAACGCGAGAGGTTGATTTTGTTCGTTCCGCTGAACGCGGATGTACTTGCCATCCTTCTTTGCCGGTTTGGCGTTCGCCTCATTTTCTCCAGCCTTCGCTTGGTCATCGGCGACGGCCTTGGCGGAAGCCGCGTCAACCGCAGGTGCCCCAGCTACCGATGCTTGGGCCCACACGGTCGCAAGGAAGAAAGCGAGTGATAACAGCACCATCAAGTATCGAAATCGCATCGCGCGATCCTCTCACAACAATCTTGGAACGAATTTTTGAGCCATACTAGGATAGCGCCAGGGCAAAAACTCGGCAAGTCATCAACCTTGACGGCATTCGTGCCCCGGTGAATACCGGCATCCCGCCGAAAGATGCCTCACAAAGGTCTGATCTCTGCACTGGTTAGCGGCAAACATCCCCTTGATCGCTAATCACCCCTAATGCAAACCTCCGTTGGGGGCCTATTTGCAACCGAAGCCAGCGACAAAGAGATCTGAGCTCGGCCGAGCTCTCAAGACCCAATCTTGTCTGAGGCTACTCGCTGGGCTGTCTTCGGAGTGGGAGGAGCCTTGTGAGCGGAAAGACGAGCTGATCGAACGAACAGGTCCCTGCAGGAAATTGGCTAAGCTTGCAAGTTGAGCCCCTCGCTGGGAAGAACGCCACCATCTACGCTCGGGCCCCCCCCCATAAAAGCGGATTGCTGGCCACTCTGCTGTCCGCAGACGGAACGCCACGTCTCAGCTTCGGTCTGCAAGATTGTCGAAATCTGAATGATTGAATCAGTGTCGCTGGTTTCCTCTGCCCTCATTAAATGCTGCGTCAAAAACACGTACAGATCAGAAACTTTATGGCAAACCTCTTGTTGTTCCTGGCTTGGCCCACCGACGACACCGCTCAACAATTCATTTAATAACTCCAGCAGCTTTAGGGAATGCTGATTGGATCCCAACTCCTTTCCATTCCTCCAAGTCGAGGCCAAATTCCCAGCAACATCGATCGCACGCTCGATCAGCAGTAATCGCAAGCGAGCGGGTGAGGCGGTATTCACCATCGACTCTAAATAGCTTTCGCTTGACCGTGAAGAGCGACCCTGGTTCGTAAGGCGTGCAGAAGCAGCGTAGTTGGTCATGTTCATCCTTGATGTGTTCGTGAAGCGATTGATTAATCTGCCCAGCTTAGGCTCGGGCTAGACTAAAGCGTGATTGGCTGGATTTGGTTAATTGCGGCTTGATTCGTTTGGATCTTCGCGATCGCCTCTT
>JAYZAR010000029.1:0-4678 GCA_036339635.1 Planctomycetota bacterium | reverse complement strand
TAATTCCTTTCTCACCATCAGCGATGTAAAGTCGTTTAAATCGACATCACGACTGCGGAATTCACCCCACATCAACTCCAATTCCTTCGCTGTGAGCAAATCACAATCGAAAGCTCGCTGCGCAAATTTTTCTGCTGTGATGGGAGCCATCGGCAAATTCATTTCTAAGAGACATTTGTATGCAAGAAAGACGGTGTTCTCAGATCGGTCCCGCCAAGCGTTCCGTCATTCCATTTTCATCCTATTGGAGCCGTCAAATGGATGCAACTGAAAAAACACCGCTATTCGCCTTCGGACTGCTCTTTAAGCATATCACGTTCACGTCGTGTTGCTTCCAAATCAAAGACTAGGTACTTCATATCCAGCCTCAATTGGCTAAGTGCTTCTTGCACTAACCTCATTATCCGGCGACGACGTTGCGTGCTCTGAACAACTCGGTCGAGTAGAGGTTCCAAACCAACCCGGTCTCGACTCGATAACTGGGAAATCCGTTGACTCAACTCAACCAGTTCTTTTGGTAATTCACTGGTATCCACATTCACTCGCGACCTGGTCATCGTGGGGCAGTCTCCTGGGTGTAAAATTCCAATTGTTGGTGCAAGGTTCTATGCCGCCAAAGCAGCAAGAGACACCTAATGCACATCAGATGCCAGAGCTGACAAAAGAGCGTTGGCTAGCAGCATAAGCACCGCCGGCACATCAACTTACAAAGCTTCCAGCGAGCCGAGCGTGAATTTCCGTTGATGTTGAATTTAAGCAACCGATTTCCCTGGCCCTGCAACCAAAATCTTGGTACAAGCACGACTTGCGCTCATCGAACCATTTTGGAAACGTGATGTGGTTCTTTTTCAACAACCAAAGTCTGCCGCAATGTCACCTCGCAACGAAAAACAAGGCTTACTAAAACCAGCTTGGGTTCGGTTTTGCTGGCTTGTTTTTCTAGCTCGAATTGGGTTGCCATCATGCGTCATGGCGGATTTGCACGAGAGCTTTGAAACCGTTCGTCCGGGATGGGAAATCGGCGCTCATGATTGCCAATGGGTGACTTACGAACATCGGCGGGTTTTCGACCAGGCTCATTCGGGCCTAGGATCGGAGTTTCTATCGTATTCGACCGGACAAGGCACACATGCGCACTTGAAGTATTCCATTTTGCCGACCCGAGTCATTGATGAGTTAGAAATATCTATTTGGGTTCGAGCTTCCAGGCGCGGCAGCCAACTCCTCGCCAGAGTCGTCCTACCTCGTACGACCGACCCTCAAACGGGTCAACCTCTGACGGCATGGCTGCCTGGTTCAACTTACGAGCAGCCCGGCCAGTGGCAGCAACTGAATCTAGGCAAGCCAGCGAGTGGACTGCAGTCCTTAGTTTTTACTCTTCGTACAAAGTTCGGTCCAACAGTGGACGCTGGTGAAGCATATATTGATCTGGTCGCGCTCAATGCCTACACCGGCTCGGCCGCCAATCAAATGTGGATCGATGACCTGAAGTTACGAGGACAAGTGTTGCGTGAGATGCCTGATCGGACTTCGCCGTCACGGGCTCAACGGCCGACCATGGCTCCGAATCGATTTGAGCCCTCGAACCAACTCGCCGAATTCCGCGGGGACATGCTCTACGTGAATGGCCGGCCATTGGCATTGCGCACGATCGAGCATCGTGGCGAATCGCTTGCTCATCTAAAATCCCTTGGTTTTAATTCCGTGTTGTTCGACCGAGCTCCAACCCTTGAAGAAGACCGGCAAGCAGCGGAGATCGGACTTTGGCTCATGGCACCATTACCGCTGGAACCAAGTCCAGCCGATCGTTATCGCCGCTTGATTGCTTGGATCTGGCCCGCTCCTTTAATGGACCGCGATATCGAATCGGTCAGGCATCGGCTCACTCAATTTCGTCAGCAAGAATCGAAGCCGGTCATCGGCATCGTGCATTCGGGGATTCAAGCATACAGTCATCTCCTGGATGCGGTGATTGTGCATCGCCCGATCTTATCGAGCACACTCCCATTGAGTGATTACCTGGTGTGGTTGCGACAAGTGCGCAGCAAGATGCGGATTGACTGTCCACTATGGACGGCGGTGAATACGGAGATACCGGCAACCGTCGAACAGCAGATTGCTGCACTTGGGGGCCAAGAAGAAAGTTGGATGTTTTCGAGCGATTCGCTGCACTTCATCACGATGCAACTGATTCAACAGGGCATACGCAGCATGGTGTTTCGGTCACGGCACCCTCTCCATTCACGAGATCCAGTCGTTCAACGAAGAGCATTGACTTTGAGCCGAATCAACCGCGACTTGAACCTGCTTCAGCCCTGGCTATCAGCCGGCCGAGTTGTATCGATCGCACATTCAACGGCATCCAACATGCGTGCGACTCTGTTAAAGACAGACCAAGCGAGAATGCTCATCGGAGCTCGGCATGGTCCAGGAATCGCCTGCGTCCCTTCAGCATTTGGCAAGCAACCATTGGTGTTTACGGTCGACGGCATGCCCGCCACCGATGAAGCTTTCCAAATGAGTCACACCGGACTCACCCGGCTCGTCACACACCAGGGTGCGGGATTGCGTGTTGTCGTTGATAACCCACAAGCAAATTCATTCACATTGCTGACCAAGGACGCGCGTGCCATCGGATACGTTGCCCAGCACATTCGCAAGGACAGTCAGCAAAAACTGGATCTACTACGTCAGCGAGTGCGTATGGAGATCCAGTGGAGTGAGATGACCGTCGAGCGTCTAAGGCCATGGCTGCGACAGAACACCAACGCTAAGAACGACTCCATGGAGCAGATTCGCGAGCGGTATGCCTACTTGGAACAACTTTCAAGATCCCAAGAAACCGGTCAAGCCGAGCGAATCGCCGATGAAATACTCGACGAACTCCGTCATCTGCAGCGGTCACATTGGGAAACCGCAATTTCAGGACTTCCACATCCGGCGGCCAGCCCCGCCTGCTTGTCATTTTTTTCGCTCCCTTTGCATTGGCAATTGGTTTCAAAAGCGTGGAATGCCAATTGGAACCAAAACATTCTGCCAGCCGGTGGCTTTGAGAACCTGCGTCACTTACAGGAAACCGGTTGGCAGTACACGGCAACAAATGCCCCGCAACTGCAACCGCACGTGCGAATCAACCATGAACAGATCCGTTCAGGCCGAGGTGCCCTGCAATTGGAATGCCCAGCCCCATTGGGTGCCCCGCAGTATTCGAATACGCCTTCAATTCGTATCACTTCGCCATCGATGAAAGTCCAACCGGGGCAGCTAATCAAATTGAGCGGATGGGTGCGGATGCCCAAACCACTATCAGGTTCTGTCGATGGATTGCGTATCTCCGATACGCTCGGCGGCGCTGCCCTTGCTGTACAGCTCCGCAAGACCGAAAATAAATGGCATCCAATTGTGCTCTATCGACTAGCGGACTCAACCGGATCCATTGCTTTCCACATTGAGCTACTTGGAAATGGAAAGGTTTGGTTAGATGATTTTGCCGTGGAAGTCTTACCACCATAGAAATTGGTTTTCATTGGCATTTTCTTCTGTCTAACGATTCTTGCGCATGTCACACTCCGTTCGCGATGATGCTCTGGCAATCTGGCACGCAGCGGTCGAATGTGTTCGCGGTGACCATTTGATTTCACAGCATTTGGCCGTTGACGCCGACTCTCTTCGGATTGGTGACCACGTCATTGAGTTAGCGAAAATTGAACGCATCGCGGTCGTCGGCGGGGGCAAGGCGGGCGCGGGGATGGTCGCGGGTGTTGAATCCGTTCTATCACCCATTGCCGCCACCAAACAACTTCATGGTTGGGTCAATGTTCCGGAGAAATGCGTCCAGGCGACCCAGTGGATCCAACTCCATGCAGCTCGACCCGCGGGACAAAACCTTCCCACCGAAGCGGGAGTATACGGGACGAAACAGATACTCGAAATCGTCGCAACACTCGGCCCAAAAGATCTCTGCATTTGCTTGATCTCAGGCGGCGGATCGGCCTTGCTCCCGGCGCCAGTACCCCAAATCACCCTCAACGACAAGTTGACTCTCACCGAGTCACTCAGTGCCGCCGGCGCCAATATCGAAGAGCTCAATGTGGTGCGAACACAGCTAAGTTGTCTAAAAGGTGGTGGCCTTGCTCGAATTTGTCAGGCAGGATTCTTAACTTCGCTGGTGATTTCGGATGTGCTCGGTGACCCATTGGAGACCATCGCATCCGGTCCCACAACGACAAACCAATCGACACCGCAACAAGCAATCGACATTCTCAAAGCTTACGATTTACACGCAGACCCTCGATTGGCTTCCGTCCTCACTTATTTACAGAATCAAACAAATTCCCCGACTGTCAATCACCGCACAGCCACAACGAGACATATTCCGATCATCATCGGTAATAACGCGACGGCCGTTGAGGCCGCGGGAATGGCAGCACAGGACCGCGGCTATCGGCTGACAACTCTCGCTGCGGGGAATTCCGAGGGAGAAGCAGAACGAATCGGCCGGCAATTAGCTGAGATGACTGCGCACTTGAGCAAACACTCGGATGATTGTTGTTTCGTTTGGGGAGGAGAGCCCGTCGTCACGCTGGTACCGGAAGAAACTCGAGGAAAGGGAGGTCGAAATCAACAACTCGCTCTCGCCGCCTATCTCCAACTTCTCCAGGAACATCGGCTTGACCAA
>JAYZAR010000028.1:0-34479 GCA_036339635.1 Planctomycetota bacterium | reverse complement strand
CCGGTGAATATTCATATTCCATCGATCAGGTGGTCCAGGAAATGATTGAACGTTGCCGAGAGCTAAAGCTGCGGGTCGGTGGACCTCAAGACGAACTGAAACGAGATGCGATGATTTTGGTAGCTGTGCGGACCACCAACTTTTTGCATGAGGGGCGTCATCGTGTGGCCGTTTAGGGTACTGAGAACGTCATGACCAAACTTCGAGTGTTAGTGCTTGTTCGAGAAGGGCATGTTCCTCCGCTGACGCTCGCGGGCGTGAGCGAGGAGGAGATCGATCCCTGGAAAGCCGAATTCGACGTTTGTGAGACGTTGCGGCGGCTAGGGCACGACGTGTTGCCACTGGGGGTCTACGACGATTTGGCACCGATCCGAGTCGCGCTGCGGGACTTTCAGCCGAATATCACCTTTATGCTGTTGGAGGAATTTCACGGGGTTGTGACCTACGACTTTGCCGTGATCAGTTACTTGGAGCTGATGCAGCAACCCTACACCGGCTGTAATCCGCGCGGATTGTTATTGAGCAAGGATAAAGCTCTCTCGAAAAAAGTGATGACCTTTCATCGTATTCCTACACCCCGGTTTACGGTGTTTCCGATTGGGCGAAAGGTGCATCGGCCAAAAAAACTATCGTTTCCCCTGTTCGTCAAATCAGTGGTCGAAGATGCCTCTTTTGGTATCTCCCAAGCTTCGATTGTGCATAACGACCAAGCCTTGGCGGATCGAGTCAAGTTTGTGCACGAAAAAACGAATGATGATGCCATTGCCGAACAGTACATTGAAGGTCGTGAGATTTATGTTGGCGTACTCGGCAATACACGACTGACGACCTTTCCCGCCTGGGAAATGAGTTTTGAAAAAATGCCTGATGACGTAGCACGGATTGCTACCAGTCGCGTCAAATGGGATCGCAAGTATCAAATCAAGCATGGCATCACGACACATGCCGCGAAGGATCTAGACGAAGCATCGCAAGAACGCGTCAGTCGATTATGCAAACGCGTCTATCGCGCCTTGAGTATGAGTGGCTACGGTCGCATGGATCTCCGTATGACTGATTCAGGAGAGATTTATGTCATTGAAGCCAACGCCAATCCGAACATTGAATACGGAGAAGACTTTGCGGAGTCAGCCGAATCGGTTGGGCTCTCGTATGAAGCAGTGCTGCAGCGGATTCTAAACCTGGGCTTGAGCTACAAAGCAGCATGGATGGCAGTCTAAGAATATGACGCATGCAGATTCTTTATCGATCCAAAACGATCCATCACCGATGTACGGCATCATCGTGCCACTGGTGACCCCATTGTCGCATCGAGATGCGATTGATGTGTCGGGAATGGAGCGTCTGTTGGATCACGTGATCGTTGGTGGAACACATGGCATTTTTATTCTGGGTACGACGGGTGAAGCTCCAAGCTTGAGTTACCGACTGCGACGTGAATACATCAAGTTGGTATGCCAGTATGTGGGGGATCGAGTGCCGGTCATGGTGGGAGTGACCGATACATCGTTCGTCGAAACGATTGAACTGGCCGGTGTTGCCGAACAGGCGGGGGCGCATGCCGCAGTTCTATCCACTCCGTATTATTTTCCCGCTGGACAAACAGAATTGGTTCGATACATCGGTCAGGTCGTTGAACACCTGCCGGGGGAATTACCCCTGATGCTTTACAACATGCCGAGCTTGACAAAGGTGTGGTTTGAGATCGATACGCTGCGGAGATTGGCTGATATGCAGCGAATCGTCGGAGTCAAAGATAGCAGTGGTGATTTAAAGTATTTTCGAAAGTTGATTTCATTAAAAATAACCCGCCCCGATTGGTCCGTCTTGATTGGGCCAGAGCATTTGATGGCGGAAGCCGTGCAGATGGGTGGTGATGGCGGTGTCAACGGCGGAGCCAATATTTATCCTGAGCTCTTCACCCAGCTTTAGGAGGCAGTCGTTGCGAATCAATCTGGCCAAGTTGAGATATTAAGCCAGCGTGTCGACCGTTTGCAGCAAATCTACAACGTCGGTAAGTACGCCAGTCGCTTTATTAAGGCGACAAAATGCGCGTTGTCGATCCGCGGAATCTGCAATGATGCAATGGCGGAACCCTTCAACCATTTTTTGCCTCCCGAACGCGCACGGGTTGAGGAGATTCTCGCTCGAATGAATTGAGCAGCTTGTCGAAACAATTGGCAGATGAGGCGTGGTTCGGGGAATCTTCAAGCAGTTGGTGCCACCTTTGCGACAAGCGACACTCTAACCTCGACCGCTCGTGGGAATTTGTCTGTGGGAATCCCGCCCAGAGCAGGTTACCTGTTGATCCACCGATTGCCTTCTTGTTTGTGAAACGTGATTTGAGGATCACGTTCCCCAGCGTTGGTAAGAATGTCGCACCAGGCTTATTTAGTTTTGTCAGTAGTGCGATTCAAATACAGGTTGACGTCTTGTGTGGCGCGGCCGCCCGTCAGGATGTCGATCCTGCCATCACCATCGAAATCGTTACAGTGGATGTCTTCGCAGGCGACAGGTCGGTCGAGCATTTGCTGTATCCAACTTCGACCCTCAGCGTCCTGCGAGCGATAGATATAGACTGCAGGCGATTCACCATCAGCTTTTTTTTCCCGATGAGCGGCAATCACTTCGTCTCGGCCGTCGCCGTCGAGGTCAGCACACCAAATCGCATGTCCTTGTTTAAACGTGTCATCGAGGACAACGCGTTCCATGTTGTTGTCAATTTTCTCGCCGACGTAAACAACGACTTGGTTGCCGTGCATTGGTTCGATTGTCGCCAGTAGTTGGCGGTCACTGAGTTTTCCGTTCTTGACTTCACCCGCTCCCCGTCCCGCGGCAACTTCGCTTTCTGCACCTGCGGAAATCTGCTGCAACGAAAAACTCTTTTGGTTCCGGGTGATTCGTGTTAGCCCCTCTTGGCTGGCAACTATTGTTTCCTCTGGATTGGTCCCATCCGCTATGTGCCAGTGATTGTGGGCTCGATTCAATGATCCATCGATGACGATTGGCTTCCACGCTTCATTCGTTGGATCGTCGGGAATGGGAAAAGCAAGCAACCGGATTCCGTTTCCGGTGGTTGCATTCAACGGTGTGACAATCAGCTGGTCTCGGCCTTGTCCCAGCACATCGGCCATCCGGATGCGGTGGGTCCAGGCTTCGGCAGCGATGGAATGAACCTGCCAAGGATCATTTAGAGTATTGCCCCGTCGCATCCAATGGAGTGTTCCACCATTCCGAGGCCAGCCAGCACCCAAGGCAAAATCGACTTTTCCATCGTTGTCGATGTCTGCCGGCACAATGCAGACGTGGTCCGGTGGCACTGCGTCGGAAATCATCGTGTGCTTTTTCCAATCAGGGTTTCTGAACCAGAATGCTTCGCGTTCGCTGATCGCGACGGCGTCCAAACGCGAATCACCATCGACATCCGCCGCAGTAACGGCATAGCAAACCTTGCCAATCTTCGGATCGAGCACCACTTTCTCGAAGGCAATTTCCTGTGCGAGGGAGTTTCCATTTGCCAAGAAAACCCAACCTAAACAGCCGGCGACGATTTTGAGAGCAACGTTCGACATGGTCCAATACCTGAAGCGAGGGTTTGTAAATCCGGGTCAAGTGTAACCGTTGGAATTTCTAAATGCTGAGGCACGAAAAAACCCGCTGAAGGATCAACCATCAGCGGGTCAAATGAGGATCAGACTTCGTGTTAGGCTTTAGGGAGTGGTGACCTCACCGAACTCCGTTTCCTTACCCAGTAGCATCATCAATGACGAGCCTGCCGACGCTGCGCTGTAGGTGTAACCTGCTTCTAAAGCCCGGTCGATTCGTTCTTTGACCTCGGTCAGATGAGCATTGGTGTATGCATCCATCTTCTTGCCGCATCGCTCCAAGGAGGATGCGATTCGGCTAGATAGCGTTCGTAACTCGGCTCGTGCCAAGTTACTGATCGGCTTATAGGCGGCCGTGTCGTCAGACGCCTGGAGCACTAGGTCAAGCAATCGTTGCGTGTGCTCACGTTGGAGGTTGCGTCGCAAAGATGAAATCATTGGCTGACGGTCGTTGCGATCTGCTGGACATTCTTGATCCAACTCGGACCAAACTGCGGTGTTTACTTCGCCCAGTAATTCCGGCAAGGTCAGCGTATCTTCCGTTGCCGGGAGTCGCAATTCGTTGTCATAGACTCGGCGAAGCGTGGTGGGATTCATCAGCATCGTCAGGGCCGATGCTTGGACACCAAGGATCCGGTCATGAATTGGCCATGTTGCTTCGTTAGACATTGAACCCCTTCCGCCACCATCGAGCCATTTGTCAGTCGACATTCGCTCCAGCAATTTGGGAGTCAAGCCATAGGAGTCGTCATTAAAAGCAGTCGCGATCACAAAGTTCAATGCAGCTCGCTGTTGCTCAGCAGGCACTACTTCGACAGGTGGTCGATTACCGGGATCACCTTTCTTGTCGCGATTTACGAATGCCCCGCCGATCCAGTTCGCCATCATGCTTGTCGCGCGTGTCTGGAGGCTGAGAGTTAATTCATAGCCGCGTCGAGCCTTTGCCCAACTGTCGCCATCTTTCACGAACTTATCAAGAATGCGATCGCGATAAACTTTCACCAGTTTCATCTGCTCTTCACAATAATCGAGCGGATCTTTGGTGAAGTCGTAGCGACGAGCCAAGGGGTCTGGGCCAGACGTGTCCTCGTCGGTTGCATACTGCAGTTCTGGCTCGCTACAGCGTTTCAGAAGTTCGGGCAACGATTTCTCATCCATGGTGTAACCATACTCGATCGCCCAGAAATCATAAGGTCCGATATCGATCATGCCATAGTCGCCTTGAATCTCACCCGATTCGAGGCGGTAGTTGATTGGCGTGTAGTCCATTACCGAAGCGGTGAAGGTTTTCTTACCTTTCATTTCTTCGCTATTGATTTCGTCGAGAGTGTAAAGGCCAGATGCTTTGAAGTTGTGCCGCAAGCCGAGCGTGTGCCCGACTTCGTGGGCGACCAAGTCGGCCAACAGTGGTCCAACGAACCATTCAGGCATGCCATCTAGCAGATCGCCTTCCTCTGCAGCTTTTTCGGCTTCTGCTTTTTCTTCTTCGTCCTCGTCTTTGTCTTCTTCTTCCTTGTCGTCATCATCTTCGGCTAACAGCGTTAGCGCCCAATTCATGCGTGTTAGGGCAAGGTCAAGACTGCGGCCGCTGGCGGCCATGCACAAGCCATTTTTTTGGCTGATATGGCCGTAGAGGCCATCGTATTCATCATCGCCTAGCAGCGAAGCGTCGGCTTGAGCCATGTTGAAGCCAGCCAAGGGCTTTTGAGCCTCGCGGGCAAATTTCGATCGCAAGTAGTTTGCCTTCTCAGGTGGAGCCAAGCGAATGCGGGGATCCCACCGAGGATTTCGGCCGAGCCATGCGAGCGTCTCAGGTGACATGCCTTCCATCGCTAACTTCGGCATTAAGTCTTCGAAGTTGAAGTTGAAGTGGCGAATCCAACCATCAGTGAGGATGATGTCGGCATCGAGAATCTCACCCGTTGAGGGATGAACTCGACTTGGCCCAATTGCCGTGCCGATGTCGTTGTTGAGCCAACGCAGGAAATTGTAACGAACGTCCTCGGGATCTTTTTCCATGTGGGCCCCGCTAACGGCATCCTGGTATTCGATCACGATCGCATCGTCGATGCCAACTTTTTGGAATGCCTTATTCCAATAGTCGATGCCAACCTTAATCCAGCGGCGATATCGCACGGGAGCGGTGTGCTCCACATAAAAACGGATCGGTTCCTTTGGCGGACTGAGTTTGAGTTTCGGATCTCGCTTTTCTAAACGCCATCGGTTGATGTATCGGACCCGGGTTTCGTCATCCGTGTATTTGCTTAGGTCCGAATAGGCGGTGGTGAAATAGCCAACACGCTCGTCAGCTTTGCGAGGCTTGAATCCGGAGGTCGGCGAGGGAACTTCGCTAAAAGAATAGTGCAGAGTTTGGAAGCGATTCTCTCGACCGACAATCTCAAAGGCGACTTCCACATTCTCAGGAAATACTTTGGCCGAAGCAATTTTCTTGATTCTCGAATTGCTGACGCGGACCGAAGGGCCGAAAAAAGTGCTGGCGCTGCCGAGCAATAGTGAATCGAGATCAACCACGGGACCTCCAGTTGGGCCGATCGCGACGATTCCGACGTCCAGCAAGACGCGGTCGGTAAACAATCGCTTCACCGAAGCGCGACTTTCGGCGTCTCCGGTTGCCCGAACTTCCAGGTTGGGTGCAATCAGCGCAAGTCGGTCATCGTAGCGACGCCATTGGACGACCCATTCACCAGATTGTAAACCGGCATAACGGTCACCGCTGCTAAGAGTGAGCGCGATGAAGTAATTCTTGCCCACGAAGTTTTTGGGTAACTCCGCGAGCAATTGCGAATCTTTGGATCGCTTCCAAAGATTGAAAAGACCTTTCGGATTGTTCTGATCAGACACCGGCAGTTTTGTGTAGCCTTCGGACACTTTGTCAAAAGGCGGCATGTCGGCTTGGACCCCTGACAGAAGCGTCAAGGCGCCAAAAAGGGCGATACAAGGGGCGTATTTCATTCCATGCACTCGTTTAAAAAGGAATTGAATCCTCGGAAGGTTAGGTCACAGTGGCTTCGCGAATACCGGACAATGTCCGATTTCATGCCGAACCGGAGGAGGGCTCAACAGATTGCAAAGCCTGCAACAGGGCGGCAAAACAGGCTGAACAACCCGGACTTGGGTAGGTTCCAGTGAGCTCTACCCCCTTATCAACGGATCAACTGACCAAGCAGTTCGCCTGCTGGAGCCGGCTTATTCGGTAAAGTCAGCCGAACCCACGCAACCCTACTTTACCTTGCATGTCCAGGATTGTCTCCGTTTTCATTGACATCCCGCCGTTTTGAGGGCAATTGACCCTGTGGACCGTGATGTGGTTGAGAGATTGACGGTTTCCACTACGGGACGGACAATTTACTCGTCGCCCATTGAAATCCACGTGCCAACCGCGAAAGATCCGAATGAATCCGCTGCAACACCAAGATCCCGAAATTTGGGAAGCCATTGAGGCAGAAGCCCATCGCCAGCAAGACGGGCTCGAAATGATTGCAAGTGAGAATTACACGAGCTTGGTCATCATGCAGGCTGTGGGCAGTGTGTTGACCAATAAATACGCCGAGGGATATCCAGGCCGGAGATACTACGGGGGGTGCGAGCACGTCGATGTGGTGGAGGAATTGGCGATCGAGCGGGCGAAGAAGCTATTCGGAGCCGAAGCCGCCAACGTGCAACCGCACAGTGGTTCACAAGCCAATACCGCAGTCTACCTGAGTTGCTTGGAGCCGGGTGACCACGTTTTGGGGCTCGATTTGGCCCAAGGTGGCCATCTGACCCATGGAATGAAATTGAATATCAGTGGGAGGCTCTACAACTTCCAGAGTTATGGGGTCGATCGTGAAACGCACCGGCTCGATTTTGATCAGATTGCCAAGTTGGCTCGCGAGCACAAGCCGAAGCTAATTGTGGCCGGAGCCAGTGCCTATCCTCGTGAGATTCCTCACGAAAAGTTCGCTGAGATCGCCGAAGAGGTTGGCGCCTTGTTGCTGGTCGACATGGCTCATTACTCAGGATTGGTGGCTGCTGGCATTCACAACAGCCCGGTACCCTTCGCGGACTACGTCACCACGACAACACACAAGACACTTCGGGGACCTCGCAGTGGACTGATTCTCTGCAAGCAGGAACATCTCAAATTGGTCAATCGCAATGTCTTTCCAGGTACGCAGGGCGGACCACTTATGCACGTGATCGCTGCTAAAGCGATTTGTTTCGCTGAGGCGATGGCGGCAGATTTTAAAGCTTACGGACAAGCCGTGGTTGAAAATGCACAGTCACTTGCTGAAGCATTGATGGCGGCCGGTTTGCCGTTGGTGAGTGGTGGCACCGACAACCACTTGATGTTGGTCGATGTGACAGCCGTTGATCTGGGTGGTAAGAAGGCAGAGGCAGTCTTGGATCAATGTGGAATCACCGTCAACATGAACATGATTCCCTTCGATACACGCAAGCCAATGGATCCATCCGGGATCCGGATCGGTACCCCCGCGCTGACCACTCGTGGTATGGGCGTCGAGGAGATGAAGAGGGTCGCCGGCTGGATCCATCAAGCGCTCGCGAACGCCGATGATGCTGACCTGCACGCTCGGATTCGAGACGAAGTTCGAGAGCTGGGTGAACATTTCCCCGTGCCAGCCGGGCGTACCGCAGCAGTTGAACCAGTCTGAATGACCTGATGATCACCCCAATGAAATTTTTCTGAACACTCGAAGGCACTTTTGTTCCATGCATCGAATTTTGATAGCCGATGACAACGATGCCAACCGCGAGCTGTTAGAGGCTTACTTGGTCAACATAGACTGTGAGCTTGAGACCGCGGTCGATGGCGATGACACCATCGCCAAGGTGCATTCTTTTCACCCCGACTTGGTGTTGCTCGATGTCATGATGCCCAAACGGAGTGGATTCGAGGTCTGCAAGCAACTCAAAGACGATCCCGAAACCAAGCGGGTGATGGTGTTGATGGTCACAGCTTTGAATGAGTTAGGTGACATCGAACGTGCGGTCGCTTCCGGGACCGATGATTTTCTTAGTAAACCAGTTAACAAAATTGAGCTTCTGAAACGTGTCGATACGATGCTGAAGTTCAAGGGAACCGTCGACGAGTTGGAACGTCTTCGCCGTTACATCGAAGAGATGGAAGACGAGCATGGCAAAAAAATGAATGCCGCGAGCGAGTAGTATCCTCCGGAAATAGAAACCTCTGGAAAGCTGAGTCGCAAGAAGTGCATCCTCTACCGAAGTCACTGCATCAGGTTGTCCTTCTTGGCTACACGAGGTAAGGCGTGGCGAATCTAGATTCGCTGAAGTATTCACGCCGCTTAGTCTCTTATTTCAAACCGTTGGCACACGGTTTCATCGCTTGCCAATGGTTGACTGTGGCCGGGCTCTTTTTCCCGACTGGGGCATCTTATTGCCGTATCGTTTCGAGCCAGCCGAGCCCGATATCGAGTGAGTTGTCAGCTTGGGGGGCTGTGGGCTAGCTGCTGATGAGTTGGAAGCTTCTCTGCACCTCTCAAAATCTTTGCATCAGGAATCTAGTAGTCCTGCCTAGAGAATTTCCTGTTCGGTGCGATTGGCGAGTCTGATGGCTGCCGTGATCGTCGCCGACTTCTCAAAAGGAGTTTGTGCTATGTCACGTTCGTCTGAATGCAGTCCACTGATTCTGAAGGCCACTTCGTGCCGTTGGTCACTACAGTCACATTTTGCCGAGCATTACCGCCGATCAAGAGAGCTGCACTCTCCGTTTCAGCCACCATGAAACGGTGTCCACTGGGGTTTTAAAGCCGCTGATGAATTCAGTCACCAACGAGGTAGAAAAGGCTTCTACATGAAACGATCGTAAACAACGCCCGCGGATCTACTCGCCGATCTCGGTTGTTTGGTTCGGTGGCTGTTGTTGGTCAAATTCTAAAATCGTACGAATCACATCGATCAGTTGATCGAGGCGAAATGGCTTGAATAGGACGCATTTGGGATGCAGGCCTGCCTGCCTCGCTTTGACGATTGAGTGACCGGGGTCGTATCCGAATCCAGTCATCAAAACCATCGGCACCCGTTCCATGATTTCGCCGAGTCTTCGCATTAACTGATATCCGCTGTAATCGGGTAGTCGGATGTCACTGATGATCACGTCGTAGCTGTCGGCACCACCGCTGCCGCGAACCATCAGCACCGCTTCATCACCTTTGTGAGCGGTTTCTACAACGCAGCCATATTTCTCGAGCAGCTGGTGGGCATCCTCCCGAACCTGTCCATCGGCATCGACAACCAAGATACGTTTGCCGCGCAGCATCGCGTGTTGCGGAGATTGGACACCCGCTGGTACTGCTTCGAGCGGCGTCATTTTTTGCCCAATTTGCTGAATCGTTTGTTTGATATCCCTCGCATTCTGCAGGATTCTTCGTAAGCGATCCACGACTTCTGGACTATGGCCGATGTAGCCCTCCATTACGTTGACTGCATCATTCAAAATCTCATCGACCGGCAAGGCGACGGCGCTGTGGATTGCATCGCAGCTCTGTTGGGCCGTATTCGCCTTTTGAGCAACGAGTAACTCCAGCGTGTTCAGCGCAAAGGCGACGTCGCGAGCAAAAATTTCTAGAAACTGCAAATCACTGTCACTGAATGCGCTTGGATCAGGGCTTTCGACATTGATAGTTCCCAACACTTGGTCGTGGAGTATCAACGGTGCTGTGATGGAACTTTTCGAGTTGTTGGCACCTGGAATAAACAACGGATCGTTTTCGACATCCTGACAAACGTAACTCATCCCGCTGGCAGCGACGTAGCCCGTAATGCCGTTTCCTTGAGGGTGAGCATAGAGTTGCCGGTCTGCCGCATCTTGATCGATCCCAACACTCAACAGGGGCACAAGATTGCCGGTTGTGTGTTCAAGCAACCGAATCTCAATGACTTCGAAATTTAGCAAATCGTTCAGGTAGTGCCGAATGTTCTCCTTCAACAAATCAATTCGTTCATCCACTTCCATCATGAAGATTTCAGTGGGCCGCAGATCGGCCAACTCTCGACCCGCGTGATGAATGGCCGCCAATTTTTGTTGTTGAAGAATCTCGTCGGTGATGTCACTGACCGTGACAATCAATTGACGGGAGTAGTTGGGTTGGACAATCGGCGCCGCGTGGACTTGATAGTAGCGATTTCCATCCGTTTGAAGCGTGCTGGTGGATTCTTCTCCGGTGGCCAGCGCCGTGTGAAAGGGGCAGAAATCTGGACCCATGATTTCTGGATTCGCGAGCAATTCATAGAAGTTGACACCCGTAACTTCATCTTCGGGGCGACCTGACCAATGGGCGAGTCGACGATTCGCCCAAAGTACTCGGACATCTGAATCGAGCAGGGCGACACCTTCAGGCATATCGCGGAGCATGCTCGCGCTCTGGGCGATGCCTCTTAGTTCGGCCAGCTGGGGGAATTGATCGCGAGCGATCCAGACTCCATTGACCGATGGCTCGCTAAGCTCATCAACGACCGCGACCGAGGTATCAACCAGAATGACCTGATCTGGATTGACATTGGCTGGCAAAGTTTCCAGGTCACCGACGCAAATCAAGCGTCGTGGCTCGCTAGTCGATTTCGTTGCCTCTGGTGATCGACTCATCGATCCTCCCTCGCCAACAGCCCGCGTCTTTCTGATGCGGACGCCGCATCCGGTTTCCAATCTCGGGAGGCGGAATTCATTAATGTCCTACCCCACTCGAATCATACGGAACTGAAACCGATTTGTCATTGGTCCCTCAACAACGCAATTCGCCGATGCTCGACGGATTCTACGGCAAGAGGACCGATTTGGCTGGTTCCCGTACCTGCGTTGGCTATCGGCTAGATGGCAGCGCAAACTTTGGCCTCAGATAGCGAAGAGGCTCGCTAGAACCGAATCAAACTGGTTCTGATCCGCTCGGGATCACAATCACCGCCCAACCGGCAGCGAAAACCGGAGGTGAAGCCGATTGCACCAATTGATCGGAGAGTTGGAGGTCCTGCGTTTTGGAAAGAGGCCACCACTCAAGGTTGGATTTGATGACTCGCCAAGTGACCCCTCGATTCCCACAGGCTGGGGGCGGAGCACGGGTGTCGCGATGGCAAGGGCGGACGGCTAAGGGGTACCAAAGCCGTTGCCGGGTTGCCAAAAACCGGTTCAGCTATCACGCGGAAATCGTACCCGTCGATCCCGCTGGGCACCCCCGCTGAGTCACGCTGACTACTGGACCACAACACCAGTTGAATCGATTCTCTAATCAAATCAACCACGTTGTGGTTAGGTAGCCCATCTACTTCAATGAAAATGGCTCGGAAAGCCGGTTGATGTTAGTCGCAATGGTTGATCAGTCCCCGAACGGCTATTAGATTCTTGTGTGATCGCTAAAACCACCTATTTTACGCATCCGCTAGGCGCTGCCTCGTCTGTCTATCTTCGAGCCTCGCAAGCTGTAGGGCACATCCCCGGAGTATTTTTCATGAGAGGACATCTTTTACAGGCATTTTTTGGGCTCAGCGCAGCATTATTACTGTCTGCTGATGTCCAAGCTGACTGTGGCAAATGCAGCGGCTGTGCGACTAGTGCACCCTGCGTTTCCGCAGGCAGCGTTGGCGCCGCAGGTTCTTCTAACGGCGAGATCGTCGGATACGAAGAGCGGACCGTCATGCGGTCGGAGTACGTGACCGAGACCCGAGAAGTCCCACGCACGACTTATGAGCGAGAGACCCGCACTCGTATGCGAACCGTCTGCCGACAGGTTGCAAAGGTCGAAACCAAAGAGCAGACGTACACTGTCATGGTTCCAAAAACGGAAACCCATACAGAGACTTACAAAGTCCAAGTATGTGTTCCCTACGAAGAAGAGGAAGAGTACACCGTCCAGGTTCCTGTAACGACGGAAGTTGAGCAGGAATACCAAGTGAGCGTGCCATACACCGAGCAGGTTGAGCAAACCTACACGGTTTGTGTGCCCGTGAAAGAGGAAGTAAAGCAGACTTACACGGTTTGCGTTCCTTATACAGAGCAGGAAACTTACAAGGTGATGGTTCCCTATACCGAGCAAGTTGAACAGTCATACGATGTTCGTGTTCCGGTTCGGAAAACCAAAATGGTCGACTATCAAGTTTGTGTTCCTTACACCGAGAACATCGAGAAGTCCTATCAGGTCCGAGTTCCGAAGACGGTTACAGAGACCCGCGAATACCGAGTTTGTGTTCCTTACAGCGAAACGGTTACTCAAGAATACACCACGATGGTTCCGTATCAGGAAACCATAACGCAAACCTACAAGGTCAACGTTCCTTACACCGAGGAAGTTGAGCAGACTTACACCGTGCAAGTTCCTTACACCGAGGAAGTTGAACAAACCTACACTGTACAAGTGCCTTACACAGAAGATGTCGAGCAGACTTACACCGAGTGTGTTCCTGTGACTGAGACCAAAGAAGGAACCCGTACGGTCACCAAGTGTGTGCCTGTCACCACGATGAAGACCGTGACTCGTGATATGGGCAAGTACGAGTGCCAAGCTATCGAAATTCCATGTGGCAGTGCTGCTTGCGGATGCCCAACCTCTGACTGTGGCGGTTGCGGTGGTGGAACACGAACCGTCTATCGCCGCGTTTACGTTCCAAAAATGGTTTCTGAAGAGGTGCCTTGCACGACTTATGAGCTTCAAACCTCCGAGGTACCTTACACCTACACTGTCACCAATTGGGTCAAAGAGACTCGTACTCGAACGGTTCAGGTTCAAAAGTGCCGCGCAGAAGAGCGGACTTGCACGATCACCGTCACCAAGTGCCGGCCAGAAGAGCGAACCCGCGTCGTCAAAGTGCAGAAGTGCCGCACTGAAGACCGAACTCGCGAGTGCACCGTGACGAAGTATCGTCCTGAGACTCGCACCCGTGAAGTTGCTGTTCGCAAGACTCGCTGGGAAAATCGCACCTGCGAAGTGCCAGTTTGTGTTTGGGAAACCGAAACACGAACTTGTACTGTTCCTGTCCGAAAGACTCGTATGGAAACGCGAAGCCGCGAAGTCGCGTATTGCGAATGGGCCACCGAGACGAAGACTCGAATGGTTACTCTTTGCAAGCACCGCGAAGAAGAGCGGACTCGTGACATTACCAAGTATCGCACCGAAGAGCGAACTCGGACTGTCCCTGTCACGAAAATGGTGAACGAGACGAAGACGCGCATGGTTCCCGTCTGTAAGACACGAATGGAAACGCGCAAGCGAATGGTTTCACAGACCAGCTGCAGCACGGAAACTCGCACCCGAACCGTGAAGAAGCAGCGAATGGAAACTCAAGAACGCACCCGCGAAGTTGAGACCACCACCTGCGAGCCAGAAGAGCGAACCCGAACCTACGAAGTCACCACCTACGAGACGGTGAAGGAAGAGGTTCCAGAGGAGTACACGGTTTGTGTTCCTGTCCAGACAACGGAAAGGGTAGAAGTTCGCGTCTGCAAGCCAGTTGCAATGACTATCAAAGTCCCTATCTACGGTCCAGCCGCTGACTGCTGCAAGTAGGTTGTTGCGAATCCCTGTTCCAACGGGCGCAGGAGCAAATTACGAAACCCCGGAGAGTTTGACTCTCCGGGGTTTTTTTGGTGATGCTGTAGGCATCCTGATCGTGCTGCGCTCTATCGAATAACGGATGACTGTTCCGGAATGCCCAAGGATGCCGAGCGATGGTCAGCGTGATTTCGCCGTGCGAAAGCCGGAGCCAGTTTATCCTCGGCGGCGGTCAATGACTGGGCAGTTCGAAAGCTTGCCATTGGAGAATGGTTTCGACTGGTTTTTTACGTGATCGATAGCGGTTCCCATCTCAGCTGACTTGTGGATTGTGATTGTTAATCAAAGACGTGTGATTCTACGACCGCGTGGGGTAGGAGACGGCGTGTGGTGGGATGACAGGTAGTGAGCAATCCGGTTTGATCATCTTTGGGTCCCGCTATGTTTCAGTATTTTGGTCAATTCCAGCGAGTCCCGGATTCATCGTCTAATCAGCGTGGGTTGAGGATGTTGCACCTCGCCAGTGCTCCAGTGCTCCAGTGCTCCAGTGCTCCAGTGCTCCAGTGCTCCAGTGCCGGATTTCTGCTATCCCGCAATTCCCAGACTGAACGGCGATTCAATCTTGCGATGGTTTTAACAGCGTTGTGATACTTGGAGTGACGTCTTGCCAGGTCCAGCAGGTTTCGCCGAAACGCGTTTCAAAATGGGGATTGTCAGGGAAGATATGATGGTGCGACATGGCGTTACAATGGCGTCTTTCTGGTGCATTTGAGGAGATGATCTGTGCAGTATGTTGACGTCAAAATCCATGACAATGTTGCCACTCTGTTGATGGATCGGACTGCCAAACGCAATGCATTGAACCCGCAACTTTTGGCTGATTTATCGACCGCTTTTTCGGATGTTCATCAAGAGAAACGAGTGCAGGCCGTTGTTCTCACGGGGGGCGGTGATCACTTTTGTTCGGGTTTGGATTTGAAGATTTTGGGGGAGATTTCGGACCTGCCAGATAGCGAGTCTTTACCGGAATGGTTTTCAGCTTGGCGTCAGCTGGCGGACCTCTTGGAGCAAATGCTACGGTTTCCAAAGCCAGTGGTGGCGGCAGTCGATGGTGCTGCCCTTGGGTCTGGGTTGGCACTAGCCTTGGCTTGTGATTTGGTGGTGTCTTCGAAGCGGGCCTCTTATACAGCGGTTGCGGTTCGACGTGGCTTGGTAGGTGGTGCCACTGCTGCACTGCTTTCATTCCGTCTCGGTGCCGCAGTCGCGGCACGGATGGTGCTCACTGGAGAGCCGATCGATGCGGACGAGGCCTATCGGATTGGTCTCTGCGGAAAGCCAGTTGAGTCTCAGCAAATTTGGGTTGCCGCAGCGGACTTGGCGAAGCAATGCACCGATGCGCCGCGAGAGGCGGTTCAAGCTTCGAAGCGTTTTTTAAATGAAAGTGTAGGCGAAGCGTTGTTGTCTCAACTCTCCGCTGGTGCCGCCGGCAGCGCAACGGCATGCACAACTGAATCGGCGGGCGAGGGAATCCGTTCCTTTTTGGAGCGACGGGAACCCCGCTGGCCCTAACTTGGGCCGACGCAGGGTTGGAAAGATCTGTTCAGAAAGTCGTTTTCGGAACAGGTTGGTTGGAGTCCATGTTAACGAGCAAGGTATTCTGTTCGCCGTAGTAGTTCGCTGCGAGGTTTTGGCTTGAATAGGAAGTGAATCTTTTGAACATCGATTGGGAATCTTCCGTCGGTGTGGTCATTCAAGAAGACCGCGGTATTGAGCAACCGGAGCGATTCTGATTCGCTGGTGGCTCTCTGTAATGAACGGTACAAAGCTGGCCGAGGATCTTTGGTCCCCGCAATCGCCGTGAATTCAACGGCTCGCATGACGACGAGGGGTTCCAGGTCTTGTAGCCGTTGCTCGATGACGGAAGTCAGTGATGCTGCTTTGTTACCAAAGCTTGAGCAAGCGACCAACGCCCAGTAGCGAACCAGCCAGTCATCGCTCGCGATTGCTTCTCGTAATTTTGGTTCGGCTTGTTCCCAAGGCAGCAGAGCCAAATTTGCGACGTCGATCAGTTCACCGATCGCTTCACGATGTTGTTCGCCAAAGACAACGGGTTGATCGAATGCTGAGTCGTATAAGGTCGTTTCCGTTACGAAACTGAGATCTGGCATTGATTTGAGTCTTTCATTCAACCGTTGTCGCATTTGCTTAAGTCGATCGGCAAACTTTGGGTCTTCAGCAAGATTCTTGGTTTCGTGAGGGTCGGCGGAAAGGTCGTAGAGAGCTTCAGGGGCTTTCGGTTGAAAAAATTGACTTTGGACCTCGTTGAGTTTTCCTTGTTTGTACAAATCTCGCCATTCTTGATAGGCCAGCATTTTGTAGCGATAGTTGTTCTGTAATGCGTCGGGAAGAAATGGTTCAAAATTACGAATGTATTTGAACTTTCCTTGTCTCAGTGTTCGAACGAGATCGTATTTTTCGTCAAACCGATCAGCATATCCAAACGTTTCTTGACGAGCATCAACTTCACTTGCCGTGACACCACTGCCTAAAAATGGTCGACCATCAGTTCCGTCCGGCGGTGAGATACCGGCTAGATTGAGCACTGTGGTCCCAAAGTCTACAAATTCAACAAATCCTTTGGTCCGGGAGGCCATTGGCCGATCTGTCAGGTGTCGGAAGTTTTCGGGTACCCGAACGATGAGCGGCACATGTAGGCCTGACTCGTAGGCATAACCTTTCGATCTTGGCAAAACCCCGCCATGATCGCCGAAGTAAAAGATGAAGGTGTCTTCTAGTAAGCCTGAGTTTTTAAGCTCATCGACCGTGTCACGAACGATTTTATCGACCGCCATCATTCGGTCGTGATAGCGTGCGCGTGTGTAGCGAAAGGTTGTCGTGTCAGGAAAATAAGGTTGAAGCTGAACGGAGAGCTGGTCGGTGACCGTCTTGGTTTCCATCGTAGGAGCATCGAAGTGCAGACTGCTCTCATGAGATAGGGCCGTCGTCAGGACATGAAAAAAAGGTGTTTCATCAGTTGGGCGATTTTTCCAGGATGCCTGCCGAGACGAATCATCCCAGACGTCTGCAGACTTCGTCGCGTTGTAGTCTTCTTTACTCTTGTTGGTGGTGTAGTAGCCCGCCGCCCGCAGATAGGCCGGGAACATTTTTACGCCCGTTGGCATAGTCGCCATTTTGCTGCGGCGATGAAATTGAATTCCGATTCGTGGCGCATAGCAGGATGTGATTAACGTCGTGCGAGCGACCGAACAGACAGGTGCGTTGGAAAAAGCCCGGTCGAACGTGATTCCCTCTCGGGCCAGTAATTCAATGGCGGGCGCGATCGCACCGTGACGATCAAAGTGTTTGAGGTAATGAACGGAATTGTCCTCTGACATGATCCAGACAATGTTGGGCCGTGATTCCGGTTGCTGAGCCACTAATTGCCCGCAACTCACGCATGTCATGATGATGATGCTTGCGGTTTGGAGTAGGCGAGTCACAGAGTGATAAAGATGAAGCGTTCTTTTCGTTGAATCGTGCACTGGGGATTCTCTTGGATCGTCAAATTGGCATTGTTGTGTCGAGCTAGTAGGATTTGGCTTCCTGGTCGACATTTTTATTGATTCCATCGTTCTTGATTCTATGGGATCTTGATAGCCAAGTCGCGTTTGGATTTGCTTTCTTCGCAAGGCCAATCGCTCACTGGGCGTTGTGAATGAATCGACCACCGCATGGGTGGATCACCACGCGGGTTGAAGAGATTGGAAGTTGGTTATCTCGCAAGTCAGGAGCACCATTTGATGTCCCCACAAGATTTGGAAGATCGTAAGCCGTGGTCCCCTGGGATCGTCGTTGGTCGAGGCAATGCAGTTTGTTGCATGATATGCATCATCGTTGCAACGATGATTCCGGCGTGGGGCGATTCTCCTCAGGTGGTGACGAAAGTCGAGGAAACCGATCAGTCAGTCCCCAAGCTCTCGTTGCATTCTCTTTATCATCCCGAGCAGAAGTTTGATTACTTCACCGAGGTCCCGGAAACCCATTGGATTGACGGCGCCCAAATGAGTTTGTTGATCCGGCGTGCCGACCAATGGAATGAGGTTGATCTGCAAACGCTCGAGGAACAACCGTGGCCGATTGTGAATCAATTGACGGCTCAATTGCAGCAGCTTGATGGAGTAGATGAAAAGCAGGCTCGTGCCGCGACGATGGCAGCAGTTACCAGTATGAAGTCAGCTGATGATCCGATCTTAGTCAAGATTAATAAGTCATTGGCAATCGTCTCCCCGCAGCAAACAGCTCGCTGGCTTTCGCGAGATGCGAACTCCTGGCAAAACGTCACGCTGGATCCCGTTGGACGCCGTGTTGCCTACGTCAATCAAGGGAATTTGTTTGTGGTTGATGTTGCCAGTGAGCGTTCACTGCAACTGACTCATGATGGTTCCGAAACACTGCTCAACGGTGTTCTTGATTGGACCTACCAAGAGGAAATTTACGGGCGTGGAAATTACCAGGGTTTTTGGTTTAGCCCCGATGGAATGTGGTTGGCGATGCTTCGGATTGATATTAGTGGAATCGAGCCCTACACGCTCTCCTCCACTGCAAGCGAACGGGGAAAAGGGATTGTCGCGCGTTATCCGAAGGCAGGCGATCCGATTCCCCATGCGGAGCTCTATCTGTGGGATCTCCGTAGCCTGAACCAGGGCATTGTCCCGCCCCCGAAGCAGCTTGCAAAGTCGACGCCTCAGGCCCCACGGATCATTACAGGTGTTTGGTGGAATACTCAAGCATTGAATTTGCTGTTCTCGGTAAGTGATCGAAAGCAAAGTTGGCGTGAGGTGTTCGTGATCAAGGAAGACGCCACTGCAGGTATGGAAGCGAAGCCAAGCCTGCTCTTTCGCGAAGAAAGCCCCACCTGGATTGAGCCTCCAGCGGCTCCGGCATGGAGAGAGGATGGAAGCTTCGTGTGGCGCAGCGAGGTGCCTACTGGCCGAACACGTCTCTATCACGTTTCACCCAATGGGATGGTCGTCACACCTTTGACTCCTCCTAATTTTGATGTGCGGGATTTTCATTTACAGGGAGAGCGTTTGTTGGTGACGGGAGACGCGGTGAACGGGACAATCGAGCAACATGCTTATCAGGTTGCGATGCAGCCCAATGCACCGGCCGGTCTCGTGCCGATCACTTCTGAAGCGGGTTGGCACACGCTACAGCCAAGTCCCCAATTGAAGTGGGCCGTTGATCGATTTGGCACACCAACGCAGCCCACCAAGTTGCTACTGCGGTCGGTTGATAATCAAACCACGCGTCTGCTGGCCGAGACGACGTTAAAGCTCAAGACTGCGGTGATTCAGCCGCAGGTTTTCCGCATTCAAACTGCAGATGGAGCCTCGTTGCCAGCGATGCTGATTCGCCCTCCATCTGCCAGCGAGGCAAATCCGTGTCCGGTGGTGATTGAAATCTATGGTGGGCCGTCGTCGCCAATCGTGAGGAACCGTTTTGCGGGTATCCGCGGCTTGTATCGTGAGTTGTTGGCCCGGCAAGGGATCGCAACCCTGCTTGTCGATAATCGCTCCAGCGCGGGTGCTGGGTTGGCTGACACATGGAAAATTCATCTGCGGGTCGGAGAGCAAGAGTTCGCTGATGTCATGTCGGCGGTGAGCTGGTTGCGGGATCAGCCTTGGGTCAATGAGCAGAAGCTCGCGATTCGGGGTTGGAGCTTTGGCGGGTTTTTGACCCTCTACGCGATGACCCATAGCGATGCATTTGCCGCTGGGATAGCGGGGGGGTCAGTGACCGACTGGAAGGAATATGATGCGTTTTACACCGAACGGTACATGGGTCTGCCGAGCGAAAATCCCGAGGGATACCTCGAAACCGCGCTGGTTCATTTGGCTGATCAAATCCAGGGTCGTGTACTCCTTATTCATGGTGAATCAGACGACAATGTCCATCCCAGCAATACCATGCGGATGGCGGCTGCCCTGCAAAATGCCGGGAAAGAGTTCGACCTAATGGTTTATCCGGCAGCCGCTCACGGGATCCGCGATCCAAAGCAGCTTTGGCACCTGACCCTGCTTACCCACCGATTTTTGGAGCGACAGCTTCTTTCGGAGTAGTTAGCGTTGGTTGCCTGGATCAGGTTGGCACACCCAGCGACCTTCATGGATTCGCCCCTCGGATCTTGGCTATCTGGATCTGCGGCCGCGAAATCTGCCCCTGCAGCCGCAAAATACGGTACAGCTGCGAAATACTGGTCCCAAAAGATGGCCTGCTACAGAACGCACGTCCTCGAAAGCACCTGTAAAAGCCAGGTTTTTGGACCTTTGCGCCGGGGCGACAGGACGCTAGACTACGCCGCTTGTGAAATCCAGAAGTCCCGCAGCAACCGATCTTTAGAGAAGTATCATGTACGCCATCATCGTCGACGGCGGTCGTCAATATCGAGTCGAACCTGGCATGGAACTGGAAGTCGACTACCGTGATTTGCCCCAGGGTGAGAACTTGACGTTCGAAAAGGTGCTCGCGGTTAGCGGCGACGATGGGTTGCAGTTGGGTGCACCCACCCTGGAGGGCGCTTCGGTCACTGCCTCGGTCATCGGGCCAAGCCTGGACAAAAAAATCTACGTGCAGAAGTTCCGTCGCCGTAAGCACAGCAAGAGCCGAATCGGCCACCGCCAAATTCATACGCGTGTACGGATCGAAAAGATCGCCAGCGTGTAGAATTCGGAGCGACAATGTTGCTTCCTTGCTAGAGCTTGCTGACGACCGATGTCTGGAACGTTCCTTGGTGATTATGAACTAGGCCCAGTTCGCGGCATGGGAACGGTCGGCACTATCTATGAGGCCACCAAGCTGTCCAACGGTGAGTCTGTCGCCGTCAAGCGATTAAATGATGCGGCCAGCGAAGATGAGCTCATTCGTGCCAGATTTAGGCGTGAAATGGAGGTCATGAAACGGTTGAATCATCCCAATATCCTTCGCTACTACGGTGGTGGTGATCACGAGGGGCAACTCTACTACGCGATGGAGTTGGTTCGGGGTGGCACTGTGAAGGATCTGCTGGAGTTCAGGGGACGTTTTCCTTGGCAAATGGTCGTTGATATCACCAGGCAAGTCGCCTCGGCTTTGCAGCATGCCCACAACAATGGCGTGGTTCACCGCGATCTCAAGCCCGGCAACTTGTTGCTGACGGCTGAGGGTGACGTGAAGTTGGGTGATTTTGGTGTCGCCCGAGATTTGCAAGGTGCCGACCTGACTGGCAAGGGAATGACGGTGGGCACGCACGCTTACATGTCTCCAGAGCAAATCACTGGCGACCAGTCGCTTTCAGGGAAGGCAGATCTCTACTCGATGGGGTGTTGTGTTTTTGAAATGTTGACTGGGGAAAAGCCATTTTCAGGCGAAACTTACGCTCAATTATTCGATAAGCACCTTTTGGCTGATCCACCGCAGATCGACGCATTCGTCTCGAGTTGTCCGAAGGTGCTTCAGCAGATGACATATCAGCTGCTCGCCAAGAAACCAGCTGACCGGCCCTTCAACGCGCGGCAAGTTCAGGCGGTGATGCTGCAGTTGGATGAGGGGATCCAGACAGGCGATTCTCAAGGCGGATTGAGAGCGGTGACGTCGGTTGGTCACGAGATGCTAAAGAAGCAAATTCAATTTCAAATGTCTCAGGCCCCTCCTCGCCAGATCACCTGGGTCCACTTGCTAATCATGCTCATCGTACTCGTCGTGATCATCAGTGGGGCGATTTTGTTGCAGCTTTAAGCCGGTTGCTGCATTAAGCCAGCACAATTACCCCCCGGATCGAACTTGGGGCGGTGTCAGTGTGGCGGCTCGTTGGTATCCTGCAGGTTTCAAGTTCAAATGGTACCTGCTGTTTGTGGTACTTCCGATAGTATTCCCTAATTGGATAACTGAATATGTCAAAGCGAATGATTTCTCACGCTATCCTTGCCGCTTGGTGCTTGGCCTTGGTTCCACCGGCCTTTTCCCAGGACGAGGCGGGCACCGATTCGATCGGTTATTTCCTCGGCTACTCCGTCGGTCAGCAAATGAAGCAGTCAGGCTTTGCCGAAGGGGATTTTTCGCTCGAATCACTGGCGAAAGGTTTTGCCGATGCATTCGGAGGTAAAGAAGCCAAGTTGAATGATGAGCAACTGCAAGCGACCCAGCAGATGATTCAAAAGATGTTGGTACAGCGTCAACAGCAGCAGATGGCCAAGAAGAAAGAGGAAGGCACGGCCTACCTCGCGGCCAACGCGAAGAAAGAAGGAGTGAAGGCACTCCAGGGGGGTGTGCAATATAAGGTACTCAAAGCGGGCGATGGCCCTTCACCAGGACCCACCGATACTGTCAAAGTTCACTACACAGGTAAGCTGATTAATGGAAGCACCTTCGACAGCTCAGTCGAGAGAGGGCAACCGGCAACCTTCCAGGTCAACCAAGTCATCAAGGGTTGGCAAATGGCTCTACAGCAGATGAAGGTTGGGTCAAAGTGGATGCTTTATATTCCCCCTGAATTGGCCTACGGCGAACGTGGTAGTCAAGGCGCGATTGGGCCGAATGAAGTTCTCGTCTTTGAAGTTGAATTGCTGGGAATTCAATAGTCGACGTTAGCGTTTTCGGCGACAGAACGTTGGCTTGATCGAAATTGCTTCTCTATCGAGCCTCCGCGTAACAAGCTGCCGCGACGTGGTGCCGATTCGTTGCTCAAAGTACCGGCAGATTTCCGTGTTTAGTTGGTTGTGTCAGGGGACGTGGCTTCGACCTTCAACTCGGGAGCTTCACTCGGATCGGGAGCTTCACTCGGCCCAGGAGCTTCAGGGCTTTCGGGCATTGTTGCATCCGCTTTTCCGGCATCGCCTGAGTCAGATTTTTTTGGCATGGTCGCCCCTGGTTGATCGCCGTCGGATGAGTCTGCTGATGACGGATCGAACATTAAGGCGTTTGGCGTTTCTTCAGACTGCTCCACTGAATCATTCCGACTCCGCATGGCACGGACTTGTTCATATTGGAGTGCATTCATCCGGCCGTACTCGCCCATCAACTCGGCGAACTCTCGGAGTGGAAAATCCTCAGGTAGTTCTTGCGAATCAATCGCAATCATGTAGCGACGCACTGATTCGAAGAGGTCTTCGGCAGAATCATCGATCACGAGGACTGGGTAGGCATCTAAAATTTCTGCCCAAATCACGAAGGCTTGCTCATAGAGTTTGATCGCCTCGTCCAATTCCGCATCGGCGTTTGCTTTTTCGGCTTCATAAATCAAGCGTCTAGCCGTAACGGTTCGCTTTTCTTGTTCGGCCAACGCTAATGTTTCCCAGTAGTCATAGTTGATTTGGGTTCGATAGCCCTCGGTTTTATTGATTCGCAGTGAAAGTTCGTCAACCTCACCAACCAAATTGACCGCTTCTAAGCGAACAGAAGGATCGCTTTTCGGCGCCAGCTTTGAAATGTCTGGCTGGATTGCCGCTTGGACGTTTGGCATGACCTGTCGCTGTTCATAAGTCATCTCTGCGAGCGGCTTTTGCCAAAACTCCTGGATACCTACTGGTAGTTCGTCGATCAGGCGTTGCCGCTCGGCATCGAACGCTTCCTTGTTGAGTTCTCGGAACTGAGCGATTTTCTCCGCGCGCTGCTCGTTAAGCACTTCGATTTGGCCGAGCTTGATCGTGAAGGGCGAAGTTGTCGGGATACTGCGATTGCCGAAGGCTTCCCAATCCTCCGAAGCCATTCTCCAAGCATTTTGGGCACTCTCATCGAGGATCCCCTCACGTTCGATCGCCTCGGCGTGTTTGAATCGCCATTTCGGTCCTGTCTCGTAAAAGTTAAGTGGCGTTTGTCGGCGGATCTTCACGCCTGTATCAACCAAGTCGTAACCATGATTGAGCCAGAGTCTACCGACGAGCCAATTGTCGGGTTTTCCGAGTGGTCCTCGCGCTTCGGGGCTATCGACGGCGATGTTCTCATTCATCAGTGATTCATGCAGCACCTCGTCGTCAGCAAATAGTTTTCGGAATTGTGTCTTTTCATCCGACATGCCCAGTTTCGCACCGTAGAACCAACCCGTGTACCAAACCAAACGCGGTGCGTTGGTGTTTTGACGAACACCCCGAGTCAAGAACTCAGTGCCCTCGCGGACCATCTCGTACCGCTGTCGGTAGTCATCGAATTCTGTCGAAACGTTGTAAGCCAGATTGTGTGCTTGGTGTTCCCAAACCTTATCGAAGTGAGGCTGCAACAAGGCAATGTTGTTGAGTGTCGCTTTCAGGCGATCCCATTCATGCTCAACGCGATACCGATGAGCGCGGTTCCAGAGTAACGTGGCCGCGACACCTCGCAAACCTAGTGAGGCGAGCTTCATTGTTTCACTTGCCGGGCTGATCTCTCCCAAGTCGCTCTCAGCGATGTTGTACTGGTGACGCATCTCGGAGAGTCGACCACCTAAGTTGTTTTTACCTCCTGCTGGTTGCCCAAGCAGGTAGAGGGGGAACAACATGGCGAGTAACACCAGTAGATAGATGATCTTTCGACCCAGAATTGAAGTGCGATTCATGCTGCAATCTCACGCGATTTCAGGAAGAAGTAACTGATCATGAACGCCAAGATCACGTAACCGAGTGTGGCTGTGGCGTGTCTGAGTAAAAGGGCACCAAAGATGTCGAATCCGCTAGCAGCGTACTCCGCCGTACCTACCATTTTTGGCAGGTTTGGTAACGCTGTTGCGATCGCGTCAAGCGAATAAATGATGCCGGCATCGATTGTCTTGATCACGCTTGCCGCTGCCGATTCCACATCGAGTTGCGTGGTCATCGCATCTTGCTTTAGAAGGCGAACCATCGACTCGATCGGACCACCACCCCTCTCGACACCTGAGTCAATATAGTGGCGTGTGTCGTAGACCTGCTCGGCGGAAAATCCAAGCAAGACACAAACGAAGGTTGCAACCATCGCAACGGGTCCGCTTAGAAAGGTGCTGAACATGACACCAAAAGCAATCACCATTGTCATCTGTAGCCAGATCGACAGATAAGCTTTCGTCAGGTTCCACCAAAAAGGCACCTCTGCGGGTCTAAAGTAAACGCTACTCTTCGTCACCCCGAGATACTGACTACGGTCGAGGCAACGGATGACAACCTTGATGCGATTGTTCTCATCAACAAGGTCTTCGAACACATTCAGCATTCGGGTCTCATTGTTATCTGTCCCTTCAATCTGAAGCGGCAGAATTCTCTCGTCGACTTTGTACTCATTAACGGAGAAAGGAATCGGGTTGCTCTCAACGTTATTGGAGGGATGTTTCATCGTGATCGAGCCACGAATTCCTGACTCGATATCACCTTTGAACGATCGGTAGGCACGCAAGGTCAAGTCGATTGGAATTCCGTCAGGATATTTCGCCGGAAAAACGTCTTCAAACAAGAATTCCGCAGCGCCAAGCGTTCCGCCCTCGATGTATCCGTGCGTTATTTTTCGGCTTCCCTGGGACAAGCCGATTACCCGCGCGATGCCGGAGCTGCCGTAACCACCCTCGTCGATTCGTTCGTTACCAATGTCGACGCCTTCCTCCTTGGCATCGCCGGATCTATCGAAGAATTGGACCTCTCCGTAGGACGGTACCCGGGCTCGCAGGGCACCCCTTGGTGGGCCGATCACGAAGTCTCCGGCGTCGGTCTTCGTCACCACATGCCGGTGGCCACGAACGATATCGGTCAGTCCGAGACCGTTCGCATCCGGATCGATGCTGAAAGTGTGTTTATGGTTGCGGACGTAATCCGTTTCACCCTCGAGGCGACCGTCACCGACGTCTTGGACATCAGTGACTTGCTGGTGCGAATGGTCTAAGCCACGCCTGACGAAAATGTAGCTGGCCAACCCCATCGGAATCAGCATGAGCGTCCCGACTGTTACAAAACCGAGCATTCGGCCGAGTACGATCTCCGTCGCCCGGACCGGCTTGGTGACGATGGTGTAGATTGTCTTGCTTTTAATATCAGCAGGCAAAGAAAAGGCACTGATGAAAAGTGCTAGCGCCAAAATTAAGTAATTCGTGGCGGTAAGTACAAAGCTGATGTAGAGACGGGCAGGGTCGTCGCTTTCTGGATTGAGATACCATCCTGCCAGCAACAGAACCACCAAGAACAAGCCCACGACGAATAAAACTCTTCGTCGAATTGCTTCTTTAAACGCTAATCGCGCGAGAGCGATAATTCGAGAAGCGGAGGTGCCGGGTAGATCGAAACGGATCAAATCCCTCACGGCTCGGGCGACAGCGTAAAAGCCCTCAGATGGTCCATAACGAGCCGCCGAAACGATATATCCGATCAGCAACCCAAGTACGATTGCGAGAACAAATAAGACGATGCCTTGCAGGAATGCGCTCTCCAAGAATGCATCCGGTCGCATCAACCATTCGTAGTAGGACCAGAAGTCCTCTGGTTGCAGTGTCATTGCGCGGCCTCGGAATCGTTCGACGCGTCAGCGGCTTCGGTCTGGTGATCCGGTGTCTCGCCAGTTGCGGGGCCTCCTGTCACGCGGCGGGCACCCGGCCGAGCCTCGCTTTCACGAACGATGTTGAGGAATAGATCTTCCATCGTCGTTGTGGGGTTATCGATTGACTTCAGATCTCCGCCATGTCGTTTGATGACTTCAGCGATTTCAGTCTTCGCCTCTTCACTGAGCCCTTTTGCGTGCACCTCAGTAATATCCTGGACCTTGAGCAGGTCCGACACTCGTCCGAGTTCCTTGAGTTCGCCCTGGTGCAAGATCGCCACGCGGTCGCAGACGTCTTGGACATCAGCAAGTTGGTGGGAGCAAAGCAGCACCGTTTTACCTTGGTCACGGAGTGCCAAGATCAGGTCCTTCATTTCTCGCGTTCCAATTGGATCCAGCCCAGTGGTGGGCTCATCCAGCAGTATCAAATCGGGGTCATTGATCAACGCTTGGGCTAAGCCGACCCGTCGGGTCATCCCCTTGCTGTATTCACGAAGTTGTCGGTGTTTTGCCCCTTGAAGACCGACGAGTTTGATCAATTCATCGACGCGTCGTTTTCGCTCGGCTCCCGACATGTTGAACAAGCGGCCGTAGAAATCGAGCGTTTCTTCGGCGGTCAGGAATCGATACAGGTACGATTCCTCAGGCAAATACCCGATTCGCTCATTCTTACTTGTCTCGGCCGCATCTTGGTCAAAGACCAGTACTCGGCCGCTACTTGGGAAAAGCAGGCCGAGAATTAGCTTGATCGTGGTCGATTTGCCACTGCCATTGGGACCTAGCAAACCGAAAATCTCACCCCGGCGGACTTCGATATCGAGAGATTTCAGTGCACGGACCTTCTTTCGGCCCCAGAAATCCCGATAAATTTTACTTAGATTGCGTGTTTCGATGATGACGCCGCTATCCGGCTGGTCGCCACTGGGCTCGGCTGAAACGGAAGATTCCATCTCATCGACCGCGGTTGATTCGGTATCCACGATCTAATAATCCACTTGGAGGTCTGGAAACAGAAGATTTGCGAAAGGAGAATCCGGCGACGGACTCCGGGCGAAGCTCGAAGCCGATCTCATCGACGGAGAGTGTTAGCTACGGGCCGCCGCCGCGAAGTGTTCGTTTTTTTGTCGTTCTCTGAAACCCCGTTCATTCATCCGGATCTCCTTGAATTCGGTTTTCGTAGAGGTAGACGATTCGAGCCCTCGTTATTGCCCCAAGCCTGCCAGGGATCGCTATCAAACTGGATTTATGATGCAAACGCCGGGGTAAACTGACGGATTAAAGGCTTCCTGAACCTGGTTGGCGTTCAGGCCGGCGTTGTGACGAGATGGCAGCCTAGCTACGTGGCGGTGGGATGGATCTATTTCGCTTGCCGGTCAGGAGTTCCTTTTTCACCCCAGATCGGTTTTGATACAGGATCTTTCGGCCTTGATGAGAATCTGCTGTTTTTTTGGCCCGCTGGTATTTTTGGGAGCCGGCTGGCATCGTCGATGAAGGAATCTCAATCCTGCGAACGCATAACTAAATCTGTCGGAGGCTTGGTGAGGTATGGTTTTGTATCCGAGGCCTTGTTTTGTAGCAAAGGCATGATTTGACGACACTGGACTCATGGATACCTGCTTTCAAAGGGGTCTGCTAGATTTGCGAGTGACTCAGGGCAATACTTCCGCTCAGACGCTCGCCGAGAATCGGAAAGGCTACTAAATTGACTGCGTTGGCCCGATCGTTCGAATCGGTTATCAATCACCTCGCACCACAGATCTGTTTCGCCCGCCCGAATCGCTCCGACACAGCCCGTTGACCAAACAGCCCCCCGTGACTTCTGAGCCGCGCTCGGCCGACCCCTATCAGCGGTCGTTGGAATTTCTATACGACCGCTTGAATTACGAACGGCAGGTTCGAGGCGCAGCGAAGTATCCTTTTGGTTTGCAACGTATCACCGAGCTTATTGGGCGGCTTGGGCTGAGTCATTATTTGTATCGACCTGGGGTCGAGCCCGAAGTGCCGCTTGTTCATGTTGCAGGGACAAAGGGAAAAGGATCGACCGCTACGATGGTGGCCAGCGTTCTGGCGGCAGCCGGATACCGCACAGGCCTCTACAGCTCGCCACATCTGCATTGTCTGGAGGAGCGATTTCGAGTGAACGACCAGCCCTGTACGCGGGATGAACTGGTCGCATTGGTTGACCAGGTCCGGGCCCCTGCAATGGAGATTGGGGAGGATGATAATGGGCCACCCTCTTTTTTTGAATTGACTACAGCGATGGCGTTCCTGCACTTTGAAAATCGTGGTTGTGATGCCATTGTCGTAGAAGTTGGTTTGGGGGGACGCTTGGATAGTACGAACTTTTGCTCGCCAAGCGTGACGGCTGTGACCTCGATTGGTCTCGATCACCAGCAGGTACTGGGGAACAGTTTGGAGGAGATCGCGGGAGAAAAAGCTGGCATCATCAAGTCGGGAATTCCTGTCGTCAGCGGTGTGACTCAGCCGCAGCCAGCCAGCGTGATCGTGGAGCGAGCCGATGCGGCAAACGCCCCGCTATTTCAAATCTCTGAGCATTTCGATTGGGAGCATGTTCCCAAGCAGGTATGGGGTTCAACAGTGACGGTCGGTGGCCGCTGTAGCCCGCTGAGCGACCGTCAGCAGTTTGATTTGGCGATGGATGGCGCCCACCAGGCAAAAAATGCTTCGATTGCGACTGTTTTGATCGACCTGCTGCGGCAGCAAGGTCTTCAGCTTGACGATGCCGCTTTACGAAAGGGAATGGCAAGCAGCCAATGCGCGGGGCGAATTGAACATTGGCAGTTGAGTGATGGCCGATTGGCAATCATTGATTCCGCTCATAACGAAGATTCCGTCTCGGCCCTCTGCCAAACACTCGAACATCGATGTTCGGGTCGGCCGATCACAATGGTTTTCGGCACAAGTATCGACAAAACCGCCGAGCCAATGCTCAAGCGGTTGATGGTGGTCTCCTCGCAACTGGTGCTAACGCGTTTTCTTGGGAATCCAAGGTTTCGGGATCCTGCGCTGTTGCTCCCGCTCGTTCCGCCCGAGTTCGCTGACCAGACCACGGTTGTGGACGATCCGATTCGGGCATGTGAATTCGCCTTGGCCGAAACGCCACGCGGCGGCGTTCTGGTGATCTGTGGATCCTTTTTTTTGGCGGCCGAATGTCGTTACTGGGTACAAGATCGAGCCGCTTGCAGTTCGCACTAGCCATGGCCGCAAAAGACAGGTAGGAGACCTAGGCGAGTGGCAAGTCGGGTTGGACGAGACTCGGCGAGTCCCACGAAGGTTCGACATTGATCCGGAGCTGTTTTTCGTTGCTGTTCCATGCTTTATCGGAGCGGTTCAGGATTAGGATGCTCCAACCGCGCGGGGCGAAGAAGTTGCTGCAGGTATGCATGACAAATCGGGCGAGTCAGCTAGGAAGCCGATTTCTGGTTTGGTTGTCGAAGGGCTCGCTGCAGGTTTTCTAAGCGGTCGATGCGTTGGTCAACTTGTTGCAGCAGGGTCTGTACGATCACGATTCGTGTGTCGAGATCCGCTTTCAGCTCCCGTTGCAGGTCGAACATCGCTGCCTGCCAGCGCTGGGTTTCAACAGGTGCACCGGCTAGCGGTACGGCAGGATCTTTGTAATCACGAATCGCCTTGACCGCTTTGTTGGCGACACGTGCATTCTGCTTGTGTTGTCGCCGAGACTTAATCTGTCGACGGGTCAGGACCCAGCCGAGCATGACGAATCCTGCCACAAGCAGAAGCTGGGCCTGCTGTATCGGGGCCAGACCTTCAGCGACCAAGTTGATACTGCGGGGAGTGAGATTTGACGAGAACACAGGGAGTCTCCAAAAAGAGAGTAGCCGCTGGGCTAGTTTCGACACATCCGATTGGCCCGCTGACACGTTCTGCAAAAGGTGCGATGGGGATAGAATTGAGGGTTACAGGAATAAGGCCGAGCGGAGTTGATGCCATCGACTCGTCTCGTGGGCTGGACGAATTTGCCGATCAGTGGAAGGGGAACGGGATCACCGGGATGGTGGAGGATACGACGATCGAAGTGTGGCACGCAGCGAGTTCGACAGGGGAACCGGGCAAGTTGGAACAAACTTGCGAGAATTGGTTAGATCCCAGTGAGCGGCTTCGCGCGGATGCTTTCCGAGTTCCAACCAGTCGCAATCAGCATGTTGTTGGCCGTGGAATGGCG
The DNA here is from genome assembly GCA_036339635.1 of Planctomycetota bacterium. Classification (GTDB taxonomy): domain Bacteria; phylum Planctomycetota; class Planctomycetia; order Pirellulales; family Pirellulaceae; genus Rubripirellula. Next base: position 3,643 of record JAYZAR010000028.1, on the reverse strand, counting down.
CGACGATTGCTCAGCACGGAGGCAATCGATCCTGAGCTCATTCGTTTTGCGACGGAACCACACGGGAAACCGTATGTGGTGAAACCGGAGCAAGCGAAGCGTCCATTCAACGTGGCCCATACCGATGGCTTGGTTATGTGCGGTCTCGGAAATGGAACTCATCGCTTGGTGGGAGTCGATGTCGAACGGCTCGACCGTCGTACCGATCCGGAATTAGCTGAGCGATTTTTTTCGAATCCAGAGGTGGACTTTTTGCGGCAATGCAGCGCGGAGTCGACGCGGCAGGCTACCTTTCTGAAAATCTGGACACTCAAAGAATCGTTTATCAAGGCGATTGGGACTGGTTTACAAACCCCTCTGTCAGACTTTGCGTTCCGTTGCATTGATTCGGCGACCCCCACGATTGAAATGCTCAATCCGAAATTGAACCAAGGCATGACATGGAGATTCTTTTGCTTCGAGCCCCGCCCCGGATTCATTGGGGCGATCGCTGTCGCACCTTATGCGGCTGACGCCACCGTATCGATTGAGCTACGGAGTTTTGACGAACTCGTTTAATTGATTGGGCTGGTTGATGGGAGTGGCGGGATTGCTCGGAACGCCGCAGGCATCTGTTGCCTGGTCGTGAAACTTGCTGGTCGTGGCCCAGATCGGGAATTGTTACCGAAAGAATGTCGGGATTATGCGAATCCTGTACGCCGGTTGTGCCGATAAATTCGCTTGAAGCGGTCCTTCCAAAGTGTCGGATCAAGCAGGCGATCTCTCGTTGGGTTCGATTTGCCACCGGAAAGACAGCTTCATTGCCACGAATACATCAGGGGGGCCTTGCTCGTGTCCATTGAGACCGGGTACGGCTGCGTCGTTAGCACGTCGGGGAACTGACGAGGCTGACACGCGATGACAATCGAGGTGCCGTCATCATTAGGTGCTTTTGAGAGTCGTCCCCGCAAGTGAAAATCCGGCTCCCCGCCATGCGGCAGCCGCCGCGGAGACGTTTGCGATGCAACGAATGACTCAACGATACGAATTAGCCTTGCTCGCCTTCATGGCGATGACGATGGGGGCGACGACCGCTTCGGCACAATCGTCCGCGGTACGCCAAGCCAACATAGATTATGAAGCCTCTGGCTACGTGACGCCTGCTGGGATGCAGCATCCCTCGCTTTACCAGGGTGGTGTGTTGCCAGTCGGATATGCGATGGCCTGTGATGGTGGCAACGGAAACTGTGGTCCATTGGGCTGTGGTGGCTTGTTCAGTGACCTGTCGAGCGGTCATGGATTTGGCCTATCTGGGGGCCTTGCTTCTCACCGTCTCTTCTGTCTTTTTTGCCAGGGTAACGGGTGTCCCGTTTGTGAAGCGTGCCATCCCTTGGCGTTGGGCAGCTGTTTAAAAAAGCTCTTGCCCTACACGCGGGCAGGCCTATGTGCTCAGCGTTGGTACGATTTAAGTGCTGAAGCGGTCTTCCTCGGACATTCGAGTGGCGGAGTGCGTGGTCCGCTGACGTCCTTCGGGCAAGCTGGGTCGACGGTTCTCTCCATGGAGGACGCAGGTAGCGGCGACGAGCTGGAAGCTGGTGTTCGGTTGTCGGGTGCCCTGATTTTCGGCGTCGGCGGCAATCTCGAAGCGACCTACATGGGCGGAAATCAGTGGAACGCCTCTGCTTCGGTCAGAGACGACGTGACCAATAACTTGTTCTCTGTAATCACCTCGTTCGGGACAGACCCAATCGGTGGTTTTGGAGACACCGACAACCAGTTTGTTCAGCAAGTTTCGATCAAAAGCGAATTCCACAGTGCTGAATTGAATTACCGCCGACGCTGGATGGGTCCCTATTGTCGCTTCCAGGGCTCCTGGTTGGCGGGTCTGCGGTACTTGCGATACGAGGATGGCCTCACCTATGCGGGTTCAGGTGCTGGGGGATCATTCGCCAGCAACGATCAATTGGTCAATGACATGTTCGGGGTTCAGGCTGGGTTCGATCTTTGGTGGAATCTATGTCCCGGGATCAACCTCGGAATGGGTATAAAAGGGGGTTGGGTCGAGAACAAGGTCGATCGTACGACCCGCTTGCAGGCCAACGGTGTACCTGTTGACGTGCTGCTTGGCGATGTCGATCACAGCGGGACAGTCTTGGGCGAATTCGAAGCGAAATTGATCTACCGAATCAGCCATTCATGGTCCTTACGGGCGGCCTATTATGCTTTGGCAGTCGATGATGTCGGGTTTGGAATCGCGGATGGCGATACGATTCGAAGCTTTGTGGATAACGATCCAATTCCGACGCCTTTCACCCAACGCGACTCCCTTGTTGTTCAAGGTTTCAGCTTCGGAACCGAGTACACCTGGTAGTCCAGAGTCTCGAATCAGTTGGAATGCAAACCCGCGGGGCCGTCTGCCCGGCGGGTTTTTTCGTGGCCTCAACTGCCTTCTCACCATTTTCTTTTCATGAATGGATTGGTTACTTCGACAGTTGATTGCGAGTTATGCGGAGTGAAAATTGGTGCGTGACTTGGTCAAGTGGGCTTAGAACTTGGTCAAGTCGGGTTAGAAAACCGCAAAAATCCCCAATTAGTGGGGAATTCAACTCAGTGATGGCCCTCTGGGGGGGTGTGTGTTGGTGGCGGTTTTCGCTGACGGGAGGAATGTACCGGATTTGGCGATGGAGCAGGAACTTTGTAACTCGCCGAGCATCATAGAAGATGCATTTCGTTGACACCCCTTAGGGTCCAATTAGAATCGCAACTCGACCCTCGTCCATTCACTGTATTTTCCCTTGTTTATTCAATTGCTCAGGCCAAGATTGGCGTTAGAGCGAGAACAAGGAAAAAGCGACAGCGAAGTCGAAATCGAAATTGTCCATCAGGCTGTGGCAGTTAGGATGCGATTTGGTTTAGGCTCAATGTCAGTGAACAAACCCATTCACTAAAACCTCTCCGATCAGCGATACCCAAGCGGAAGTTGCTGTTCGTAAGTTTGGTAGAGACACTCGATGATCAAACGAAGCGAAGCGAAATCAAAGAAATCCCGACGCAAGCATCGCTCGACTGAGGCTCGTCGCAAGCGACGATTGCAGATGGAAGGGCTGGAGCGACGAGAACTGCTAGCCGTTTTGACGGAGTTGCCCACCGCAGGACCACCTACCGATCTACCGGATTATCCGATTCATCGAAATGTGGGTGCAGTCCAATCGGTTTTGGTGTTTGAGTCGGAGAGTCTCGGAGAAAGCGGCTTAAACGATTCAATCTTCGAAGCTGATTTTCTTCCGTTGGGAACGGGTCAAGGACAACAGGACACGATCGATATTACCGGAACATTACCCATTCGTTTGGGGAACTCCGGCCCCTTTGTATCCGCTGACGTCGATTCGTTTTCGTTCGATCTGAGAGGAGGAGACATCTTAGATGTCGCCACGCTCGGTGCAGCTGGGAGCTACGCGGTCCGTGATTCCACGGGGCAAATCATATTCGGTAGCCAAGTTCCTGGGGAGGATGACCGACCCTACATTCCCACGACGCGACCGATTCAAAACCGGGGGAACGCACTCGGTGCAGTGGTGATTCCGGAGGATGGTCGTTACTTCCTAACAATCTCGGCGAATGATTCTAGCTTGCGTTATACCACCGGTTTGCGAGTGTACCGGCC
>JAYZAR010000027.1:0-13857 GCA_036339635.1 Planctomycetota bacterium | reverse complement strand
TTTCAGCGTTCGGCCTTTTTGACCATTGAGCCCCTTCGCGATTTCACCTGCTGCCTTGCCGTGATGCTTTGCGAGGGCGGGCTTGTAATCAAACGTGTCGACGTGCGAAGGTCCGCCCCGCATACATAGAAAAATCACCCGTTTTGCTTTCGGAGCAAAGTGCGTTTCCTTCGGCTGAAGTGGTCCGGCCCCTTCCCGGATTGCAGCTTGGGTCATGAGCCCAGAAAACGCCAAGTAACCAAAACCGCAACCGGTGGCCTGCAGTGCAGAGCGTCGCGAAAACATGATTGAGTTCCTTGAGTGCTGGTTGGTTTGTTCGTTGCTGGTGATGAGGCTGTTTCAAATTCGCTGGATAGACGCGATGGTCACTGATTCCATCAAGGAGTGGCTGGCACGTTTCACCAATGTCCTAATTCAAATATCGAAATTCACTTGATCCGAACAGTGATTGGCAAAACCCAGCCCAGGCAAGAGACTCTGATTCCTGTCTTACATCGTCGATAAAACCAAGTGCGACCTTTATTTCTTCGGCAGAAGGTTCACGACTGACGACCAAACGGTAAGCCAAGCGGACACGATCCTCATCTTCGAAGTCGACTGTTTCCATCAGGCGTGCAGCCAGTTTTCCAGCTGCTTGAATGACACTGGGATTGTTCATCATATAGAGCGCCTGCGTGGGCACAGTGGTCACGTCGCGGGCACCGCTAATGATGCTTGGCTCGGGAAAATCAAACACCCGCAGCACTTCCGGGACGACTCCCCGCACAATTGGCAAATAAACACTGCGGTGAAATGACTCTTCCCCTAATTGTTCTGGTCGAACATTGCGACCAACCAAACCGTTACCAACCTTTGCGACAACAGACGATTCCTCCGGGGCAAGATCGATCTGACCGCTGGCAAACAGCATCGCATCACGCAACACTTCAGCTTCCAGACGCCGCTGATTCATCCGCCAAAACAACAGGTTGCCGGGGTCCTTCGCCAATCCCAACTCGTCATCCATGGAACTGAGCCGGTAAACGCGACTCGTCATGATGCGTCGAATCAATCGCTTGACCGAACCACCATCGGAATTAAAAGTCGTCGCCAGATGGTCAAGTAACAGCGGATGACTTGGGCGATCACCGTTCGCACCAAAATTGTTCACGGTCGCCACAAGTCCCCGTCCAAACAGGTGCTGCCAAACTCGATTGACCATCACACGAGCGGTCAGCGGATTCGCCGGATCGACAATCCACTCCGCCAATTCCAATCGGCCGCTGCTATCTTCGGCGATGCTGGGCGGCTTACCCGAACTCGCGATCGTCAGGAACCCGCGGGGCACCACGGGGCCGTGATCCGAAGGTTCGCCTCGCACTCGCAGGGGCGTGTCATTCAGCTTATCTCCCTCGACCATCGCCATCACAAGGACAGCATTAGAATCGGGGTTTTGCTTGACATCAGCAACCTGCTTCAGCCGATTCTTTGCTCGTTGGATGTCCTGGCGGACAGTCCGTATCTTTTTCTCGACGGCCTGCTCTGCCTTTTTACTGGATGCTTTTTCAAGCTGTTGCTCGAGTGCTCGCAATCGTTTCTCGGCCGCCTTTAGCTGATTGGCATAAACCTTGCGCTGCCGCCCGCTGCTGTTATCTGCGAGTGCTATTTTCTTCACTGTGTCACCCAACAGCGCCAGCACTTTCCCCGGATTTCGATTGCCGTTGGTGCGGCCGGTGCCATACAGCGTTTCACTGCTGGCAAAGATACCGGCCAACGCGTAATACTCGGACTGCGGAATCGGATCAAACTTGTGATCGTGACACCGAGCACAGGCGGCGGTCAGACCGATGAAAGCACGACTGACGACGTCGATCTGTTCATCAACGACGTCCATCTTGAATTTTTCCTTACTCGACTCGTTCAACGATTTTGGGCCGAGTGCTAACAATCCAGTTGCCGTATAGTTGGCATCCCGATCAACATGACTTTCATTCGGCAAGCAGTCGCCCGCAATTTGCTCCAGAACAAAATCGCGGTAAGGCTTGTCACGATTCATCGCATCGATGACCCAATCCCGGTATCGCCATGCTTGGGGGTAGGTGCCGTTGCGTTCCATTCCTGTCGACTCTGCATACCGCACGACATCCATCCAGTGACGCCCCCAACGTTCGCCAAAATGCGGACTGTCAAGCAACTGATCGACCAGAGATCCAATCGCGTCGTCAGCGTCCTGCGCGTACGCATTCGCGAATTCATCGGCCTGCTCCGGCGAAGGTGGCAAGCCAATCAAATCGACGTAAATTCGGCGACCGAGCGTGTGGCCATCGGCATCCTCCACCGGTCGCAAACCTGCCTGCTCGAGCCGAGCGGCAATGAACGCGTCTGTTTCAGTTCGCGACCAACCGGACCATTTGACGGGCGGTACTGAAGGATCGGCAATGGGCTGAAAGGACCAAAATTCCCGCGCCCGTTCAAAATCGATTTCTTGGCGGATCGGTGCGCTCTTACCCTCACGCGGATCATGGGCCCCGTCACGTACCCACTTTTCAAAATCAGCGATAACGCGATCGGGCAACTTACCTTCTGGGGGCATTTCCATCGATTCATACTGCATCGCGGTCAGTACTAACGACTCATTTAGCTCGCCTGGGACAACTCCGTGCCCACTGTCACCGCCACGCCGAATCCCCTCACGGGTATCGAGCAACAATCCCCCCTTCGGTTCTTTCGAATTGGAGGAATGGCACTCGTAACAATGTTTCACCAATACCGGTCGAATCTTGTTCTCAAAAAAAGCGTTTTGGTCAGATGTTTGGCCGCAAACAGGCAATACTAGCAGGAAACCAAAACTAGCAAGAAAGCAAACGCTTGACTTGTTGTACATGGACGAATCCGGATCCAGGACTCGAGAGTTGGGAAGCCGTGGCAGACGACCACGGGGAGTGATTAACCACCGGATTCCACTATACCAGTCGTATTAAAACAATGCGAAGCCGAAAGCGATGCTAGATCAATAATCAAGTTGCTTTGCAGGTTACCTTCTGTGGTGGTCGCGTCTCGGAAAGCTAGGGAAACTCGACGGAAATGGAGGGATAAAATGGTTGCGGTTAGGAAAGTCTGGTTCGGACCGGTGCAACCCGAAGTGTTTCACAACGTCATTGAAAGCATCAAAATGAAACTGCCCAGATTGTTGCCGAGACGGATCAACCTTCTGGTGCAGAATAGTTCCAACCAGAACATGTCGCCCCGATGAACGGAACTCAACCCAATGGATGAATCACAGTTCGGAAGTTGAAGTTGCGGTGCCGTGGTCGAAATGGGCACGACTGTAAAAGTAACGCCTTCACGAGCGTAACCGGTGTCGAGTCAAAAATCAGATCGCTACCGTTTCTTCTACCGGTTCACCACTCCGCCAATTTTCCCAATTATCTGGTTCGCGGTGCACCCGACGATAAACAGTATCCCGTTCAATGGGATCACGTCCCGCTTCCACGATCAGATCTTTGATCTTATCGACCGACAGGCATTCGGGCGTTGTTGCCCCGGCGTCGTGATAAATCAGTTCATGCCGAACAGTGCCGTCAATGTCATCAGCCCCATAGGCCAACGCTGCCTGGGCGGTTTCAATGCCCAGCATGATCCAATACGCCTTAATGTGTTGCACATTGTCAAGCATCAACCGACTCACCGCCATTGTTCGTAAATCCATTAACGCTGACGGTTTTTTGATGTCGGATAACTTGGTGTTCTCTGGATGAAACGCAAGCGGGATGAACACTTGAAACCCACCGGTTTGATCTTGCAATTCACGCAGTCTCAGCAGGTGGTCAACACGGTGGTAAGCATTCTCGACATGTCCGTACAACATTGTACAATTGGTCCGCAAACCGATCTCGTGTGCGGTCCGGTGAATTTCAAGCCAAGCATGAGTGTTGGCTTTGTGTTCGCAGAGTTGGTCCCGCACCTCGGGATGGAAAATCTCCGCACCGCCACCGGGCATGCTTCCCACACCGGCATCTCGCAGATCCTCAAGAACCCACTGGATCGATTTCTTGGTCTGGAATTCAAACCAATTGATTTCAACTGCCGTCCAACCCTTCAAATGGATCTGCGGATAATTTTCGTGGAGCAGTTCGATGATGTGGCGGTACCACTCGTACGGTTTCTGATGATGCAAACCACCGACGATGTGCATTTCGGTGCATCCGTTCTCCGTCGCTTCTTGACCGCGGGCCAAGATTTGATCGTCGTCCATCGCGTAGCCCTTGGGGTCACGCAAGTCGCTCCGGAATGCACAAAACCGACAACGGTAGACACAAACGTTGGTCGGATTGAGGTGGGTGTTGATATTGTAAAAACCAACGTTGCCATTTTTGCGTTCGCGGACCAAATTGGCCAATTCCCCGACCGCTTGTAGCGGGACATCGGGCTGGTACAAAAAGATCCCATCATCGAGCGACAACCGCTCATCCGCTTCCACTTTATCGCGGATCTCTCGAAATTGGGCTTCGCGTTCAGTCGCATTCATCAGCAGAATTACTCAAAGGGAACGTGGTTCTCTAGTAAAAATCTAACCGGAGAAGCCACAACAGAACAACTCCCGAGGATTTCCCTCCTGGAACACGACACGTTCGGATCCGCCAGAATGCATAATTGGTCGCTTTGATAGCGAGCCAGACCCCCGACCAGCCAGATTCCCGAACTGTCAGAACCGCTGACCTTAGCTCACCACCAACAATCGATGGCCCCGCCAACCAGCAGAATCAAACTGATGGCAGCATTCGTATCAAAAAAAGCCTGATTCACTCGGTCCAGATCGCCTGGACTCACCAAGCAATGCTGGCGGATCACCAAGCCCCCGACCAGAGCCAAAACAACCCAAAAAATCAGCCCAAAGCCTGTGCTTGCTGCTACCAGTGGTAACAAGCCTAGCAGACCGAGCATCAGCAGATGGCATCCAGCCGCAATTTTCAGGGCACCTGCGATGCCGAATCTCGCGGGAACGCTATGCAGCCCAGCCTCGGAATCGAATTCAGCGTCCTGACAGGCGTAGATGATGTCGAATCCGGTCACCCAGGCTGCCACGGCGGCCGCCAATATCCCGGGTGCCAACAAATCCACAGGCGTCAAAACAGAGGGCAACCCTCGTATCGCCACCCAAGCACACAAGGGAGACAGGCTCAACGCAACGCCTAACCACAAATGGGCCGCAGCCGTGAACCGCTTCGCCAACGAGTACCCCATCAGAACCATCAGCACGGGAACAGCAGCAAACAGCGGAACGGGATTGGGCAAAAAAATGGCAGCCGATCCGATGAACCCAATCACGCACAAGAACGTGAACAACCAAACCTGCGATGAGCTCAAAACCCCGGCTGGAATATGACGACTCGCGGTGCGGGGATTTGCCGCGTCGATGCGAGCATCAACAATCCGATTGAACGCCATCGCCGCGCTACGGGCAAAGACCATACACAACAAGACGCCCAGCAAATCACGGAATCGAAAGGCTACCGGCTGCCCATCAGGCAGTGGTGTTACCAACGCCATCACCACTGCCAAAGCAGCGAACGGCAAAGCAAACACGGTGTGACTGAACCGGATCAGCCCCAACCAATCACTCAATCTGGGCTTCTTGCCGACATTCTCTTGCTGACTCATTTGCTGAGATTTCTCATCTGTTTCAACCCGGCTGCTCACCACCTGCTCGCGCATATTGTCATCTTAACGCCAAGGCGAACACAGTATGCTCCGGCGTTTTTGCTAGCGCAAACCGATTCGCCGCTCTCTGACCGACAACGATTTTCGTCCATTCTTGCCGCTGACCGCTCTAACCTGATGGCTACATGAACTTTGCTCTAACTGTGTTAAGTAGAGACGGCTTATCCGAATCAATCCGCGGTCAACTACGTCCTTCTAAAGCGGCTTCCAGTCTCACCTGCAAAAGCGATTAAGCGACTTGCTAACGGATAACCGAATTACTCCGCGCCCCGCTTCGGCCGAGCAGTCAGTTGCTTTCGATTTTTCGCAAAAGCGTGAGCAACTGCTCTGACTGGGCACGATCTCGCAACGTGCCATCCACAATCCCGCAAACAAATCCTTTCGAATCGATCACCTAGCTGTTGAACGTTATCCGTTTTGACCCGTGGACTTTGCTCTGCCTCGCCTCGCTGTCATCAACAAGCAGATAAGGAGGGTCGTGCTGCCGCTTAATTTTTTCAACCTCTCTACTTCTTCAGATTCCTCTCGAAACACGACGAACACTTCTAGATTGAGCGATTTAAACGCGTCAGCATCTTCTTTCAGCTCGACCAGCTGCTTCATGCAAACGAGGCACCATTGGGCCCGGTCAAATAGCAAGGCGACACACTTTCCCTTGACGATTAACTCGCTTAATCTCAGCGGCATTCCGTCAATGCCGAGCCCAGTAAAGCCGGGGGACTAATGCTGGGGGACTTTACACCAACCGACACCTCGCCCCGCGGTTGTACCGACAGAAGCGAATTCGCCAACAAGACACAGCATCCAGCCATCACGAGATTCTTTATCAACACGCTCCAAACGGAGAACAGCGAGCCGAAAGCGAAAATCCCCCCACCGTATCGTGGTCCAGACGCTCTGAAGTGCCAATCCAGCCCTGCTATTCCGCCGATGACGGCGTTGTTCCGCCAAGCCGCCGCCGAAAACGTTTTAAAGTTTCCAGTCATTGTGCTCGTTCCAAGCAAACCGGACCATTTCGGCGCGCCAAGGATCCGAGCAAGCCTTGGATGTATCTTTTTGCATGGCATTATGCGAAAATTTGGTGCCCGGAGGCGTTTGCTGGTCTGGTGACCGCCCCAGTCTTCAAAACTGGTGAGGCGTCGGCAACGATGCTTGGTGGGTTCGATTCCCATCCGCTTCCGCTTACAACGCTCAATCGACCTGTATTTGCGGTTTCAAGCAACTCGGTTCCAACTAAGATTCAAGCACCCTTCTCGAGGCGATCGTCTTCCCGATTGTTGGGCGGCGTCGCGGAAGCACAACCGGGACGGGAACCGATTCTTCGAAGCAGCAGCTCGCGGTTGAGAACGCGGAGTCGTCAGGAGGCGACTGATTCAACCGCAAAACTGCCGGGCCATCGGTGAATTTTGCCGCTCAGTCTACCGAGATCCAATACGAAAGATGTCCAGCTGGGGCTACGATTGTCGGAGACGCCTCTTAAAAAGACAAAGTGCTTGGCAGAGGCGAAACCGAAAATCGCGGACCAGCAGGCAAGGAAACGAGTCGATGCGGAAAACCCAACCTGCTTCGGAAAAAACAATCTTTGGGGAAACGACTCGCCGATTGGATCCTAAAACCATCCGCGAGCAGCAAGACGAAAATTAAATGTGAACTAGGCTTCCGAAGTCGCGTACGCCGATTCCAGCTCTGGAATATGAATTTCACCCGCCATGTCGCGGAGCTTGTCCATCGCCCGCCGCTCGAGTTGGCGTACGCGTTCCTTGCTGATTCCAAGCCGGTCGGCCAAGGCCTGTAGCGTGTGAACTTTTCGATGCGAACCAAGTGCGAATCGAGCTCGAACAATCAACTTCTCCCGACGATCCAGCTCGTTCAGCATCAATGCCAATCGGCTCCGCAGTTCGTGCCAACGTTTTTCGCTGATCGCCGATGCTTTGTCCTCATCGCTGATCTCAATGTCCATATCTTGCAAGCCACCGACAACCTTCTGCCTGTCCTGCTGGTTAGTCACGACCGTGCGGTAAGAGTTCCGACGCAGCACTTGGGTAGCGTAGGTACTGAACCGAAAACCACGGTCAAAGTCGAATTTCTCGACGGCTCGAATCAGGGCTACAATTCCGTCGCTCAACAAATCGTCAAACGAGTTGTTCTCATTCACAAATTTCTTAACGACCGAGAAAACCAAACGCAGATTTGACTCGACGATCCTATCGCGGTGCCACCCGGCGAGGGCGACCAAACGCTCAATTAACTCAAGACGTTTTCGGGAGGGGCGGTCGGCGTTCAACACTTGCCGGTGTAATGATGCTTGAAAAAGCAAAAAGTTCATTCTCTGGAAAAGCATTCTCTCTTGCTCAGGCGTCAACAAGGGGGCTTCGCAGAGACGACCCAGGTGAATCGGTAGGTCAACACCGCTCTTCCGGAGTGCGGCAATTCCGAGTTGTGTTTGACGCGGTGGCAAGTCTAAACCTTCAACGAATACATCTGCCGAGTATTTCGCGTCCGCGAACTGAGCGTTCCCGATGAAACAAATTTCTTCGCGAAGCCGTCGGCGGGTCTGTTGAGTCAGTATTTCGCGAGACTCACCCTCTTTTGAAACCAAGCGTTCATCTGCTTCTAGGTTAGCGGCAGCAAGCTCCGTGGACCGCATCCATCTCGCCGCACGGGCCGGGAAGTTGCTAGCGGTGAGTTGCTTCGACTCGTTGGTGGGTACTGCTGCGACAGTCATAGTCGACTCCGAATGGCCGTTTTGGGGCGGGCAAAAGTTGGTATGAACGTTTTATTCGTTCAAAACGTTCATTCATTTCTATCGGCACCCGGCCTCGGAGGCAAGAAGAAGCATGGTATTTTTTTGATTTTTTATTAAAAATGCCAACTTCACCTATAACAAAAACCCGAAAGATTGACTGACACGGTATACTTCCGGTATGATCTAGAGAAACGTTCACCCGACACCGCAAAGCGTTCAAATCGTCCGCTGAAGCGGAAACCTTTCCTGCTCGCACCTAGGAAGATAGCGAAAGACCTCCCATGGTTGCCAAACAACCGCACTTCTCACCCAAGCAGGTTGCTGCCGCTCTGCAAGCGAGTGAATCATCTGTCAAAAGATGGTGCGATCGCGGCGCAATCCCCACCATTCGCACTGTTGGCGGGCATCGACGCATCACACTGGAGGCTTTGCAACGCTTTTTAATGGAGTCGGAGCGGGAGATTGGGATGCCCGAACTGCTCGGATTGCCAACTGATATTTCCCGCGTACAGGGAACACTCATCCCTGGCGGCGACGACCCTGATCAGGCGGCGTTTCGCGAAGCTCTTGCTCGAGGCGATGAATCTGCGTGCGATAAAATCATGCAGCGACTGCTCGCATCCGGGAGCAGTCGCAGCGAAGTAGTTGAATGGCTCGTTACCGATGCGATGCACGGAATCGGCGAGGCATGGGACACCAACCGCCTGGACGCTTACCAAGAGAGACGAGGTGGAAGCATCTGCGTGCGATTAGTCCATCGGCTGCGTGAGCAATTACCACCGCGGTCTCCGGGAGCACCGATCGCGATTGGTGGCACGCTGCGTGATGACCCCTACCAGTTGCCAACGATCATGATTGAGCTGGCACTGATGGAAACAGGCTGGGATGCATTCAATCTCGGCTCCGGCCTGCCCGCCAGCAGCCTCCTGAAGGCGGCAAATGAGTATAGGCCGAAACTCGTCTGGCTCAGCATATCGACCTACAACGACCCCGATGAACTCGTTGACCAAGTGAACCTGCTCGCCGAGGGACTGGGAGACGAAACCTCGCTGATGGTTGGCGGTCGAGCGTTGACTGACGAAATTCGACCACGCCTAAAGTACACCGGTCACTGCGATAGCCTGCGCAGTCTAGTTCAACTTTCAAACATGATTCGAGACTGAGCAGGCGGCCCTAAAGCACTTTGGGAAAGACCTTGCGTCACGTGAACACGAGCATCTTGGATACGATCTATCAGATCGCTGGTATGCATCTGAAACGCTTTGCAAATCCAGGCTGAAAGAGTGATTTGATTCGCACAGCTAACGCGGGTAGCCATACAATCATCAGCGTCCTGCTTGGCAAGATTACAGCGGCTTTGCGAAAGACCGGATTAACGACGACCAGGTAACGCCGCGAAAATCGACACAATCCTACCGAGACCGCCAAAACATCGTGCCGGCAAAGCAAGTCCAATTTCACATTTTCTGCGGAAGGGTGATCACAACCGAGCATAACCGGCCGTCACAATTGGCGTTTTGATGCGGGCAAAAAAAGAGGGTCGAACGAATCGACCCTCTACGTCTGCTTGCCAAACGGAACGTTGCGACTAGTCGCGAGAACCACCGCCACCGGAGCGTTCTCTCCGACCGCCACCGCTGCCGCCTCGACCTCGTCCACCACCGGATCCGCCCCGTCGTCGACGCGGACGGTCGTCATCACCGCGATCACGGTCGCGATCTTCTCCACCACCACTGGCCTCAATCGCTGCTGCCATCTCATCTTCCTCACCCAACTCTTCCAGAGCCCGGCGACGACTCAGCTTCACGCGATCATGTTCATCCACGTCGATAACCAAGACCTTCATTGCGTCGCCAACATTGACAACGGAATCAATACTGCTGATGTAACCACTACTCAACTCGCTGATGTGACAAAGCCCATCTCGACCAGGCAGAATCTCAACGAAGGCACCAAATTCCTTGGTACTGCTGACGACACCATCATAAATCTTTCCGATCTGGACGGTCGCGGTACAAGCCTCGACCGACCGCAGCGCCTCTTCAGCAGCATCTTTGCTGGTGCTAGCGATGAGCACGGTCCCCTCGTCATCGACCTCGATCACGGCACCGGTCGTTTCCTGAATCCCGCGAATGTTTTTACCGCCAGGACCAATCAGGGCACCGATCTTATCGGGAGCGATTTTCGTTCGCAGCAATCGAGGTGCAGTTGCCGAAATTTCTCGTCGCGGCCGTGAGATCGTGGTCAACATTTTTCGCAAAATCTCGATCCGTGCGTCACGAGACTGCTTCAGTGTGGCACGAATGATCTCATCGCTGATTCCGGTGACCTTCAAATCCAACTGAATCCCAGTGATCCCGTTTTGGGTCCCCGCGATTTTGAAGTCCATATCACCGAAGTGGTCTTCACTCCCGAGAATATCGGTCAGCAACACCCATTCGTCGTCCGAATTTCGGACCAGACCGACCGAGATCCCGGCTACAGGGTTACTGATAGGCACACCCGAAGCCATTAACGCCAAGGTGGCTCCACAAACACTTGCCATCGACGAACTGCCGTTAGATTCCAAAATGTCGCTGATGACACGAACCGTGTAGGGAAAATCTTCTGCTGAAGGCAGAACCGGCGCGACGCTTCGCTCAGCGAGGCAACCATGGCCGATTTCGCGGCGTCCCGGCCCTCGAATTGGTCGGCATTCACCGACGCTGAACGAAGGAAAGTTGTAATCCAGCATGAACTTCTTACTGTACTCGTCCATCAGACCGTCGACACGCTGCTCGTCACGAGCGGTACCGAGGGCGACCGTTACCAAGGCCTGAGTTTCGCCACGCTGGAACAAGGCAGATCCATGAACGCGTGGCAGTAGGTCGGTTTCGCAGTAGATAGAACGCAGACTACTGTTGTCCCGACCATCCGGGCGAGTGCCGGCAGTGATCAAATCACGAACTACTTTCTCCTCCAAGTCATGCCAGACGCTCTTGAAGCGTTTGACCTCGATGGCTCCTTCAGCAGCCGGATCAGGAATTAATTCGGCCATCACCCGGTTGCGAAGCTCCGAGGTTGCGGCAGCTCGATCCTGCTTGCCCGGCGTTTGCTGAGCCGACTTGAACTCATCGTAGTACCCGTCACGAAGACGCTCGAACAGCCCATCGTCTTCTGGCGGGGTGTACTCGACCTTGGTTGGATTCACTTTCTGATAAAGCTCCTCCTGCAGCTCGATCACGTCGCAAATGACGGCTTTGGCGAACTGAATCGCCTCCATCATTTCGTCCTCGGGCATCTCTTGGGCGAATCCTTCGATCATCGCCACCTCTTTACGGGAGCCGCTGACGATCATGTCTAGCTCGCTCTGCTCGAGCTGCTCATGAGTCGGGAACGCCACCAACTCACCATCAACTTTACCAACCCGAACGCTGGCGATCGGCCCTTGAAATGGCAGCTCGCTGATGTGGAGAGCAGCTGCGGCACCGTTCATCGCCAAGACATCGCCATCATTTTGCAAATCGCTGGCGACGACAAATGCCTGAACCTGAACTTCATCCTTAAAGCCTTCCGGCCAAAGCGGTCGAATTGGGCGGTCAATCAATCGTGCGCTGAGTGTTTCTTTGGTACTTGGCCGACCTTCACGCTTTAAAAAGCCACCTGGAAACTTACCTGCAGCTGCCAAACGCTCACGGTAATCACAGGTCAACGGGAAAAAATCGAGCCCCGGACGAGGGTCACTCGACGCGGTTGCTACGAGCACCACGGTTTCACCGTACTGCACGGTCACGGCACCAGCAGCCTGCTTGGCCAAAAGCCCGGTTTCCAGGGCGAGAACAGTTCCGCCGATTTGCTTCTCAACTCGAATACGTTTTTCAGTCACTTCAATACTTCCTTACAACCTACAAGACAACAAAATGCCCCCTGCCGCGCATCGGGCCAGCCGGCTGGCTGAATTTCCAACCGACCCCGTACGCGAGACAGCCCAACTTGGAGCTGGCGGGGAGTGTTTGCATGTGAGCAATCGCACGATCGCGCAGGACGGAAAAGAATTGATCGCAACTCCAACCACCCAACTTTCCGGCGGCTAAGAATGCCGGAAGGGTGCTCGGAGCGACTAGGAAGGCTAACGAATTAGCCACCGAGTCACGTAATGGGAGGCGATTTTGGCAGTGCCATCTTCGCATGACCGCAGCTCGCTTAGGGCTATTTCCGAATGCCCAACTTCCCGATGATATCGAGATATCGCTGCGGATCTTCGCCACGCACATAATCGAGAAGACGTCGACGACGGCTCACCAAGCCCAACAAGCCTCGACGTGAGGCAAAGTCTTTGCGGTGAGTCCGCATGTGCTCAGTTAGCCCGTTGATTCGCTCAGTTAAGATGGCAATTTGCACCTCAGGCGAGCCAGTATCGGCATCCGTTTTTCGATGTTCGCCGATTACCTCGGCCTTACGCTCGTTCGAGATCGTCATTCGATTCTAAGTTCAATTACGTCGTATTTTGTTCACATGAATGGCCCGTAGTGTACCGCCAATGGCAAGCAACGCAACGGCAAATGGCGAGAGGATTTCTCGGTTCTGCCAGTGCGGGCACCACCCCAGGCCGGGGGCCCTAGTGTCCCCTATAAGCGACCGCTGGTACAGCCCCCGAAAGCGGTAATTGGCTCGAGCCAAAATTCTTGTTCGGGGGACTATATCCAGCCGTAATGAACGGCGAATCCTAGCGCCGGAATGGAATCACGCTGCTCACTGCGGCCCTGTTTTCGAACTAAAAACCGAAAATTGTGCAAACCTCCGAGGCCTGCTCGGAAGGGGTTCGATCGTCTCCGCCTGCGATCACCAACTCCGGCGACAGCGGCGGTTCATACGGATCGCTTATCCCGGTGAAATGCTTGATCTCACCCGCTCGAGCCTTTTTGTAGAGCCCTTTCGGATCCCGACTCTCACAGATTTCCAAAGGAGTATCGACAAAAACCTCAACAAAATCACCAGCTTGCCCCGCCGATTCAACCATTTGGCGAACACGATCGCGATCTCGCCGATAGGGGCTCACAAACGCGGTGAGCGTGACCAACCCAGCCGACGCCAACAGGGAGGCAACGGAACCAATTCGACGGATATTTTCTTCCCGATCCATTTCCGTAAAACCCAGACCGAATCGATTCGCAAATCCCTCCCCGTGTTCCTCGACCAATCGCTCCGGCGGCGCGCAAAGTCCGTGGCGAATGTTGTCACCATCGAGCAGCATCGTGGCCCGCCCAAGCTGCTGCAACTGCCGATCCAATTCATTCGCAATCGTGCTTTTGCCACAACCGCTCAATCCTGTGAACCAAATCACCCGGCCACGCTGCCCGAGTCGCTCCTCCCGCTGCTGCCTCGTAACGGTATGGTCGTGCCAAACGATATCTTCCATGGGAACGATCGTA
>JAYZAR010000026.1:0-12285 GCA_036339635.1 Planctomycetota bacterium | reverse complement strand
ATATTGCTTTTCACTTGTTTGGTTGCCAGCTCGTCATCAGAGGATTTTCGTTGTTGCCCGACTCATGGCTCGGAACCAACGCCCCACCTGAATACAAACTCGCCCCATTTTTTTCGTTGGCCACATTTTTCCAAGTTTTCTTCCGGGCTGCTTCTCGTGTTTTTCCGAGCGGCTTTTGTTCGATGGCGTGTTTTGGAACTGAATTTCTGCTGATCCTCTCGGCCTAACCGGCTCAATCGGGGGCCGTCGGCTTGAGACTACGTTCCTGGTCGGCTTGGTCCAAGCTTTGCCTAACGTCGTCGTTCGCAGTCCAGTAAAAGACGGTTCCGAGCGTGGCGATGATGATTTTGACAAGTTCAAAAATCAGGGCGACCAGGGTGCCCGAGGCCAAGGTGGGTTGAGCAGGGATGATGAGGTAGAGCGATTCGATTGCCGCCTCAAATAGCCCGATTCCGGCCGGTGTGATCGGCAGGGCGGCAACCAGCATCCCGATGGGCACGATTACAAAATGTTCGGCTAACGTGGGGGGTGCGGTGTAAATCGCTCTGGCAATCAGGTAAACGCTGGTGGAGAGCATGCCGTGCACGACGAGGCTCATCCCAATTGAGGCGATAAAGGCTGGTGCGTGGGAATGAAAAATCCGTAGTGGTGGTCCGATATGTATGATCAGCGGCCCTAATAGCGGCCATTGACTACCGAGTCGGATCCAGCGATCTACCCAGCGACCTCCCAGGATCAGCAGCATCAACGCTGCAGTTCCGCTCAATAACAATGTTCCGGTCACCCACTTGATCTGTGTCAATCCGATCCCTGCCTCCGCCGTTCCTTTTGGGTTAGCCAGGAGCAAAGCGATCGAAACTAGCAGGACCAGTGCATAGAGCCCTGTGCCACGATCGACCAAAACCGACGCTACGGCCGCGACTCCCTTGCCAGGACGGCGGCGAGCTAAAAACACGGCCTTGAATAAGTCACCACCGACGCTACCTGCTGACACAAAGCTCAGCAGAAAGCAGATTGAGCCGATGCGGATGGCTTCCAGCATCGTCAAGTCGATACCCTGGCATCGGACCAGAATGCACCAGCGGACGAAGGAAAGGAGAATCGCCAGTGTGGCTACCAGAAGGGCAGCGGTGAGTAAACCGTAGCTTTTTGGTTGATTCGCTAATTGCTGCCAGTTCTCGGGGCTGACGTGATAAATCAGCAAATAGCTAATAATCAAAGCAGGTATCGCCAACTTGGCGATCGACTTCAAAGCCAAGGGGATACCGAGTTGCATAGGTGATCGAGTTTAGAGGCGAGATCTAGGTTATTTTTTAATAGAATCGGAAAAGGTTGGCACCGTCTCGGTTGGCTAACCTTGTCTAATATCGGAAAAGACCATATTCTTTCCAACGAATTGATGATTTTGCAATCAACCCTTTCGAAATAGATCGAGCGACGACTGATGACGATGGATCAAAGCCTCAAGGTGAAAGCAGGGGCGATTCGTACCCGAAATGTGTTAACCCGAGCCGAGCGGATAGCGCGGTTGAAGGAACTAGACCGTTTTGACGAAGAAAATAGCGTTGTGGGAATGCCCAAGGTGCGCGTCATGAAGGTCTCGCTGAAGAAGAAGAAAAAGGTGAAGAAGGAAGATGATGGCGATAAGAAGTAATTGCGGTTCTTCGTCTCGAAACGCCCTTCATTGACCGACTTGCCATAGGGCTTTTTCTTCCCGGCAAACCCAGCGATTCGCTCGGCACTGCCGAAAATCGTTCGAATTCAAATGATTTTGATCCGCCGTGGTTGATCCCGGGCGAGGCGATGCGTTGGTTGGTCTCTCCAAAGCTTTGCGATTTCCGAAAATCAATCGGTTTCCAACGCAGTGTTCTGCCGCGGCGGGCCCGGCCTTGGATTCCTTGGACATTCTTTTCACGGCAGAAATCGCGAACCTAACTATCTTTCGGTCATGCCTGACATCACCTGCCAGCCGGAAACGGACGAGAACAAGCCTACCCGAGCCGCCGACGCAAGCTCTCCACTCAAAGCCTCCTCTTTGGGAGAGACCATCGGTGGCACGGTGTCGGTGGAAGTTGATCCGAAAGGCATCCAACGACCGGAAGCAACGCAACCGTATCGTATTCTTTGGAAGTACGCGATTGTCCTTGCTTTGGTCCATCTCTTCGCGGTGGCTGCAGTTTTGCCATATTTCTTCACTTGGTCGGGACTGGTTTTGGCGATCGCCGGTCACTTCCTGTTTGGAATGTTCGGGATTACCATCGGCTATCACCGCCTGCTGACGCATCGTGGATTCACCTGTCCAAAGTGGCTTGAGCATACCTTGGCGGTACTGGGGATTTGCAATCTTCAGGACAGCCCCGCTCGGTGGGTCGCGATTCACCGTATGCACCATCAGCACAGTGATCATCAGCCTGACCCTCACACTCCATTGGTTGGTTTTTTGTGGGGGCACGTTGGTTGGGTCATTTGCCGGCATCGGGATTTAGATCGCACGTCCCACTATGAACGCTATGTCCGTGATTTGCTGCGTGATCCGTTTTATTTGAAATTGGAGCGAAGGGATGGTTGGTTTTTTGTTTTTCTGTCGCATGCATTGCTGATCACGCTGGCGGGCGGTTTATTCGGATATTTGATCAACGGTGGTCTCGCTGGCGAGGCTGTTCGATACGGGGCTAGTTGGGCTGTATGGGCAGTCGCTGTACGAACCGTCTTTGTTTTGCACGGCACTTGGTCGGTGAACTCACTCGCGCACCTGTTTGGATATCGAAACTACGAGACGCGTGATCAAAGTACCAACAACTGGTTGGTTGCGATCCTCACACATGGTGAAGGATGGCATAACAATCACCATGCAGAGCCACGTGCCGCCGCGCACGGACATCGACCGTGGGAGCTTGACATGTCTTGGTGGGTGATACGCGGGATGGAGCGAGTCGGATTGGCGAAGAACGTCGTTCGTCCCAGGGCGATGCAAAAGACGGCTTGACGGAGCTTGGTCATTCGATCGTTTTCGTCGTGTAAGCACTCGTACAACTCTGCCTAACCGTTTGATTAGCGCGGATCTCGCGGACCTCCGCCCCCATCTTCCAACGCGATCTCTCCGTCCGCGATTGCGGTCATTTGCCGGAGTAATTGTTGGTCCATGGAATTGCTGCGAAACTGGTATTCTCCGCTTCCGAGCAACAAATAGGCTCCGCCGGGGTGGTCACTCGCAATTCCCCCGACGTAAGTGTCCGGAATCGAGGTGTTCAGATCACTTAGTCGCCGGATCCGATTGCGTTCGCCGTTAATTCCCTCGCCAACGTTTCTTAAGCTCGAGCGTGTGCCGCTGATCCAGCCAAGGTCCTCCTCGGGGCGTGACAGCTTTTCAGCCAGAAAGATGGTGTGTCCAAGGCCATCACGAATCTCGGATTCGGCCACGTTCGTGTTCAGCTTAAACATGCCATCGTTTTCTGCGGTGATCGGGACTTCCGTTGACCCGTGGAGCCCGGCGTAGCACGTGGTGTTTGTTTGTAGGTCGCTTGCGGAGGGGCATAATAGGAAGCCAAGTTGCATCTGACGCGCGTCTTCGTTTGTTGGTGCGTAAACGCTTGCATTGGGATCGATGCCGGCGGCGACGGTTGATTCACCAAGATTTGGAAGCAAGGCCACAATCCAGTTGTGATGGTAGCCTCTTGGGACGCTTCGGATCGGCGTCGACGGGTCAATCGTTCCTGTGGGGTAATGTCCGTGATCGACAGAATATGCGGATAAGGCGAGCGAGAGCCGGACGAGGTTTTGTTCGCAATTGCTGCGCCGCGAGAGTTCACGCATATTCTGCATCGCTGGCAGGGACAATCCCACCAGCACACCGATGATGACGATGACAACCAATGTCTCGGTGAGCGTAAACCCGGGGCGATTCAAGGTTGGAGTTTTCACGGCGCGGTTCTCGCTGCTTGGGGCTTACGTTTGGTCAATTTGGGACTGTGGACCGCGGTGTCTAGGGCTGGCCGCTGGATAATGCAAGGCGTCGCGAACCAGGCATACTTTTTTTACTTTTTCGCCGCCCGACTCGCATGATCTTTTCAGCCAGCTTGTAGTTTAAACCTCGCTGAATTGGTGTTTGGTCGCCCTTTTAATGCTGTTTTGTCCATCGTCAGTGCCATTCCGGCCCGCAGTTTCTTTTCTGTTCCGGACCGTTGAGGTTATTGGCTTTTTAATTGAACGTATCAATCACTTTCCAGCTCGGTTTATTGGGTGGACCTAGTGGGGACTGAATTGCCGGGATTCGCATTTAGATTCACATTGCCGGGCATGGTCATCGCTGGGGCGATTCAACGTGAGCGGTGGACTGGATAGCGCGTTCGCATCTTTAGACGCATTCCCCTGGCTCGGCAATTCACCTTATTACTGGAATTAATTCGGTCCATTTCGACATCCCGGTCCACTTCGAACAGTGGCTTCGCCTCTGGTTAGCCTGAACGACTAGCCAGCGATTTCCCGAAAACCCCTGAGAGACGTAAATCCCAGATAGATCGTGGCCTATCCCCGTTTCACCAGTCTCCTCGTGATTCGCCTAATCACAGCGTCAGAAGCCAATCCAAAGGCTCAGACGCCTCGGATGCCAGCTTTGGACCCATGAACGTGTCGCGTTAGGGGGCAAACTTCCGTCAAGTAGGTTCAGCCAAGTTTCTCGCTAGTTGGCATTTTGCAGGCACCAGGGGACGCCTGCCGCCGCCGCACTTGTTCGATTTTATTGAATTGGCTAATCTTTCCACTTCCTGAACGGGCCGCCGGTAGCGGTCTGCACATTCCAACCTACTCATGGCGTTGCGCGCGAAGGGCGAGTAACTGGCGTTTTGCCAGCCCAGTGCCCTGGAAATCGGTCTGGTTGTTTAAACCACGAGCCAATTTCTCGGAGCCTGTCATGATCAAAAGAGGATTTATACGTGGCTGATCCCATTGTCAAAGAGATGATTGAAGCGGGAGTCCATTTCGGGCACCGCACCAGTTTATGGAATCCAAAGATGGCTCCGTACATCTTTGGTCGAAAAAATCAAATTCACATTCTCGACATCCGTGAAACGCTTCGCGGTCTGCTGCGTGCCAAGAAGTACCTCAGCCAAGTGGCCGCCGGAGGGAGTTTAATCCTGTTCGTTGGCACCAAAAGACAAGCTGGTGAAGCAGTCGAAGCCCAAGCGTTGCGTTGTGGAATGCCATTTGTCAGTGAGCGATGGCTCGGTGGGACTTTAACCAACTTTCGTACCATTCGCAGTCGATTGGGCCGGCTGGAAGAACTGGAAGAACTCCGTGGCAGCGAACGAATCAACGATTACAGCAAAAAGATGCAATCGTCGCTGAATCGTGAATACCGCAAAATGTATCGGAACCTAAACGGTCTGCGAACGATGAACCGTTTGCCCGAATGCTTGTTTATCGTTGACCCAGGGAAAGAGCGGAACGCGATTCGAGAAGCGAAGCGTCTCGGTATCCCCACCGTTTCATTGATTGACACTGACAGCGATCCTAGCGACGTCGATTTGCCGATCCCCGGGAACGATGATGGGATTCGCAGCGTTGAACTGGTTCTGCGTCATTTGGCCGATGCGATCAATACCGGCAAAGGCCAACTGGCGATGAGCAAGGCTGGTGACGAGACATCCAGTGATGGGGCGGGCAAAGCGGCAGCGGATGCACAAGAAGCAGCAACTGCCGGCGAGCAGCCATCAGGCGATAGCTGAGCAAGTCGTTCTGAATGAACAACTGGAAGTACGACTGGCCAAAGCCAGGCTGCACCTCGGTTGGAAACCGGTAGCTTTCCAAGCGAAGCCTGGCGGAACTTGGTCGAAAGCTAGCCGGGTGATTCCGGCATACGTTAAAAATTGTGGTCGATGAGCTTTTTGTCGGCCGAAACCCATCACCTTGCTCAAGGGGATGGCGTCAGATTAGTGAATCTCACACCTACTAGTATCAAGTTTGGAGAAAGAGAAATGGCCGAAATCACGGCAGCAGCGGTCAAGGCGTTCCGCGAGCGAACCGGATTGCCATTGATGGACTGCAAAAAAGCACTGCAGGAAGCCGGTGGCGATCAAGAAGCAGCAGTGGAAGTCCTCCGTAAGCGAGGACAGCAATTGCTCGATAAAAGAAGTGATCGCGAGACTGCGTTTGGTCGATTCGGTTTGCACATGGGCACCGACAAGCCCGTTGGTGCGATGGTCGAGCTACTCTGCGAATCCTCGCCCGTCACAACCAACGAAGACTTCGTACAGCTGGCGGATGACTTGGCGACGGCCCTCGCCGAGAACGATGTCGCGACCAGCGAAGAATTGTTGGCTTTGGAGTCACCTTCAAAAAGTGGCACGACCTTGGCCCAACAAAAGGATGATCTGTTCAATCGCATTCGAGAAGTCTTTAACGTCGGCCGTTTTGTTCGTGTGGCAAATACCTGCGGTGGCTACATGCACCACGCGGGTACGACCGCAGGCGTGCTGCTAGAAATCGAAGGCGGCAACGACGATGCGGCGAAGGACGTTTCGATGCACGTTGCGGCGATGAAGCCTGCCGCACTCGATAAAGATTCGATCGATCAGGAACTGGTCGCTAAGGAACGGGAGATCCTCAAAGAAGCCGCTTTGGCTGAGGGGAAACCGGAGAATATCGTCGAGAAGATGGTCGAAGGCCGGATGAAGAATTTCTATGCTGAGCGTGCGTTGTTGGAGCAAGCGTTCGTCAAAGACGACAAGCAAAGCGTCGGTGAGTACGCGAAGAGCCACAATATGGGCGTCAAGAACTATTGGCACTGGATTATCGGCGAAAAGCAAGATTCCTAATCGACCGCTCCTACGCAACACAGCCTCGCTTATCCCCTCGGATCGGCGAGGTTTTTTTGTATGATCTGGTCATTCTCTGTGGCATTGGTGCGGAGGATTGGGTTCGCGGACGCTTCGTCCGGATCTGTTTTGGTGGAGCAACCGGACAGTGTTCCCGCGTTGAATTTCCTAATGTCAACTTTTTAACCACGAATCCCCCACTTACAGAAACAAGATGCCTGACTCCCAATTGCGGTACCAACGTGTGATCTTGAAGCTCAGCGGAGAAAGCTTGGCGGACAGCGGGGGACGTGGGATCAACGGCGAAGAAGCCGGAGATATGGCCCGACAGATCCAGCAGGCCCATCAGTCTGGATGCCAGATTGCGATTGTGATTGGCGGTGGGAATATTTTGCGGGGAGCTCAGTTTTCCGGCAGCAATGCCTTGGTCCAGCAAGCGACCGCCCACTACATGGGGATGCTTGCCACGACGATCAACTCACTCGCGATGCAAGACGCCCTCGAATCGGTTGGGTTGCAGACTCGGGTCATGTCCGCGATCCCGACCGAAAAGATCGCGGAAACCTTCATTCGGCGGCGTGCAATCCGCCATCTAGAGAAGGGACGCGTGGTTATCTTGGCGGCAGGGATCGGCAACCCGTTTGTGACCACGGACACCGCAGCCGCCCAGCGCGCCCTTGAACTAGATGCCGATGTTGTGCTCAAAGCGACACGGGTTGACGGGGTCTACAGCGATGACCCAGAGAAAAACCCTCACGCAGTGTTCTATGAGTCGTTAAGCTACGCCGAAGTGATTCAGAAGAATTTGAAGGTGATGGATGCGACTGCAATCGCCCTTTGCCAAGAGCATGAGAAACCGATCCTCGTGTTCAATTTCAAGAAGGATGGCAACATCGTTCGTGCCGTTTCCGGAGATACGGTTGGAACTTGGATCGGAGCAAAAACGTAAGCCAAACCTCGGTTGACCAAATTTCGATACTCGCGAATCTCATTCACAAGGATGCCAACATGCCTGCTGATGAAATCTTGATGGACGCCGAAGAACGAATGGAAAAGGCGATCGCTGTTTTGGGTGATCACTTGACCGGAATTCGTACTGGACGGGCCACGCCTGGACTGGTCGATTCGATCAAAGTCGAAGCGTACGGATCGACACAACCTCTGAAGCAGCTTGCCTCAATTGGTACGCCCGAGCCGCAGCAGATTGTGATCCGCCCTTACGATGCAGGCACGATCAAAGATATAGAGAAAGCAATCGTGGCAGGTGACTTAGGCCTCAATCCGCAGAATGATGGCCGCATCGTTCGACTCAATGTGCCGCCGTTGTCGACCGAAGTCCGCAAGAAAATGGTCTCCAGAATCAAAGAGCTGGCCGAAGATGCGAAAATCTCGATTCGGAACATTCGCCGTGATGCCAACAAGGCCGCGGATGCTGGCGAGAAGTCCAAAGAATTTAGCGAAGACGATCGTGACAAGCTGAAGGAGGAGGTGCAGGAGCTGACCAAGAAATATGAGACTCAGGCGACCGAAATGGCCAAGGTGAGAGAAGCCGAAGTCACGGACGAGTAATCCTGCAGGTTGGGGGGGGCGGCGATGCGTCTGAATGTGCCTGCTGCTCCCACCGCGATTCGCTTCGCGTGTGTTTTTCTCGCGTGTATTTCGTTTTGCTTCATTTCATGCAAGACGTCGACCCAACGCGACTCCAAGCATCCGTTTCTGCTGGCAGACGTTGCTCTGGCAGCAAAGTCGCAAAGCGGATGCTTTGTTGGCTACAATACAAGCAGACATCACGCCTTCTGGGTGACCTGCTGAACGAGCAGGTACTCAATGAGAATGGGTCCCGCCATGAGAATATTGGTAGCTGCCGGGTTACTCTTTTGCCTGCCTTGCTTGGTGTTAAGCCAGGAAGCGCATCAGACAGATTGGAACTTTGAGTCTCCCCGCGAAGAGATTCGGCCGGCGGCGACTTATGAACTTTCTGATGGATATCAAGGTGGGCCGCAGTGGACGATTGCCGCTGACGAGCGAGCTGGATTGGCCGGCTCTTGGTCTCGCCAGTATTCAGTCGAAGGTGGCAAGCACTATCGGTTCTCGGTTCAGCGCAAAACCGCCGGCTTGGACCTGCCACGGCGTGTGGCGGTCGTTCGTCTTCTCTGGCTCAATGCGGACGGGCAAAAAGTTTTGAGATCTGAGCCAGTTCATAGTTCTTATC
This sequence comes from Planctomycetota bacterium, assembly GCA_036339635.1. GTDB lineage: Bacteria > Planctomycetota > Planctomycetia > Pirellulales > Pirellulaceae > Rubripirellula. The sequence continues at coordinate 3,261 of JAYZAR010000026.1, read as the reverse complement.
GGTCGGGTGAACGTCCCAGGGCGGAGCCGGAGTTTCCTAAGCCGGTGTCGGTGGAAGGGCCTTGGACGAAGTTGGCAGGCACTTACGTCGCACCGCCGGATGCCGTGATCGTTAAAGTCGAATTGTATTTTCGCTGGGGCAAGCCTCACGGGAAAGTTTGCTGGTCCGCGCCGACGCTACGGAGGGTGGATCCGCCTCCAACTCGAGTTGTTCGGTTGGCTTCGGTTCACTATCAACCCCGCGAAGGCGAAACAGGTCAGCAGAAGTGCGAACAGTTTGCGACCTTCATAGCCCAAGCGGCAGAAGAGCGGGTCGATCTGGTGGTGCTGCCTGAGACGCTTACCTACTACGGAACCAAGGGGAGTTACGCAGATGCTGCCGAAGCGATTCCTGGACCGTCGACTGATTACTTCAAAACGCTGGCGAAAAAGTACAATCTGTACATCGTTGCTGGTTTAATTGAACGCGACGCGCATCTGCTCTACAACGTTTCCGTATTGCTCTCGCCCGAGGGGAAATTGGTTGGCAAATACCGCAAGGTTTGCTTGCCACGAGGCGAGATCGAAGGAGGTCTGACGCCAGGCAAGGAACTGCCCGTTTTTGAGACGCGGTTTGGCAAGGTTGGCATGATGATTTGTTACGACGGCTTTTTTCCCGAGGTCGCTCGAGAGCTTGCTAATCAGGGCGCCGAAGTGATTGCCTGGCCCGTTTGGGGATGCAACCCGTTGTTGGCTGCCGCCAGGGCTTGCGAAAACCATGTCTATGTCGTCAGCAGTACCTACACCGAATTTAGTCGTGACTGGATCCGATCAGCAATTTATGGCCATGATGGCAGAACGCTTGCGCACGCAGAGCAGTTTGGAACGCTCGCGATCGCCGAAGTTGACTTGAACCAACCGACTTACTGGCACAGCCTGGGAGATTTTCAGGCCCAGATCCAACCCCATCGTCCAAAAGTCAATCGAACGAAGTAATTAAGACAATCATTGAGCGAACCCGTCAGTGTTTTTTGAAAAACAATCATGGCACTTGTGTGCCTGGCCATCACTGTTTCCACTGTCTCGCATCTCCCCTCTTACGCTAAGGTTTTCACGATTTGGGTCAACTTTTTCCCTCAAACGCAATATTTTGCGACAACCAGCCTTTTGTGACATTAGAAAAATGATGAGACACTTGATTTTTTTAGCCTGTCTGTTGGTCGCGAACTTAGCGTCGGCGAACGAGGGTAGGCTCCGGTTGGCAAAGTTTGATATCGATGCGACTCCACCGGTCGGATTTATGATGGCTTACGACCGCGTGATTCGTGTGGAGGAACTTGGGCTCCGTTGCCGTGGCATCGTGTTGATGGGATCGGGGAAGCCGATCGTATTGTGCGCAGTCGACTGGATTGGGATCGGCAACGAGGCGCACGACGCCTTTCGGGATCGCTTGGCAACGGCTGCGGGGACGACGCGAGAGCGAGTGGCGGTCCATACACTTCATCAACACGACGCGCCCCGCTGTGATTTTTCGGCGGAGCGTTTCTTGCACCAAATTGGGGTGTCAGATCTCGGCTGTCACGATGGCTCCTTCGCCCGAGAGGTGTTGGATCGCCTGGAGCAAGCCGTTGTGGAGGCCGTGGCAAGTCCAACCCCAATAACCCATGCAGGATTTGGAACTGCAGAAGTGCAAAAAGTTGCCTCCAATCGACGCCTGCTGGGCGAGGATGGCCGCGTTCGCGCGACGCGTTACACCACGTGCCGAGACCCTGCCTTGCGTGCCGAGCCGGAAGGGGTCATTGATCCAGACTTAAACTCTTTGACGTTTTTCAACGGCGAAACGCCGGTGGCTGTGCTGACTTATTACGCCTGTCATCCGCAAAGTTACTACCGCACTGGAATCCCTGGCCCAGACTTTCCGGGAATCGCGAGATTCATTCGGGGGCAGGATATGCCGAACATTTTGCACGTGCATTTCAATGGCGCCGGTGGGAATATCGGTGCTGGAAAATACAACGACGGCGCGAAAGAGAATCGCATGATTCTGGCAACACGCATGGCAGCTGCAATGCAGTCAGCGTTCGACGATGCGGAGGTCTTTCCAATCACTCCTGATGATCTTGATTGGACGTTTGAGCCTGTTGCGATTCCCCCGGCTCCCCACCTCAACGAGGTGGAGCTTCGTAACAAACTCAACGAGTGGGATGCGACCCAGTATTGGGGTGGACCTGATGACTTAGCTTGGCTGATGAGGTGCCGCAATGGCCACAAGATAGAGCTGGGTTGTTTGAAGGTTGGAAAGGTGCGGATTCTGCATATGCCCGGCGAGTTGTTTGTCGAATACCAGTTGGCCGCCAAGACAATGCGAAGTGATTTGCAAGTGGCGATGGCGGCATATGGTGATTATGGGCCCGGATATATTGGAACGGAAATCGGCTATGGTCAGGGCGGTTACGAAACTAGCCAACGCGCTTCAAAGGTTGATAAGAGCGTCGAAGGTGTCTTGATGAATGGAATGCGTGCCTTGCTTGGTGTGGAAAAATGATGATTCGTGTTTTGATCTGTATGCTGTTTGCGGCTTCCGCTGCCAACTCAACGTTTGGCCAGGGTGACTTTTCTGCTGAGTTACCGCGCATTCCACCTACGCCGGCCTCGGAAGCATTCAAGTCTTTTCAGATAGCTGACGGGTTTCGAATGGAGTTGGTTGCGTCAGAACCGCTGATTTCCACGCCGGTCGCGATTGAGTGGGCTGCTGACGGCGCGCTCTTCGTTTGCGAGATGCGTGGCTACAGTGAGGAACGTGATGAAGCAATTTCGCGGATCACCCGGTTGACTGATCGAGACCAAGATGGAGTTTTTGACCATCGCACGATCTATGCGGAAGGATTGCTTTGGCCAACTGGACTGCTGCCCTACGATGGCGGTTTGTTCGTCGGTGATGCGCCCAATCTGATCTACTTGAAAGATACGGATCAGGATGGCGTTGCTGACGAGAAAAGGGTTGTCCTAACAGGTTTCGGGACCTCCAATGTTCAAGGTCTGATGAATTCCTTTCGTTGGGATCTAGATAACCGTCTGCATATCGCCTGCAGCAGCGTCGGGGGGATGGTGCGTCATCCGGGTGAGCCGGAATCATCGGCGATCAATGTTCGCGGTCGAGACCTTACCCTTGATCCGCGCACTGAGCAATTTGAACTTACCAGCGGCGCAGCGCAGCACGGTATGTGTTTTGACGACTGGGGGCGGAAGTTCGTTTCATCCAATAGCAATCACTTGCAGCAGG
>JAYZAR010000025.1:0-6958 GCA_036339635.1 Planctomycetota bacterium | reverse complement strand
GGAACTTAGCTTCATCAACTTCATAACGGCTCCTTGTGTTCTCCTTGAAAAAGGTCCTGGTATTATTGAATTTCAATGCGAGTCACATCACCGAAAAACGCAGGATCGCGTGGACCGCGTTCCGAGGGCTTTTCATCACGCTATCGCCCCCTCACTCCGCACTTCATAAGCCGGCTTCTAAATGCTGACCAGCAGCGTTTTTCTATAGGCAAGTGATAGATCTTAGCAGCTCGTATGTGGTGCTCGGTCGAATGATCGAACGAGAAACTCACGGCCGCGTCACAGCAGTTCCCTTTACATGAAAATCCCAACGTTTGCGCACCGCTTTTCTCACAGCGGCCGGTGCGAGCTCCATCCAGTCAATCAAGAATGGCTGCTTTTGCCGAGGTGGAAACAGACGAAGGTGGATTAACTTTCCGTGAATTGCAAGTGGAACATTCAAATCCTGCCACTTGCCACCGACAACTTCAAAAGATTGGACTTGGCCAATTTCGGGGAAGCTCTTTTGTTCTTCGGTCCGCCATTGAATTTGTCCTGTTCCACTTGCCTCAGATCGGACCCGCATTTTGAGCTCAACGGGCCCATCCATTCGCAACTTCGCATTCGTGATAAAAGATTGACGACCGCTCGGAACGGTGATTACCAGCGAATCTGAATCAAATTTGACGTCGGCACTCTTGGCGGCCCACCCCAATAATCTTTTGCCATTGGAAGTGGAAGTCTCGCCTTGCTGTTTTGTCTTGCTCTCTTTTTGCTGCGTCTTGGCTCCTTTTGCGGGCGGAGGCATCTTCAAGCCACCTGCCTGGACGCCGATTCGTAAAGGATCAAACTTTGCCGGATCAAAATTGCGGTTTGGTCTTGGGACAACAACATCCGCAGCGATGATGTAATCTTCGATCAGGTTATCGAGCTTCTTAACTTTGTCTGGGTGTTTGTCAGCGAGATTCCGATTTTCACCGATATCTTCACGAAGGTTGTAAAGGCGATACTCGTGCTTTCCAGCGTCACCATAATAAAAGGTACGAATCAGCTTCCAATCACCATGATGCACCGACATCGACGGAGGCAGCCACTGTGGTGTGTTCCCGTGGCCTGGAACATGGGTAAACATTGGCCCGCGATCCATTAACTTGCCACGTAAAGCCGGCCTAAAATCAACTCCATCGATCTCGTAATCTTTGGGCCATTCAAGGTTTACCATTCGCAAAATGGTTGGATACAAATCATTTGATTGAATGCGGACATCACTGCGTGATCCTGGCTTTGTAATTCCCGGCCAAACAACCACAGCTGGAACACGAACACCTCCCTCATGAATGCCTCCCTTTCCACCGCGCAACGGATGGTTACTGGTGATGGCAGTGATGTACTTTTCACCCGATGCATCAGCTTCCTCAAGCCCACAATGGATGTTTCCGCCATTGTCTGAATAAAAGATGATAACCGTATCCTCGGCGATTCCCTCGGCATCGATCGCGTCGAGCAGACTGCCTACAGCATCATCCAATGAATGCACCATCGCGGCATATGTGGGGGACTGCTGTGAATCCTCTCGTTTTACCTTTGCTCGATAGCGGTCAATCAACTCAGGCTTGGCACCGAACGGCGCGTGAACAGAGAACTGCCAATAGTTCATCAAGAAGGGCTTGCTGCGATCTCTTTCCTTTAACCACCGAACCGCCTCCTCCGCCATTCGATCTTCGATGTGTTCGCCAACGAACCTTTCTTTCAGGTTCGGATAATTCCAGGGAGCGAGGTAGCTAGTCTTGGGCCCTGGTCCATACCAGTGCGGGATATCCACATCAAAACCGAGCTCCAACGCTGAATGCGGATCGCGTCCCAAATGCCATTTTCCAAAATGAGCAGTCGCATAACCAGCGTTCTGCAACACTTTGGCAAGCGTTGGCAACGATGGATCCAAGCGAGTTGCCGAACGGACGTTGGTACTTTTCTGATGCGGCGGCCCAGTGTCACCGGCAGTCGCTTGAAATCTTTCAATTTCAAGATGAGCCGCCGGCGCTGTCATCCCATGCCGAGCAGGATTCTGGCCCGTGATGATGCTCGCACGCGTCGGTGAACAGATTGGACTCGCATACGCATCTGAAAAGGTCATTCCTCTTGCGGCGAGGCGCTCGATATTCGGCGTTTCATAAAAAGAGGTCTTTCCATAAAGGGTCGTGTCAGCCCAACCAAGATCATCCGCCAAGATCAGAACAACGTTTTTGCGCGTCTTCGCGAAGGATGGTAACGCCAACGCGAAGGAGATGCTCAAAACAATCAGATTTTTTTTCATCATTCGTTCGGTCGTACAGGTGATTGGAGTGTGCCGCTTGGTTCAACTGTCAGCAGACGAGTGCAGTGAAGTCTGGAAGGGCAGAATGCTAATAAGCGGCGGGTGACACGAAAGGGGGGCCGCCTAAATAAGCGGACTCATGAATTCGCTCGGTGACTGGCGATAAACAGTAGAGCCGAACCAACGCGACCAAAAAATAATCGCTCCGCAACTGCTTCATGCAATAAGGGGTTTTCTTCTCACAACCAGCCCGTCTCCTCTCTAACAAAAATGGCGTTCACTATACAGAACGTACCGCATCGACTCGCTCCAGCCGACCGCTACCGCAGTGAAAAAATCTAACGCAAACTTCCAAAATCCATTGCGACTTGAGTTCTCACCCCGGCATGAACAGAAAACGTCGTTCTTAGCACCAGGGCGTAAGCGGATCTGCCAGCTCACTCTCAATCGCAATCCATCCGAGCGAACCGTTCCAGCCACACACGCTAGTGTTACGTTTCCACGACCTGGATCAACAAAGCGTCAAACACTCGACCTCGCCACAAGATCGAAGTCACGGTTGATTGGGATCACTCGGTGTTGGTAAAACGAAACGCATCCTGATTCAAATCCCACTCATGCGAGAGCGTGTTATCGCAGGGCTGAGAATCGAGATTTTCTTTCGAGCAACACCACTTCGCACCCGCGATTTGATCTCTTTGAGGGCGTGCTTTAGCAAGCTCTGCATGATTCGATCACGGTATGAAAAAAGCCTAGCAATCATCCAATGGACAGTTACCAGGCTCGGTGTTTTCAGGTGCGAACAACTTGATATGAAATGCTTTGACCAAGTTTTATCCTCTAACCTTACTGATTCAGTTGCTCTTCAACCGTCTCCTTCCCAGCACGGGTGCCAAGTGCACCCCACAAGCCGTAAGGTCTTTTCGATCCGGGGGCCGCGTAATTGGGAGGGCCAATCCGACGAACGTTTGGTGCATTTTGATTTCCTGCCTCGATTGAATCGGTAATGAAGACCACGGCACCATCGCACATCAAGACGTGCGCTCCACCTTGGTGATAGCTACTAGGTGGCACCACGCCGCGGCCGGTCGAACCACCGTTCATACAAACTTCTTTATTTGGAGGCAGGATGGTCGTGATACCGGTGTACATAGGACGACCAAGCGCCCATTTGAAACCACGCCGGTTTTGCGAACCGCCCGACAGCGCAACGCCTTCCGCCCAAATTGTGGGACGCTCAGGATCAATGAACGGGCGGCAAACCGACGGGTCCAGCATCGCGTTACTGTTGCCGAGTCCATTATTTCGCGCGTGCAGCCCGGTACCCTGGATCGAACGATCGCCAAGGTCAGTGATCATTTCGCCACACGCAATGGTGTTGGAGAGACCATCAAGAATGTCACGAAATTTTGAATCTTTCCGCGGTACAAAGGCGCCCCGGCACGCTGCTCGTGTATTTCGCGCCATCCCTGCGGTGGAAATCCCGGCATTATTTCTCAATCCATTTTGATTACGGTGGATGGCATCGCCAAGATTACATCCGTAGTTGGTTCGGCCTTGCGCCGGCAAACCAACTCCGGGATCGCTGGGACAGCGAAGAGTTGGAATCTCAGTCAACCAGGGAGTGTATGGATTCTGGCCTTGGCGACTCAACGCGATGGTCGGTCGAGGGCCCATTGCTGCATAGACATTATCGGTCGAGACAACAAGGAACGGATTCGAAATATCTTCCCATAAAGCCTGCTGTTCCATGAATGGAGTCAGCCCCACCAGAAAGCTCAAATCATTTTGGTTATTCCCAGGTGGCTCGTCAGTTCGACCGATAGGCGGCAAACCATTGAGTCCCGTTCCACCACCCTGCAATGGCAACTGCTTGTAGGCCGAGTGGTAGTTGTGAATTGCCAAACCAACTTGTTTGAAGTTATTACTGCAACTCATACGTCGAGCCGCTTCCCGCGCCGCCTGCACAGCAGGGAGCAGCAATCCCACGAGCACTCCGATGATCGCGATCACGACCAACAGTTCAACGAGCGTGAACCCGCTTTGTTTTTTTGAAATCCGCATTTCTTTGAAACCTGTTTAGAAAAGAACACTCAACGTAAAAAGCTGATCAGCAATTACGGGCATCGAAGCCAACGTTGCTGACGTTCGCTGGAAAAGAACAAGAACTTACAAATTCACTCTTCTTCGTCTTCTGCCTCCTCTTCGGCTTCGGCTAGCTCCTCCATCTCGTCGATCCGCTCTTGCTCAGCGATATCGGCCGCGTTCTCTTCGATGTATTGCTGAAGCTCACCATCGCTGATCACCGTTGGCTCGTTGCTCCCGCCACAGCCGACCACAAACCCGCAAAAAAGAAGTAAAAACGCCACGAGGCAACGTGAAAAAAGCATCTAATCAATCCCTTAAAAAGCTCGAACGAAAGAAAATCGACCATTAATCTTACCACCATTCCAGAGGCGAATTCTTGCCAAAGAACGATTTCACCAGGAAATCTCGATTTTTCATCCGGTGAATTAGCGAAACCAAGCGTTGGATACCCCATCTGCATCTACGATTTGGTTCTAATGATTAGGCCGTTCAGGCTGCGTCACTTGGCACCAACCAGAACCAAATCCCCCTGGGTGGCTACCATCGAACAGCCCCAAAGTGCGTCCCGAGTAGCTTTTCAAATCGCACTGTTACTCGTCTGCCACCGGCGAAATCTCACCATAAGCTCACGGCTGACTCCTCGATTCGACGAGCCGCGATCGCCAGAGCAATGGTTGGCAGTTGTGATGCATGGCCGGTGTGACCGTTCTTCGGCCGCCAACCTCACGTGCGTCCCCCTGGCGGGCCCCATTCCTTCATTCCATTGCTCGCGATTCCGCGACAACCGCTTCAATCGGCAGCCAGGAAAAACGCTAGCCGACAATGGAGACCCCATTCTGCCTGCGCACTGCACAACCCGCACTTGGCCTCCCAGACTCAGCGGGGCTGATAAAACTTCGGGCAACGGGGTGCAAGTCGTGTGTCTAGGACATGAATCGATGTGAATTGCCGAATTCTAGAATTTAAGTCAAACATCATGAGTCAATTGAACCAGATCATTCTCGCTTCCATCTTCTTTGTGATCTCACCAGTGACTCTGCTGGGGCAAGTCTCACGACCACACTTCTTGAGCGATCACATGGTACTGCAACGGGAGCGTTCGGCAGCGATGCGAAATCGCCGGAAAAGATTACGTTGGGCACTGGGCTGCTGCCAGACTCGACACCAATACAGTTGTCGTAAGCCGTCTGAAAGTCAAATAACCAGACGCCGTTCGCTATGCATGGACTGCGAATCTTGTTGGGGCGAAGTTGGTCAAAAGCGAAGGGCTCCCCACGTCTGTCTTTCGTAGCAACCACTGGAATGATGTCAAAATTCAAGTCGATCGCTGGGTATCCAAGACACAAAGCGAACGTAGCGTTTTGGCTGCCGAAATCAAAGCACTGAACGCTCGCCGCAAAACGCTAGATCCCAAGAGCCCCGAGTTTAAAATCGTTCAACATAAAGCGACTGGAACTGCTCGCCAAATTTTGGGTTTTGGCCCCAGCAGCACAGCCAGAAAGCATCGACGTGTCTGCAACAAAAGGCGATTAGTAAACGGCGATCAATTAAGCAAACACTTCAGCTCTCCCGGGCCAGTTACCGGATCTCACGTTATCCACTACTTGATCGCGCGTTCGCCATAGCCGGCCCACACCCACTCAATGGCGTGCGGAAGGAACTGTGCTTTGGCGTTGCGAATACCGTGACCCGAGTTGCGACAAAAGAGGTATTGGTACTCGTAGCCTTTTGATTTCAACACCTCGGCCATCCGGTGATTCGCTGCCACCCAATCGTGCATACCATCGCGCATCACATTGGGATTCAAAAGATCACGATCGCCAACAGAAATAAACAAGCGAATCGGCTTTTTGGGACTGTTGGGGAGAATCGTTTTGTGGAATCCCCACGCACCGTCGGGATAGTCAGGGTCAAAAGGCCACGCTTGGTTGACGAAGGTTCCTGAAGTGGTCAGGACGCGTCGATACAAATCATTACGAAACCAGGCCATGATCAGAGCAGCAGAACCGCCCGAACTGGATCCCATCACAGCCCGCCCCTCCGGATCTTTCGTCAATTTCAACTGATACTTTTCTTCGACGCGAGGCAAAACCTCGGTCTCGATGTACTCAGCGAACAACCCAGACATATTGTCGTACTCCCTGCCACGTTGATGCCCCTGAGCGTCACCACCCCCATTGGCCATCTGGATCAAAACGATTGGCGGGATTCGTTTTTGCGCTATCAGATTGTCTAAGATTCGCGGTAGAGCGAGATTCGGTTTACCCTTCGGCCCATCGTGAACCACCATGAATGGTGTTGTTGCCCCCTCCTGATGCTGGGCAGGAACGTAGACGGTAATCTGTCGCTCAAAATCGATCTCGTGCGTCTCAACGATCAGTGTCTTTGGATTCTTCGGATCGACCGTGCCAAACTGCTTTCTGGCAATCCCAGGATTAAAGATCTTGGTCTGCAGTGAGTCGATTTTGAATTGCCGAACCGTTCCACGAGGGACTCCATCGATTACTTTGTTCTCGGGTGCCGGCACATACTCTGGCCCGATCACAAAATTGTTTTGCACATCAGTCGCTTTGCCGT
>JAYZAR010000024.1:0-29295 GCA_036339635.1 Planctomycetota bacterium | reverse complement strand
AGGTCTCCCGACTTGCCGGGTTGACCTGCTGTTGAATGCCGCCGCCCTGATAGCGGGCGGCTCATGCTCGGATTGATCCTTTCGCAATCCGATCCCGACCACCACCTCCAATATCCGTCTCTCAGGTCAGAGGTATTTGACGATGCATATTCGTTGGCGAGGCATGGAACTGCCAAGCACACTTGAAGTTGACCGCGATTCACTGACCGGCAGCTATGGTAATTTTTCCGCCGAACCTTTCGAGCGAGGCTTTGGGGCTTCGGTGGGCAATAGTCTCCGCCGAGTCTTGTTGAGCAGCTTGATGGGAAGTGCGGTCACGCAGATTAAAATCCGCGGCGCCCAGCACGAATTCACCACGATCCCAGGCGTCCTCGAGGACGTGACCGAAATCGTTCTCAATGTGAAGAGCTTGGTCGTTCGGAACCACAGCGAGGCGACTCGCGTGATTACGATCGAAAGCGACAAAGCTGGGGTTATCACTGGTGCCGACGTCCAGACTGATTCCGATGTCGAGGTGATCAACAAAGATTTGGTGATTGCGACGTTGACCGAGGACGTTCCATTTATGATGGAAATGGTCGTCGAGAATGGTCGCGGCTATGTGCCAAGCACCGAACACAGCAGCGTTGATCACGAGATCGGCATCATTCCAATCGATGCAGTTTTTAGCCCGATTACCCGTGTTCGCTACGAAGTCGAAGAAACACGCGTCGGTCAGAAAACGAATTACGATAAATTAAACTTGGAAATTTGGACGGATGGATCGGTAAGTCCCGAGTTGGCGTTGGTCGAATCGGCCAAGATTCTACGGAAGCACCTGAATCCATTCGTCCAGTACCGCGAGTTGGGACCGAGTATTTTCTCGGCTGCTCGTGGAGGTGCGGGATCGCCGGAAGCCCAATTGGAAGCCAAGCTGAATATGACGTTGGCCGATCTGCGGCTGAGCGTCCGAGCGAATAATTGCCTCGAAAGTGAGAATATCCAAACCGTGCGTGATCTCGTTCAAAGAACGGAGGATGCTCTTTTGGAAGTTCGTAACTTCGGTGACACAACCCTTAATGAAGTTCGCGAGAAATTGTCCCAGTACGGGCTGCACCTTGGTATGCGTGTACCGAACCAACCTTTGTTCTAGCGAATCACCACTTTCCACCCAAACATTCGACGGACTTGACCCCATGCGTCACCGAAGAAAAGGCCGCACGCTCGGAAGAAGCCCAAGCCATCGCAAAGCGATGCTGAAGAACTTGGCCAGCGCACTGTTTTTGACCGAACGAGATTCCACTTACGACGACAACGCGCCCAAAGTTGCGGGTCGTATTACGACCACGCTGCACAAGGCGAAGGAAGTTCGTCCGTTGGTGGAGAAATGCATCACCATCGCCAAGAGGTCACTGCCTGCTGCGGACGCTGCTCGGCAGTACGAAACGTCTGCAGAGCGTGGCACTGACGCCTACCGTGAGTGGAGGAAGAGCGATGATTGGCATAAGTGGGCAGATGCCCGCGCTCCCGTTGTCGCCGCCCGACGACGCGTGATTCAGCTCATTGGCGACAAAGAAGCGGCAAGGATTTTGTTCGATTCAATCGCCGCACGTTACGCGGATCGGCCCGGTGGGTATACGCGAATCCTAAGGCTTGCAACACCGCGATTGGGTGATGCTGGGGAGCGTGCCATTCTTGAGTTGGTCGGTAAGAACGATCGCGTTAGTCGCAGTGCCGAACGCCCCGCGTTCGATGCGGATGAAACCGATAGCAGCGAGCCCGTTGCGGCCGGTGTGGTCGCCGAGGATGCGGTCGCCGAGGATGCGGTCGCCGAGGATGCAAATAGCGAGCCCGAGGCCACCAAAGAAGACTAAGACGACAACGAATTCATTGTCGCTCACCTGTTTGAAGATGAAGAGACTCGCGGAAGTGACCGCGAGTTTTTTGCACTTTATGCGGTGGTTTCAGATCTGCGCTGTATTGCCAGAGAGCAAAAGCGGTTGCCAGAGAGCAAAAGTGATCGCCCGTTAGCAGTGGCGGTGAACAGAAGGCGGGTGAATGTCCTGTTTCTGCTTTTGTGGAAGGGATAGCCATTGGAATCCCCTTTAGCGGGGTTCGTTAACCTCGCATTCCCTGAGCCCGCCGCCAGGCTCGCAGTTGAGCATCGGTCCCGATTTCTGCATTCTTGGCTCGCCACCGCGCGGCGACCTTCGCTAATGCTTCTTTCGGCGTCGCGTCACCTTGTAGGGTACGAAGGATCTGTTGATCAAGTACTTGATAATAGAAACTGCCCTGGCGGATTTGCAGGGTTGGTAAGTTAACCGGTGCGGTCAACTGTTCGGCCAGCCAGCGGTCATAGTGGGGGGTACTGCCCGAATTTGACGAGGTATCATTTTGGTTAATCTGGACGCGAATGTTGGTCATTCCGCCGATTTGATTCCGAGTGGCCGCACTCCCCTCCCCTCCGCTGATCCACTGAATGAACTGTTTAGCCAGTGTGCTTTGGCGGCAATTAATCGAAAGGGAGGCGAGCGGAGAGAACGCATCCAGCAAGACTCTGGAGATGTTATTCACGCCCGGAAGATTGCGGACCACAGCAGGCTCACGATTGGCCTCACTACGAATCCTTGGGAAGCCAATGCCACCCTGGAGTTTTCCCTCGGTGACAGCGTCCCAAATCGCCTCGGGCGTCTCGAGTTTCGCTTTGCAGGCGGTGTGAGTCGTCAGCATCTGGTTCAGCGTTTCGACATAGGGTTCTGTATCGATGAGTGGTTCGCACGTTTCACGTTCAAACAGCCATGGAGTGTTGCTGGCGGCTCGCCACAGGAACATCGCGCCTGCGTAGCCGGGAGCAGTCGGTTCGCCTGCAGAGCCTGACCAGTGGTTCTTAACCAAATCATCGTAGGATTCCCAGTCGAGGCTCTGTTCCTCACCGAAATCGGGAAGCTCGTCGTAGGCGATGATGGCAGGCAGTGGTGCGCCAAGCGGGATGCCGATATTCTTGCCGGAATAACACGCCGCCCCGGCACGCAGCGTGGCGTAAAGCTCACCACCGGTATCGCATTGCTTGACCTCTCCATCAGAAAGTGCCGTGATCGACTCGCTGGCTTCGAGATCGGAAGCCAACATCAGCGGATAGATCAAGACATCACATTTTTTGGCTTGGGTTAATACCCCCTCAGACAACGCCTGCGCATCATCCCGGGTTGAGTCGATTATCTCGATCGCCAGCGGATGATCTGCGATTGCTCCCCAGCCACGTTCCAGGGTTTCCGCGTCCCTTGCCGACCCAGTCAAGAGAATGCGTAAAGGAACGTTACGGCTTTCGGGACGTGGGCGTGCTGGTTTTTGTTGCTCGCGTGCCCCGCAACCGGCGACAGTGCCACCAATCATCGCTGAGGTTCCCAGGAGCATGCGGCGGCGGTTGAACGAGGGGTTGCGAAGAATCACGAAGCAGCTCGGTGATGAAAAAGAATTGATAGCAGGCAAACGCCCGTCGGCATTTTTTGCCGCCGTGACTTGATCTGCTACAGTCCCAGCCTGTTACGCACTATAGTGTTCCGAAGTTCAAGCCGCTGCACGTTTTTACCCTTGCCTCGCCCAGAATTGTCATGAGCTTCTACCTCGGGATCGATGTTGGTACCAGTGGGACCAAAACTCTTTTAATCGACGAAGCTGGAAAGGTCCTTGCCGAAGCGAATGCCGGATATCCGCTCCACCAACCCAAGCCCGGTTGGACCGAACAAGATCCCGAGGATTGGTGGAAGGCGACTGTCAAAACGGTGCGAGGTGTGATGCGGGCCAGCAAGTTAAAACCAGACGCCATCAAGGCCATTGGTCTGAGTGGTCAAATGCACGGATCCGTTTTCTTAGATAAGCATGACCAAGTCATTCGCAATGCACTGCTCTGGAACGATCAGAGAACAGTGGCGGAGTGCGATGAAATCACCTCTGCAGCGGGTGGTCGGAAGCGATTGATCAAAATGGTTGCCAACCCTGCACTAACAGGATTTCAGGCGCCCAAGATTTTGTGGTTGCGTAATCAAGAGCCAGAACACTTTGATCGCTTGGCAAAAGTCTTGCTGCCTAAAGACGATGTGCGGCGACGCCTGACTGGCAACTACGTGACCGAGGTGAGTGATGCCAGCGGTACTTTGTTGCTTGATGTTGTCCGTCGCAAGTGGTCGAAGCAACTGCTGTCGAAGTTAGGTCTTGATGCGGATCTGCTTCCGTCCGTAGTCGAAAGTGATGAGGTAACCGGTACGCTGACTAGCGGGGCAGCCAAGGTCTTGGGGCTGACCACGAGTTGCAAAGTGGTTGGAGGGGCGGGTGATTGTGCTGCCGGCGCGGTTGGGAATGGCGTCGTGAAGAAAGGAGTGCTTAGCACCAGCATCGGAACGAGTGGTGTGATGTTCGTTCACAGTGACGAACCCCAGTACGACGCGGCCGGTCGTCTGCACACTTTTTGCCATGCAGTAAATGGAAAATGGCACATGATGGGCGTCAATCTGACCAGTGGCGGTTCGCTGCAATGGTGGGTTGATTCGGTCATCCAAGGCTTGGCAGGAGTCCCCGCCAAGAAGCGATATGATGTGGCCACCGCCGAAGCCCAGGCGATTGCCGCCGGTAGCAACGGGTTGGTCTTTTTGCCGTATCTCAACGGTGAACGCACGCCGCACGCTGATCCTCAAGCCAGAGGTTGTTTCGTCGGGCTGAATCTTTCGCACGCACGCGGGCATTTGACTCGCAGCGTGATGGAGGGCATTACGTTTGCTCTTCGAGATAGTCTGGACATCATTCAATCGCTTGATGTTCCAGTGCGACAGATTCGCGTTTCAGGTGGCGGTAGTACGAATCCGATGTGGCGACAAATGCAGGCAGATGTGTTCGGTAAGAAAGTCACCAATTTGGAAGTAGAGCAGGGACCCGCCTATGGCGTTGCCTTGCTCGCCGCTGTCGGTGATGGAGCCTATCGTTCAATTCAGTCAGCGTGTAAGGCGACGATCCAAGTTGCCGAAGAAACCGCCCCTCAACGGGCAGCTGTCAAAACCTATGATCGGATGTTTTCAATCTATCGAAGTCTTTACAGCCAGCTGAAGGATTCGATGGCAGCGTTAGCTGAATTGCAGTAGCGGTCTGACTTAGGTGTCGCTGGCGTTTTTCTGTTCCCTCTCGGGATTGGTATGACGCAAGATCGCAAGAAACGACCTGCTAGATGCAGTCGCGTGCTGAGAGGTTGGCACCGGGCCACCGAAAAGTCGATCTTCCGCGGAGTTGAGGTAATTGGTTGGCTTGCCGGTTGGTCGATGGTCGCTGCTGCGAGATCCGATTAAAATATAGGGGCTTTAGTTGTCTTCCAATCCTTAGTGCGAGTTTTTTCATGCAACGCTTGGTTACCTGTGCGTTCATACTTCTGTTCTTTCTGGGCCCTGCATTGATGGTGTCTGCTGCCGAACCAGTAAAAGTTTTGATCATGGATGGGCAGAACAATCACGGCGACTGGCCGAAGACAACCGCGATGATGAAGAAGTATTTAGAGGAGACAGGACGTTTTCAGGTCGATGTCATTCGGACTCAATATTTGTGGAAAGGCGAGAATCGTTTAAAGGATTATTCGCTCGATGATGCCGGCCAGTATGAAAGTTTGCCGCAGCCCAAAAGTGATCCTAATTTTAAGCCTGAGTTCACTAAGTACGACGTGCTGATTAACAACTTTGGCTGGGGTGCTGCGGACCTTCCCGATTCGACCCGTAAAGGTTTAGAAAAGTTCGTAAGTCAAGGTGGTGGACTTGTCATCGTGCATGCGGCTAATAATTCTTGGCCAAAGTGGGATGCCTACAACAAAATGATCGGGCTTGGTGGCTGGGGCGACCGTGATGAAAAATCAGGGCCCTACGTTTATATCAACGGTGAAGGCGAAGTGATTCGAGATATGTCGCCTGGCAAGGGAGGCGCGCATGGTCCCCAGCACAATTATCAAATTGTCGTTCGGAACTCGGAGCATCCGATCACCAAAGGTCTGCCGCGAGTTTGGATGCATACCAAGGACGAGTTGTATGAGCGTCTTCGAGGGCCAGCAGACAATATGACGATTCTTGCAACCGCCTATGCGGATCCGAAATATAAAGGCACGGGTCGGCACGAACCGATGTTGATGACCATCGATTTTGGGCGTGGTCGGGTCTTTCATACCGCGAGGGGCCACGCAGACTATTCAATGGAATGTGTCGGTTTTCAGACGATTCTCGAACGCGGTACCGAATGGGCTGCGACTGGCCAGGTCTCAACGCAGTCGGTTCCCAAGGATTTCCCAACGGCTTCTGAGCCAAGTGCCCGCAAGTTCTAGCGAACGCGGATTAATGCCCCTACTCTGTGACCACCCACTTCATTCGATTTTGCAGCCGAGCGGTGAGGTTCCCGCACTCTTATTGGGTCTTGGGATCTGTAAAGCTCGGTTGCGACAGGCCGGCATTCGGTGCGTCCAACTTTTAAAAAAATAGCGGTCGCCGGGCGGAACAGCACGCCGCCGTTAGCGTTGCTTGACGGTCACGAATGGCGGTTGTCCGCTGGGGGCTAACGAGGCATCGTCCACGTTCACGCCTGCTTCAGAACTGCCATGATGATTTCGCCAAATGTGGTCACGCATCGAATCGATGGCGGTAATCGATATGAACCTGACTCGGCCATCTTCATAGAGCACGTTGATCCCCTCGCCGTTGTGGCTGAGGACGTGGAATCCACTCTTACTATTCGTGTTCATAAAAGGCGCATCGGATAGAACTGCGAAAGATGATCGGCCTTCAAACTTTGGTGAAGTGTAGTGATCATGATCAACCACCCCCAGTGTGTATGCGTAATGACCACCGGAAATTTGTTGGATTTCGCTCAGTTGGTTGATGGAGACCGTGTGAAGCTCTGCGACCGGCGTAACTGAGTTCAAACTTGCCAATTTATACTCTTCTGTCGCAGGTCGATCCATGGAAGGACACCAACGCATCCATGGGCTGGCTAGGAGGCCCATGTCATACAGGCGATTCGCGTAGATACCCGCAAAAGCCTCTCGGCCAGATTCGGCGACCAATGGCAATCGTTCTTGCGAATTGCGGGTCACATATTGCGTGATCGACGTGCCAAGTTGCCGCATTTGATCTTGGCAGGCAGCCTTACGAGATTCGGCTCGGCTCTCGGCCAGAATCGGAAGCAGTAGCCCCAAAATGACGACTGCTGTCGCGATCCCGCCGACCCAGTCTAGCCAGCGGATGGCGCTGTCTGGCGGCGAATCAATCCCGCGATTCATCGCTGCTAGTTGCACCACTGGCTGATCTCCAGCTTTTCCAACGCTCAATTCTTGAGCAGATTGGTCCCCTGGATTGGGCATTGGTGGCAAGTTGGCCAGTGTGCGGGCAACCAGGCCAGCCGGCGGTGGATCGCTGGGTTGAAAACTCTCCTCCAGCGGCTTCAGCGATTTCTCGATTTCGTCCAGTTGCCGCCGCGCCTCAGGATCGTTTTTCAGCCACTCCCCAACACGACGCATCTCGTGGGGCTCAAGAGCCCCGAGCAGATAGCCGAGTAAATCTTCGTGCATGGCAGGTAAACCCAACAGAGGCCATATCCCTCATCGGAAAACGCACGACGCGCTCCCGTTGATAAGTTACGACTGAATGCCTTCCTTGGTTCGCCAATCTCATCCTGACTTATCGGTCGTCACGGTCCAGCGGCCAGCTTTGATCTCAGCTGTCGGCTGACTGGTGCGATTCATCCCAGTGCAATCCAAGTCTCTGAACGGCAGCGTGCAGTCGGCTTTTCACCGTGCCGACAGGGATTCCGAGCACCTCGGCCGCCTCGCGGTATTTGAGGCCTTGGTAATAGACCAGTTGGATCACTTGCTGCATGGATTCACCCAGCATCGCAACCGAATCGTGGACCCAACGGCTGTTTTCCTCGTCCGCAGCACTAACGAACGGGTCGGGCGAATCTCCCACTAGCTTTTCAGACCAGCTATTGTTGCGGTCTTCTTTTTCGCCCACGCTGGAGCGATCCAGGCTCACCATACGATGGCGCTTGTTTCTTCGCTGGACGTCGATCGCTTGGTTGGTCGCGATCGCGTAGAGCCAAGGGCGAAATCGTCGGGCGGGATCAAATTGATGGCACTTCAGGTGGACTTGCAGAAACGTCCCTTGGAAGGCGTCTTCGGCCATCTCGGCGTTGCCGATATAGCGACGTAAGTAGCTGTAAATCTCACGTTCGTAGCGGTGCATCAGCGTTTCAAACAGCCCCCGATCCGCGGTTTCCCGATATTGCGCGATCAAATTCTCGTCCGAGACATCGCTTTGCGGAATCGATGAGACTTCTTTCGTAGGGGCGTTCATGATATCTGCTTCGTGAAGCGAGGGGGGAGAGGAGGCACTAGAATGACCGCAGTACTTATGAACGCGACACAATTCCTCATTTACCGAAGCTATTTTCGTGCAAAGGAAGGATTTAAATTAGATCGACTTGGAGACCATGAGGGCGATGAGCTCCATCATCTTGTAGGTTGCTGTCACAGAAGATTCGACTGTGATACAACTCGACAACACCCAGTATCCCTGAATCTGCAAGGAAGTCAAAAGCGTCCTCAGCGGATTTTACAGGAAAGATTCAGGACTTTGTCCTGAGAAATTGCTTGACGGGGCGACTATCGGTGAGTGAGTTAGCCCGCCTGGGGGGCCTTGAAGATTTCGAGAAGAACAGATTTCTTACATCCAACTTCGTGAAGGCAAGACACTTGAGTACGAGTCCCAGATTGAGTGAACGATACGGGTGGGCCCGTCCTGGCGATATCAACGCTTTTTTTGGGTTGATGCTCGACAATGTGGCAGGCTTGATCTTGATGGTGGGTTTGCTGGCTGGATTTGGATTTCCAGTCGATTTTGCCGTCAGCCGTATGGTTCCAGGAACGGCACTTGGTGTGCTGGTCGGCGACTTAGCCTTTTTTATGATTGCGTTCCGCTTGGCTTATCGGACCGGTCGCGACGACGTGACTGCCATGCCTTTGGGGTTGGATACTCCCTCAACGTTCGGGATCATTTTGTTCGTGTTGGGGCCGTCTTTTCTGCAGGGCCAGCAAATGGGTCTCCCTGCCGAGGAGGCAGCGCTGCGTACCTGGCACATCGGGATTTGGTGCATTGTCGTCAGTGGCTTGGTGAAATTAGCACTGACGCCTTTAAGTGGTTGGGTACGTCGCGTGGTTCCACGTGCTGGACTGTTGGGTTCATTAGCGGCGATTGCGCTTGTTCTGATCAGTTTTTTGCCCTTGATGGAAATTCTCGGTCATCCTCTGCCAGGGATGCTGGCATTGGTAATCGTCTTGACGTCGCTGGTAGGGCATGTGTCCTTGCCCGGTCGAACACCGGGCACGTTAGGCGCACTGTTGGTTGCCGGCGGGGTCTTTTACGTGATGTGTTGGATTCCTGGCACTGGCTACGAGTTTCCCGAGCCGGAACCGATTCAATGGTTCCCAATGGGGTGGATCGAGGCATGGCAATTCGGTTGGGTTGGCGCGTTTGATGACGCGCTTGCTTATCTTCCGATCGCTTTGCCCTTTGCCATCGCAACTGTGGTGGGAGGGATCGACTGTACAGAAAGTGCTGCTGCTGCCGGTGATGAATTCGACACCAGAACGGTGATTGGCGTTGAGGCGATCGCAACTTTGTTGGCAGGTTTTTCCGGAGGTGTGATTCAGACCACCCCGTACATCGGGCACCCGGCATACAAGGCGATGGGAGGACGAGCGGCCTATACATTGGGAACCGCATTGTTGGTTGGGTCAGCCGGCTTGGTCGGTTACTTCGGATGGCTGAATGCTTACATCCCTGCCCCAGTTGTCTATCCAATTCTGGTCTTCATCGGTCTGGAAATTACGGCTCAAAGCTTTCTCGCCACGCCACGCAAGCACTACGCGGCAGTGGCGATCGCCTGTTTGCCTGCGTTGGCGTTCTTGGCGATGAACTTACCGGGGCGGATGTTTGGTGACGCCGCGTTATTGGAGCAGGAGATCAATCTATCAACGCTGGCTGACTCTGGTTTGCGAGACGATCTTGAGACCATGGTGATGTTGAGCAGTGGTTTTATCTTGACAAGCTTGTTATGGGCTTGGGCTTTGGCTGCCGTAATCGACCACAATCTGAAATTGGCGGGGCGAGTCTTGTTGTTGGCGGGCATCATGACACTGTTCGGAGTTATTCACAGCCCCCTGGCCGGGAATCAAATATTTATGCCGTTCGGCCCCGAGTCATGGGGGGAGATCGTTTTGAGTGCCGAGAATCGCACCAAAGTGTTTGAGTTTGCTGCCGGTTACTTTGTTTCTGCCGCAGTGCTATTTGGCTGGGCCAGGCTCGGATTTTCGAACCAGCGGCAGGAACCGGCAGAGCCATCGGAACAGTAGCCGGTCACCAACACCGGCAGCTTTCGAGGAAGCGTTTCGTTATCGAGTGAGTTGATGAATTGGTTTGTCACTCACGTTTTGCGATTGCCGCGATTCCATAAGGTTTTGGGTTTTCTGATCGTGGCTTTTTACATCTTGTGGCCGTGATCAACTCAAGGCAAAAACTGCTCTTCAAGGGCATCGATGTTTCAGAGTTGTTTGAACCTGAACGTTTAGTGATTGACGTCTATTTCAAGCAATTGACGAGCTTCGTTGCGAGGATTCGCGATAGTGATGGGTTCGATCCAGTTGGGAAGTGACTGCACCAACTGATTTGCTTTCACGCGGTTTTCAAACCAAGCAAAAACGCCGGGCCCCCAACTGCTCTGCCCTACTCCGCGTATATTTTGTTCGCGCAACCAATGAATCAAGGCTGTTACAGCGGGCCCATTATAGGTTCCGTTTTGCACCGATCGAAACAGCTCACCACTAGCTGCGTTGTAACGGCTAATCGCATCAGCGAAGGGATGGAAGTCGGCCGCCGATGCAGCGGGCAAGATTCTCTTTTGGATTTGCGAGCGGAGTTCAGCAACGACTTCAGCGGCGACCTCCGGCAGGCGATGAAACTTTTGGCTTTCGAGTTCACCGCTGACACTCCGATCTGCTGCTCGAGGGCGGAGGACCACAACGCTCCAGGAGGGCGGCAACTCAACCCGCTGTTGAACGGCATTAACCGGGATTTCATTCAAGCTGGTACCGTGAACGCTGTTACCATTCGTGCCGGCTTCGAAAATCAGTCCGCCTTGGAAATAGCCTTGCCAGCCAACGGCTGATCGCTTACCGCGACCGGCGACTTTTGTGGCAAGTTGTTCAGGTGTCTGTTTGATGGCCATTAAATGGCAAAACGCCTCTGCCACCGCCATTGACAGTTGTGTGCCGCTGCCCAGACCGGCATGTTGGGGCGCCAGTTGGGGTAGTTCGACACGCAGGTTCGGTAATGCCGAATCATTCGAGAGTTGTGCGACTCGTTGGGCGATGTTGGTGATTCTTGCGGTTTCGATGGGGCCAGCTTCGAAACGCTCGCAGCGAGAAACGACGATCTCGGTCGCTGGATCAGCGATCATGACACCGATTCCGCCGAAGGGGGCCGCGGTGTCGAGTAGCCCAAAGTGCAAGCGAGATCCAGTCCGTACGCGAACAGCGGAGGAGTTTAATCCGTTGGGGCGGCGATTATTGGCGGCAGAATCGGGCATCGATCTTCCGTCGCAAAAACTCGAAAGCGGCAGTCTCCAATGGGCCGCCCGTTTTGTCCACTAGCGGTTGCAGGTAATCAAGCTGACTGTTGATTTCTGCTTCGTCCATCAAGTGTGTTCGAGTGGCCAAAATCGCTGCTTCAATCACGGCATGTTTGCCACGGTTGAAACCAAAAAAAGGGCGGACCACAGCACTTCGTGCAATCCTTGCTGACATGACTGTTCTTGGTTGTGAATCATCAATCGACTCGATCTGAACTGCGAACCAGCGATGGCAGTCTCGCAGCGTCCACCATGGCGTCGATTCGAGTGGTTCAATCAAGTCACTTACCTCTGACGGTTCGATGGCATCCACGGCGGCTTTGGTGAACAGTTCTGCATTGTCCGTGACATGAACCACGGCCAAGCCTGTGGCCAGTAAGTTGCTATATGTCCGGGAGGATTGGAAAGGACGCAGGCAGATTGTTTGGTCGATGGGGTCAGTCGTTGTGAGATCCCAGTCAATGCTGGGGCCCATGGGAGCGATATTCACGCAGCCTTTGGAATCGATTGAAGTGACGATCGATTCCAGAATCATGGTTTGACCTCATGCGGCGATGACGCACTTTGGTCGAGATGGTGTGTCAGCGCAAGAAAGTTCTCAATGATTTGTAGTCCATCTTCGGTCAGTACCGATTCGGGATGAAACTGCACGCCCATCACGGGGCGTGAGCGATGACAAATTCCCATAATGATTCCCTGATCGCAGCGGGCGGTGATTCTCAGGTCTGCAGGGAGACTTGCTTCATCGATGGCAAGCGAGTGATAACGCCCGACTCGTAGCGGATGGCGGCAACCCCGAAACAGTTTTTGGCCGTCGTGCTGGATGGTCGTTGCCATACCGTGAGTTGGACCGCAGGATGTCACGCTGCCACCGAAGGCGACGCCGATAGCTTGATGTCCCAGGCAAACCCCCAGGATTGGTATTTCTGGCGAGAGATGTCGTACGACGTTCACGCTGCACCCGGCGTCAACGGGGCGTCTCGGTCCGGGCGAAATGACGACCGCACTGGGAGCCATCTTTTCGCAATCAACCACATCGACATCGTCACTGCGGACCACCAGAGTTTCCGATCCTAGGATACGGAAATACCGGGCCAAGTTGTGCACGAAGGAATCGTAATTGTCCAGCAGCAAGATCACGGAGATCGGGTCAGCTATCGGCGGGGTTTGGCAAACTTAGTCTTTTCGATCAGCTTGACGATTTCGTTACCGTCTTTGTAGCCGCTCACTGCGGTGATCGACCGGATTACATATTCGTAGCGGAGATTGTAGTCAGTATCGATCTCAATTTCCGGGCCGTCTTCGCCTTCCATTGGAGAAGTCGAGCCGATCAGCGAGACCACATTGGCGCGGAGTTGATCGAAATCGGTTCCGAGGTCGATTTCGTTGAGT
Organism: Planctomycetota bacterium; assembly: GCA_036339635.1. Lineage (GTDB taxonomy): Bacteria > Planctomycetota > Planctomycetia > Pirellulales > Pirellulaceae > Rubripirellula. The sequence goes on along the minus strand of JAYZAR010000024.1, from coordinate 16,224 downwards.
GACATGGAGGTGAGTCGACCTTCTTGATTTGCCCGTAACCGTAATTTCAGTGGCAGGTCTGTTGGGTCCATCGAAACCGATTCACTACCGGCCAACGGCATGCGAACGCTGAAATCACCCTCAAGTTCGACGATTTTGAAGGTCATTACGAAGAATACGAGCAGCAGAAAGACGATGTCGATCATGCTGGTCATGCTCAGTTCAGCTTTGTGCCCTTCTTCACGGTTTCGAATTTTCATGAGCGATCCTCCTTCACTCGCAGGGCGAAGTTTTCAAGCTGCTGTTCTTGGCAAACTCGGATCACTTCTTGGACGTCCCCCGAGGCGGTGTCCTTGTGGGCGCGGATTACAACATTCGCGTCCTTGACCGATTTGTTTTCGGCCTTGATCACGGTAATTTCACGCCGCAGTCCGACCCTTAAAGTCTCTGGTGTGAAATTGTCACCACCGAGGATGATTTCGCCATCCTGAGCGACGTGCAGGATGATCGGAAATTCAAGTGGTGCTTCGGGTGGTTTAACCAACTGGCTGCTCGGCAACTTAACACGGTCATTCGACTCGGTCTGAGCAAAGTTAATCAGCACCATGAAAAACGCGATCAGTTGAAAGGTCATATCGATCATTGGCGTCAAATCGCCTTCAGCCAGATCGGGTTTCTTTGCCTTGACTCGCATTTATTTCTTGGCTCCCTGCGGTTGCACGTCTTCGAACCGGCTCATCAAGTTCTCACTCGTCACGCCGACTTCTAGAAGCAGTCGGGTAACACGGTTGCGGATCACGTTGTAAGCAGCGATTGCTGGAATAGCGATTGCCAATCCAACGAGCGTTGTAAACAACGCGGTTGAAATTCCCTCCGCCAATTCCGCTGGTTTGGGTGTTGCCTGGCTGATCGCAATGACCTGGAACGAATCGATCATTCCATGCACCGTTCCGAACAAACCAATCATAGGGCTGAGGTTGCCAATCAACGCCATGTAGCTCAAGCGGTGTTCCAGTTTCATGCTTTCTTCTTCGCCGACTTCCTGCATGCCTTCGATGGCTTTGTCGTAACCTCGTGAGAGCTTGGCAAGGCCGGCAGATAAGACTTGTCCCAGGACCGACTCGTCGGTACGGGCCATGTCGTACGCACCTTGGAAATCTTTTTCATTCAGCTTTTCCTCAAACGCATCGACCAGTTCCTGGGGGCAAAGGGTATCGCGTCTCGCCGCGAGCATATTCATGACGAAGAGCGAGACGAGGGTGACTGAGAGAGCCAGGAAGATTCCCAGGTAGCCGAATCCCAGCGACTTAATCACCCAAGTCAATAGGTTTGTGTCCTTGGGGGCTGTGCTGGCGTCACCTCCGTCCCCTTGATCACCACCCTCGTTAGCGGCCGCGGGAGCAGGCTCGGGGGCAAGATCAGCACCAGCTTCTTCTAGTTCCGCAGCAATGTCGTCGTTGTTTGCGTTCGCGACCGAACTGGTGGTGATTACCGCCGCGAGCGTGAGGAGGAGCATCATCAGCGGTGCGATCCAGCGGAAATTGGATCGGTACAGACTGGCGTATCGAACGAGTGAACCACAGGCGTTGAACATCAACGAAGCTCTCCGGCAGAGAAGTGAAGTGAGTTTGAGAGGCGTGAATGTCGAGACCACCAGAATACTCTAACCGGCTAGGTCGAGAGCATTACCACGGTGTCCCGTTCATGGAACATGTCAATAAAATAGCAGGGATCGTAACGATTAGGGGTCCGCGCGGCGGTTGGTTGCCAATACGGCCGCTGAAACAGTGACCGGTGGGGTCAAAACCCTGGGTATCGCTGCTGCAATTCCTGTCGCGCAGCGGCGGCCCGATCTGGTTTTCCGACGAGCGGCCACAATTCTACCAAGCGTTTCAGAGCCTCGGCATGTGCATCAGGCTGTGCAGAAAACATGAGATGGGTGTGTAGGTAAGCCATGATCGCCCCCTCATTGTCACCGCTGGCTTCGTAGCTGGCGCCTTGGGCGTTGTAAACTCTGGCGGCCATTTCGACATCGGCTGGGTTGATATCGCGAATCAATTCATTGACGAGTTCCAGGCCTTCGTCGGCTTTTCCATTGGCAGCGATGGTCATCGCTTTTCCCGCTTTGGCCAGGATTTGTAACCTCGTCGTTTCGGTGGTTTGTGCCTTCAGGTTGATCACCTTATCGAACTCAGCCAGAGCGGCGTTCAAGTCGCCTTTGTTGAGTTGCACTAACCCTTGCAGATAGACCGATAGAACTTTTGAATCGGTTGAGGGAGCCTTTTCGAGCGACTGGTAGTACTTCAACGCGTTTGTTGCGTCGTTTTGAGCCAATGCCAAGTCGCCCAAAAGTTTCGCTGCGTCGTAGAAATGCCATGAGTCTCGATACGTCCCGGCGAAGCTGAGGAGCTTTTTCTGAGCCTGATCTTTTGGCTCTTTGCCAGCCAGGGCAAGTTTGGCTTCGCACATCGCGATGTAGTACGCAGCATCGGCTTTGACAATCTCGCGTTTCAGGCTGCTGAAGTTGACGTTCTGTAGTTCGGTGAGAGCTTGTTGGTACTGCCCATCCAACGCAAATTCACGGCCACGTGTTAAGGGAGCTGGATCACCTTCATGGAGGATCTTGAGGATATCTCCAGCCAAAATGTTCTGAGTGTTTCCCGCCCGTTTGAGTTGAATTCCCTGACTGCTCGTTTGCATCACATCCCCGCTGATACTCTCTCCCGATTTTTCATAAATCCGGTCGAGTGCATCCGCGTTGGACACCATTGTGATCCCGGCGAAAATCGCTACTGGAACGCAAAACCGCAGTCTTCGGAGCAGGTCAGCGAGTCGTATCATGAGGAATTAGTCTAAATCGGGTAAGTGTGTTTGAACGATTATGCGATGGCTTCTCTGGGTCACAGGCCTTCGGCTTTGAGTCCCAGTTTCGTTTGGATGAGTTTCAAGAGCAGATTGAATTTGGCCTTTTGTTCGGGGCCACCCAATTCTGGATACAGTGCATGAACCTTGGTGATGTCGCTCGCTGATGCTTTGATGACTTCCTTGCTCTTGATCGCGGTGCCCCAGCGATAGCGGCAGAGTGCAACGTGGTAGCGTGCGTCAAAGAATATCTCTCGGTACTTGGGATTGCGACTGGTCTGTTGGCTAATCTTGCCCCAGCCCCAAATGATGTTTTGTTTGTTGGGTCCTGGTTTGGCGCCGCGAAGGGCGAACTCGTACCACTTTCCGGTATATTTTGGCGGCACTTCGGCGGCCCAGTATTCGTAGGCCAGGGCCGCTTGTATTTGTGCATCCAACATGGATGGCTTTTCGCTCAGTAACTCCTTGAACACATCAACTGCTTTCTTGTACTCACCGATCAATCGATAAGACTTGCCAAGCAGGAAGTCGACCGCGAGCGGTGCATCTGCATCGAGCGTCTTCAGTCGGACAAAGGTATCAGCTGCTGTCCTTAGAAGTTCGGCGGCTTGCCCTTCGGCCTTGTTTTGATTGGCAGCCATCGAGGTTTCGCCTAAATCGATGAGTGTTTGCCCGACCCATCGCAAAGTTGCTGGATCTTGCGTCGTGGCTGCAATTCGGTCGAGCAGTAATCGAAATGCGGAGATTAGCCGTGCTTTTTTGGCCGGCGATGCGGTGCTGAGTTGTTCGCGGATGTCACGTGCTAATCTAAGGTAGATATCGGTCAGCCTTTTCTCGCCGTTGTCACCCTGAACGCTTTTGCGAAGCTTCTCCATCGTATCGACCGCTCGCTCCAGCAAGGCTTGCTGGTCTCCGGAATCAGCTGCCATCAGCCCGACGACCACCTGAAGTTCGGTTGCGTAAAGATCGCTGGCGAATCTTTCGTCAGGCGCCCCTTGTGCCTTCATTAACGTGAGTGGGCCGTGAGATTCTTGGTCAAGTGCGTTAGCAGCCGCATTGAAGTCCCCTTGTTTGATGTAGGTCTTGGTCAGGATCAGCGCGGCTCGCATTCCCTCGGGGTCAACCAGCTTTCCGCTGATTTCGTTCAGGCCTTGTACGAGGTCGGATTGGGCTTGTGACAGGTGTTTCGCTGCTTCTACGTCATTGCCATCCTGCTTTGCTTGGATGTACTCATTCCATTGAAGTTGACCCATCAAGCGATAGAAAGATCCTCGCTCGCGGCCCTTGGCCATCGCCTCGACCGTCTTTCGGGCCTTGGCCCAGCGATTGTCGCGAAGGGCTAGTCGGATCATCACGCCTTGGGCGGCGGCGGCGTCCGGGTTGTTCGGCCATGTCTGACTGACAAATTGGCCCAGCGACTCGAGATGGCTGCTTAACTGCTTGTTTTGGGGTTGTTCAGCTAATAGCAGTTGCAGCGAGTTTAGGGCGAGTAGACCTCCCCGCAATCCCAGTTCTGTCGCGGGAGCTTTGTTTGCCAAGAACGTGCCGACGACGGCTGATTCCCGGTAACGTTTTTCTTGATACAGCAAGTAAGACAAAAAATGGCGAGTTTGGTGGACCAGTTCCAGATCGGCATCGAGCGTGACCATTGACAAGCCGCGACGCAACGTTTGAATGGCAATAATTCGTGTTTCGATTAGCTGTTCTTTGATCTCTTTGATCTGCTCGACCATGTCGGCCGATTTTTCGGATTGGTTCTCAAGCACCTGTAGTGACTGTGCCAAACTGTCGGACGTGGAAAGTAGTTCCCGCGCGGCAGTCAACGCATCTTCTAAACTTGCGGGATCCTCGACGGTCGGCAGGTCAGCGGTTTGGTTGAGGTCGATTCCCATGTTGGCCAACATGGCGTTGGCTGTTTCCGCTTGGTTCCCGGGTAGTTTGCTGGCTTGGATTAGCAACTGGCGTCCGGACGATTCGGCCCGCTTCTTTTCAGCGGGCTTTAGCTTGTCATCGGAAGAGCCTGACTTTGCCAAGTAAGCTTTGGCAAGTTCGATTCTCAGATCTTGGACGCTAGGCAATGCCTTTTCGTTTGGCCTGATGCCCTCGATCATCGGCTGCCCGCGGGTAATGGGCATTTCATACCTCGGTGGTGTGTCGGCTAGTGATAATCGGATCAACCCGACCATCGCCCGGTATTTTCCGTCGCGGAGCGGATCCGCATCTGGTTGTTCAAGCATGCGAAGGTAGCTATCGCGGGCTTGTTTGGTTTGTCCCAGTTCCTCCTGTGCTTGGCCGCGATAGAGCATCGCGAGTGCCCCTTGCACATATTTTGGGTATTTCTCGCTCAGGTCTATGAACGAGGCCAAGGCCTTCTCAAGTAGTTCTTTGCCGTCTTCGGCGGGTGTGTCAAAGGTTTGGGCTGCATAGAAGCGTGCTTGGCCAACGCTGCCGAGTGCCTGCAGATATTCACCCCGGTATTGATCTCGCAGGGCTGCTGCTGCGGGATCTTTTGCAGCATCGATTTTGGCACCCTGCATCTCTTGCAGCTTACTTTTTAATTTTTCAATAATCTGGTCAAACGTACCCGCAGCGGCCAGATAGGATTTGCGGGCCATGTCGCGTTTGGTTTGATCTGGTTTTCCCGTCATCAATTGGGCGGCGCGGACCATTTGCAATTTGCCGAGTTGCAGGCGGGCTTCAGATTCGCGCGGATGGCTCTCTGCTTTGAGAAACTCCGACAATTCTTTTTCGGCATTTCGAAAGAGTTCATCCCGATTCTTGGCATTCCGTGTCGCGATCGCAGCGTCGATAAAAGTCTGAGCTTTTTCCAGCTGAATCGCTTCAGTGATTTTGGCATCGACACCCGGGTACTCGTCAAGCCGCGATAGATATGTAATGGCGGTATCAAAATATCCAGCGGACCGTAGTCGCTTTAAAAATTCTTCCGCTGGCTCACCCTGCCCCATCGCGGTTGGGGCAGTGATCAGGGTGGTTGCCATCGCCAGCAGGATTGCGTTAACCACTGAGTAACGTCCGCTGGGTTGTGCGAAACATCGGCTTGCCAGCGTGCGCACTCTCGGACCACGAAAACACGTTGGACCAAGAAATGGATTCGTCATAGGACTCGTTAAAATTAGGTAGCGACGTTGTACCGAGGATAAGCTTTTCGGTGTGACAAACAGCAAAGATCCACGCCGGGCAAAAAACTTCGCGCTCCGGGGACCCTATAGACATTAGAGTAAAGAGCGTCGGATCGCCAAACAAGCATAACTGATTGCACGAAGTGTATGATGCGCATCCCCTCCCAATTCAACGAAGATAGTCTTTACCGCCGCGGCCCTCGGTCGTCTCAATCAGTACAGTCCTACCGTCGACTACTTCGAATGGTATTAGGGCTGGCATTAGTTGTCGTTGTGATGCGGCAAGCTTCCAAACCAGGGATTTATCGAGTTTTTTTTGGTGGTGGACCGGCGGGACCGGTTCTCCAGACCGAATACGGCAGCTCCACTTTGCTTCATGAGGACGAAGGAGTCGGCTTTCACCCCCCGGTGGTTGTTAACGCACAAGATCGAAAGATCGCGAATTCTCTCGTCGCTGACCTTGCTCGCAGCGATCAAAACTTATGGATGGTCGCTTTGACGCGGTGGCAGCAAGGAAAGTTGGTGCCAGAGTTTCCATCGACGGCGGGATTGGTGGCCGAACAAATCGAATCGCTGGAATCGATCGAAAGTGGGAGGCGAATCGAATGGCTCGGCATGTTGCAGGCTTTGTCGGATCGAGCCGCTCTGGGTGATGCTGAGTCGGCAGAAGACTTGGTTCCGAAGGAGTCTCAAAAAGCCAAGGTAGCTGCTTTTTTGGCCGCTCTAGACGATGCGGCGGATGCTCGGGTGATCGACGGGAGTGTGTGGAGATCTGGTGATTTCGACGCGTTTTATCGTTACCTAGATCAATCATCGGGATTTTCACCGGCTGGTTTGGCGGCGACGGGGGTTCTTCCTCTGCTTCAGCAGCCCGATGTGTTTCGCGGTGAGTTGCTGCGAGTTCAGGGAACAGTTGCTCGGGCTGAAGAAATGGAGGCTGCGGAGAATGTTTTCGGAATCGAATCGTACTGGCAGCTCTGGTTACGGCCTGCCGACGGTGCCGACCGGCCAATCATGGTGATCGTGCCCGCTGTGGGTGAAGTGGTCGCGGCAGTCAGGCAAGATGGGATTGAGAAAGAGGGACCGCCGGTGATGGTTGCCGGCCGATTCTTGAAGCGGCTGGCTTACACCTCTGCGATGGGAGCTGATTTAGCGCCCGTGGTGGTCGGTCGACTGGTGGCGTCCGAACCAATGCCTGCAAAGGAGCTCCCGGAAGAAAATGAATCTTCCATTGGGGGACGGCTATTGGTGACCGTAGCGGTGGCATCGCTTGCCGGGTTGGGCTTCGCAGTGATTGGCGTCTGGCGAACCACGGTCGCGGCACGCGATGGACGGCGGTTGAGAACCGCTTATCGCGAAAATCCTGATTTTGCCGATCTGGAATTGGCCCAGGCTGGCCAGCTTTTATCCCAATCGGAGAGCCCATCGCGCGATGCCGAAAACGGGAACGCCATTCAATTTCCTCCATCCACGGACGCTTCATGATCAGTCAGTTTCGCATCGTCAGCCTTCTCATCGGTTGCATGCTGGGGGGATTCGTCGGTCCCGCCGAAGCGAGGTCTGATTCGGCTATCGACTTGTTAAGTGGGTTTGACGAGTCGAGGATTGAATCGGCATTTCCGCTCGGAGATGGAACGGCCGTTGGTGAGCTCGCAAAGATGGTTTATCGCTTGAAGACCATTCGTGACGATTCGTTGCGCGATCGCTTGCGTGCCGAGGTGGAGTGCAAGCTTGGTGATGCGGTTCAGCTGACAGGACAGCTTGTGGGGGCCCGCCGTGTTTCCGTTCCAGATGAACTCGTCGAGTTTTTAGAGTTCAAGGAACTGTTCTTAATCAATGTGACGAACGAGCGGGGATTGACTCGGCAATTGGTTTGCCCTTCTTTTCCTCGCGACGCCAAGCCGGGGGATGGTATCACGGCGTTAGGTGTTGTGCTTGAACTCGCGACAACGGGTGACTGGACTGCGATGGTGGCTTCCCGCGTGCAGTGGTCGCCTCGATCAACGTCCGAAAAAGGTTGGCAACTACTTAGTGACGCAGGTTTTGATGCTGCACTGCTGGCTGGGATTCAACAGCGGTCCCGCCAGCCTTTGGTGGCTCAAGACGCCGATGCGTTTTACTCGATGTTAGCAGCAGCTCGGCAGGTTGGAAAAAGGGAAGAAAAACCGAATCCTGCATCATTGCAATCGGCAGAACTGTTGAGTCATCCGGAAGGTTTGACGGGTAGATGGCTCTCGCTAGTGATGGAAACGGTTCAAATCACAAGGATCGCTGTCACCGATCCTGCACGGCAGGATCAGCTCGGTCAGGATCATTACTACCAAATCGATGCGGTTATCGATTTAGGCGAAGTTATCGTCAAAATCGAACGCCCTGATCCATCCAACGGTCCACCAGCTGTTTTCGAGAATCGATACCCTGTATCCGTGGTGGCGGCTGAAATCCCAATTTTTTTAAAAGACCGGATCCGTGCACAGCAAGGTGGTGAGGCCGTTGTATCGGAACATCGAAGCCTGATTGCTGTCGATGGATTCTTTTACCGATTGTGGAGTTATGAGTCGGAATTCATGAACCAGAACGGGGGTGGAGACCAGTTTGGTCCTTTGTTGATTGCGGCCAAAATCAATGATCGAACGCCCAACACGAACGATCCAATTGGCGTTCGGGTGATCGGCTGGGTCGCCGCAGTTGGCGTCGTGGCGGCGATTTTGTTCTTTTGGACTTGGAGCAGTCTCGTTGCCTCTCGTGACCGCGATGCGCGACGCATTCGTCGCCAGCGGGAAGCTGATCAGGTTCAGTTGCCGGGATAGTCTGGTTGTGAGATACCGACGACGATTATGGCAAGCTGCCGTTTCGACGCCGCTTGCCTACTTGACCATTGCCATGCATCCGGCACGATATCTGTCAGCTCCCACAATCCAGTCCTACCCAAGAAGAGAAACAAAGGTCCAACCATGCGCCGAGCGAAAATCACTGTTATCGGAGCCGGAAATGTAGGCGCCACCTGTGCCCATTGGTGTGCGGCGGCGGAATTAGGCGATATCGTTTTGCTCGATATTCCGCAGACCGAGGAGATGCCCGCCGGTAAGGCACTCGATTTGCGACAATCCTCGCCAATTATGGGGTTTGATTCCAATCTCGTAGGAACGACGAGCTACGACGATACCGTTGATAGTGATGTGATTGTGGTAACGGCCGGTATTCCGAGAAAACCAGGGATGAGCCGTGATGATCTGTTGAGTACCAACGCCAAAATCGTCACCAGCGTCGCCGAACAAATCAAGCAAACTAGTCCGAACGCCGTCGTGATTGTTGTCAGCAATCCGCTCGACGCCATGGTGCAGCAGATGTGGAAGGTGACTGGCTTCGACTCGGCTCGCGTCTGTGGTCAAGCTGGGGTTCTCGATACCGCGCGTTATCGCACTTTTTTGGCAATGGAACTGGGGGTTAGCGTCGAGGACATCAGCGCGCTGTTGATGGGCGGCCATGGCGACACGATGGTGCCGCTGCCAAGCTGCACCAGCGTCGGCGGCATACCGGTCACCCAACTTATTGACTCTGCTCGCCTTGATGAGATCGTCGATCGCGCTCGCAAGGGTGGGGCTGAGATCGTATCGCTGCTAAAGACCGGCAGTGCCTATTACGCTCCCGCTGCCGCTTGTGCCCAGATGGTTGAGGCGGTCGTGAAGGACAAGAAACGCGTGATTCCCGTCGCTGCTTACTGCGATCATGAATACGGAGTTGGGGGCTACTATGTCGGAGTTCCCGTCGTGATGGGCAGTGGCGGTGTGGAAAAAATCATCGAATTGGATTTGACCGAAAAGGAAACCGCTGATTTTGGAAACAGCGTCGATGCGGTCAAACAGTTGGTCACAACGATGGATGGCTTGCTGTCAGCCTAGGGTTTCGCCTGCCTGATCTCCATTGGCTTGCCCGATAGACCGGCCCCCTTCGTCGTGACCGTCAAAGTGAGCGGTTTTGTCACACCTTTCGCTTTTGCACTGGATCTTCAATTGCTTTTGTCGCGTCGGCGACCCGCAGTTTTTCGCGGCAAGTCGCCGAGTTAGTTGTGCGATTGGCGACCTGACTCGGTTGTCGGCGAGACGACTCTTTCTATCTGTTTACCGGGACTTTTACTCGAAGGGTTTTTTTGGTTAACGCGGACGATTGCTGTGCAGTCGTCTCGCGTTGGAGTGGTCTTTTCTTTTGGGAAATTTGTGCCCCTGTCCTTCCGGCACAAAAGACAGTGTTCATTCCGGCGGAAACGACAGTGTCGAGCTGTTTCGAACGGATGCGTTTTACAGAATCGCGGTTGGCTTTTTATCACGCAAGTCAAGCATCAGCGTTGACACCGATCCTAGGACAACCTTACCCTCTCAGGCGGAGAACATTGGGAGCGTGTTGCGAGTTGCAACACGCATGAGCCGCGCGAGTCGATTCGCTATCATTCTTTTTTCCCGAGCACCACATCACCATGAATCGTTTTTCTTCGTCGATCTCATGGAATTCCAAGTCGTCCCCTGGATCAAGCGAATCGGAAACATCGAATAAAGCGTCAAGCGGTGGCGATTTACAGACCGATGACTTTTACTTGTCTTCACTCGGGACGCACCGTAGTTTTTTTCTTCCGCTGCATTACACGCCTTCCTACCAGTATCCGCTACTGCTTTGGCTACACAGCGACGGTTATAACGAGACACAGATTGATCATGTGATGCCGCATATCAGCTTGCGGAATTACATAGGTGTCGGCATCCGGGGGACCTTTGCAGTCGACAGCGCTGGCCATCGGTTTCAGTGGCGTGACAGTCCTGCATCGCATGCGACCGCACAGGATTCGGTAGCGGCGGCGATGGAAGAGGTTTCTGAACGTTTTAACATTCATCCGGGCCGCGTGGTGATTGCTGGTTACGGGATGGGTGGCACGATGGCGATGCGAATCGCGATGCGGGAGCCCGCAAGATTTGCGGGTGTCGTCTCGCTCGGTGGAAGATTTCCAAGCAGTACGATTCGAAACTTTTCGCAGTTGCGCGCTCGTCGCCTACCGATGTTGTGGCAATGGGGGCAACGGAATCCGCTGTTCCAGCCCGAACAACTGAAGTCAGACCTCCGATCGTTCATGATGATCGGTGGTCAAGTTGAGGTGCGGCAGTATCCGGGTGAAGATGAGATGGACACTGTAGTCCTCTCCGATTTGGACGGTTGGATCATGCGTCGTATCGTCTCTGGTTCAGCGATTGCTGATTCGGATCGCTGGGAGACCGGTCCAACGAGTTGCTCAAATAATTGAATTGTTTCTGGATTGCGATTCAATTGCCTTGAGTGTTGTCTGCATCGGCTATACTTCACCATGGAGAATCATTTCCCCGGCGAGTCTCATTTCGGCTCGGTGATTTATTTGATACCGCAGCAGAGTAAATATGGCGACTGACGACGATCTTCGCGAAACCGTCAAGCAGGTCGTTCCGTCAGGAAAAAAAATCTTGGTGGTGGACGACGATATGGAAATCATCGAATCCGTCCGCTACGCACTGGAGGGTGCCGGCCACGAGGTGGTCATTGCAAGAGATGGGAATCAAGGCTTAGCACTTGCTGAGCGCGAAAACCCCGATTTGATCATCCTCGACATGATGATGCCCAAACGTAGCGGGTTTTTAGTGCTTGAGAAATTACGACGGTTACGCGATGAACCGGTACCGGTGATCATGATTCCCGGAAATGAAGGCAGTCGTCATAAGGCCTACGCCGAACTGTTGGGTGTAAGTGACTACATTCGGAAACCTTTTGCGATGGATCGACTAGTCGAGGCCGTCAAGCGTTTGATCGTCTCGTGAGGGAGTCCGAGCAAATCGCCCGGGCAATTTTGTTGTGGGCCGGTGTCAGCGGTGCGATCGGAGTCATTCTGGGCTCATTCGGGGCGCACGGATTAGATGCTTTCTTGCTGGAACGTGGATATGATGCCGATTTAGTCATCAAACGTGTCGGGCAGTGGGATGTTGGGGTTCGATATCAGTTGATCCATTCTGTGGCGTTGTTTGCGTTGGCTGCTGTTCCCTTTGGTAGCGATGCGAACCGCCGCTGGGTCGCGCGATTGATGTTGGCTGGTCTGCTGTTTTTCAGTGGCAGTTTGTACCTGCTCGTGCTTACAAATTTGACAATCCTTGGGGCCGTGGCTCCACTCGGCGGGTTAAGTTGGATCATCGCGTGGCTGTTGCTAACCCGAATGGCAGTCACCTAGGGTTTTAGCACCTGTGTTGTTCAGTCTCTGGCGTGTGGGCGTGTGCTTGGTGTGGTGTTTCTGTGCTTCGCTGCCTTTCGTCGGCGGGTAGAGGAGTCGCTCCTTGAACAGGTTCTCCGCATCGCTTACCGTGTCAGCAGTCGGAATTTGTTGCTGCACTCTCACCTACGCTACCGACGATGCCGCAAGTGGTCCCAGGCGAACACAACGAATTAAACGAGCGCGACGCCCCAAACCCGTTGGGTGAACTCGAATTTCCCGAGTCCTGGCGTCAGCGTCATTTGCTCGATTTAGAGAGTCTCTCAGTCGAAGAGATCACAACGCTATTGGATGTCGCGCAGCGTTTGAAGGAGATGACTGGTGGGTGCCGGCACAAGCTTTCGTTGTTGTCTGGAAAAACATGCGCCAATCTGTTCTTCGAGAATTCGACGCGGACGCGGAACAGTTTTTCGCTGGCTGCGAAACGCTTGGGGGCTGACACCGTCGAATTTAGCAGTACCGGCAGCAGCGTGGCGAAAGGTGAAACGTTCGTCGACACCGCCAAAACGATCGAAGCGATGGGCGTCGATTGGGTGGTGACGCGGCACAGTACACCTGGCACGCCACACTTGTTGGCACGGGAACTGAATTGTTCAGTACTTAACGCGGGTGATGGGCCGCATGGACACCCTACCCAGGGTCTGTTGGACATGCTGACCATTCGCCAGCATTTGGGACGATTTGAAGGGCTCACTGTGGCGCTCGTTGGTGACATCGCGCACAGTCGTACCGCCCGAAGCAACCTATGGGGACTTCGTAAGCTTGGGGCTCACGTGATCATCTGTGGCCCGCCGACGTTAGTGAGTCAACGCTGGACCGAGCTTGGATTTGAAGTCGCGCATTCGTTAGACGACATTCTGCCCCGCTGCGATGTCCTGAATTTGTTGCGAATTCAGTTTGAGCGGCAAGGGGCGCGTCCGTTCCCTAGCGTCCATGAATACGCGGCTCTGTACGCGATGGATGGGGAACGCATGCGAAAGGCAAAAGATGACATTTTAATTATGGCACCCGGCCCGATTAACCGCGGTGTTGAAATCACCCCCGAGGTGGCCGATGGTCCCCATTCGGTCATTTTGGAACAAGTCAACAATGGAATTGCAGTGCGGATGGCCGCGTTGTGGTTGTTGTCGGGGGCAGCAGAACGATTCAAAGAGGCATCGTAGGAGACACATGAACGCAACGTCCCCATCGCTGCTGATCGAAAACGGTCGAATCGTTGATCCAAGTCAATCGATGGATCGTGTGGGCCGGTTGTTGATCCACGCTGGCCGAATTGCTGCCATCGATCCAATGGACGGTGATTTGCCCTCGCTGTGTCAGCGGATGGATGCATCAGAGATGATTTTATCTCCCGGTTTGGTCGACCTTGGAGCCGAACTTCGAGAGCCAGGGAATGAAGAAGACGAGACGATTGCCACGGCGGGTATCGCTGCGCTCGCGGGTGGTTATACGTCGGTGCTTTGTTGCGCGAATACGCAGCCGTGCATTGATTCGCACGGTGCCGTAGAGTTCGTTCGACAGAAAGCGGTGAAGGCCCGCGGTGTTCGCGTTCATGTCATTGGTTGTCTAAGTAAGGGAAGCGATGGGGAGCAAATGGCTGAGCTTGGCCTGCTTCATGAAGCAGGTGCGGTAGCGTTTAGCGATGCACCACGTCCGGTTCCGAATGACGCCTTGCTGAAACGGGCGCTGGAATATTGCCGGATGTTTGATAAGCCAATCTTTGATCGCCCCGAAAATCCAGAACTCGCTGGTGCGGGTGTGATGCACGAGGGGCAAGTTTCGTTGGTATTGGGACTGAAGGGATTACCAACCGAAGCAGAGGATTTAGCGGTTGCGCGTGACGTCCGTCTCGCCGAAGCCACCGAGGGGCGTTTGCACGTTGGTCCCGTCAGTACCATGGGATCGGTGGATATGATTCGTCGCGTTAAATCTCGGGGAATTCAAGTGACCGCTTCGGTCTGTCCACAAAATCTCTGTTTGTCGGATGCTGAATTGCGCAGTTTCGATGCAAAGTTCAAAGTGCATCCACCGCTTCGCAGTGGTCGCCACGTCGAAACACTTCGTCGAGCGGTCGCCGACGGAACGATTGACGCAATTCAGAGCGGTCACATGCCGCGGGCCCGCGAAAAGAAAATGAATGATCTCGATCTTTCACCCTTCGGTGCTGCGACCTCCGAGACCACGTTGTCAACAGTCATTACCTACATGATCAATGAACGTGTGATCGATTGGAGCACCGCGATTGAACGATTGTCGACTGCTCCTGCAAGAATTGCGGGGATCGATGCGGGAACGCTTCAGGTTGGTGCAGCAGCAGACATTGCGATCATCGACCCTCGCGCCACTTGGACTGTCAATCCAAATATTTTTCATTCCCGTTGCAGCAGCAGTCCTCTGGACGGCCATGCGCTGACTGGAAAAGTGGTCAAAACGCTAGTTGGTGGAGAGGTTCGGTTTGAATCCTGAACCCGCTACTCCATGGTCGCAGACGCAACTTCGTCGGCGGTCTCACCTCGCCCTTGGACTAGGTTGACGGTTTGGTCGACGCTGTCCACTTGAAACTTTTCTTGTTGGCCGCCGGGCCACGTCACTATCAGTTCACTAATCGTCGTGATTCGGCCCAGACCGAACGTGACTGTTCTTTCACTTTGGCTTAAATAGCCTCGAGTCGGCATCACGGTTTGTTGAAGGACGCGATCACCGGTTTTTAGTTGGACTGTCGCGCCAATTGCGTCTCGATTGGAAATGGTGCCTTGAAGGTTGACTCGCAGCCAATGGTTACCGATCTGTTGATCGTTACGAAATAGCACCGTTGAGCCATTACTGACCGAAATCACAATGTCTGGATCTCCATCTTCGTCAAAGTCTCCGTAGGCAGTCCCGCGTCCGACGATTGGTTGATGAAAACTTTCGCCCGTTTCTTTCGCGGTGGCGAGTACGAGTTCGTTCTTCGCCTCTCGACCAGCGTTCCAGAAAAGTTGTGGGGGCTGTTCGTAACGTTGCGTTCTCTGCGTTTTTGAAATCTCTTCTTCCAGATGCCCGTTTGCGCCCAGCACATCAAATCGACCATCCAGATCGATGTCGAAGAAGAATAGCCCGAAAGTCAATCCTAGACGTGTTGGTGGTCCAAAGCCCGTGAACATGGCCGCGTCGACAAATTGTTTTCGACCGGGTCTTGCCATGTAGAGTGCACTTTCTTCGTTGGCGAAGTTGCCAATCCCAATCGCCAACGTGCCGTCGTCGCGAAACCGAGCGGTATCAATGCCCATCGCGCCGCGAGCGTTTCCACTCGCACGGTCAAATGCAATTCCGGAAAGCCGACCCATTTCCGTGAACGTACCATCTTGATTGTTCTGGAATAGGAAATTTCGGACCGTGTCATTGGCGACGACGAGGTCAATCCAGCCATCGTTGTTAATGTCAACGGGAGCTAATCCCATTGCCTTTCCAAGCGGTACATTTGTGTCGTCGTTGCGTACCTGAACCCCTGCCTGCGCGGAGACGTCAGCGAATGTGCCATCCCCTTCGTTGTGGTAAAGGTAGGAGAATGAACCCGCGAACGCTCTTGGGGGACCGTAGGCGCGGGACTCACCATCGAGCGTGAAGTCTTGGCTTAGGTCTGCTTCTTTGCTCCAGTCGACATAGTTGCAAACGAATAAGTCGAGTTGTCCATCATTGTCATAGTCAAAAAAACCGCAGCTTGTTCCCCAAGTTTCTTCAGTTCCACCCACGCCAGCGGCAGTGGTCACGTCGACGAAGACGCCCGCGTCATTTCGAAGTAGGCAGTTTTTTCCGACGGCGGAAATAAAAATGTCGTCATCACCATCGTTGTCGTAATCTCCAACGGCGGATCCCATTCCATAGAGCGAAAAATTGATCCCCGCTTTTTCCGAGACATCCTCGAATTGAAACTCTCCGTTACCGGCATACAACTGGCAGCGTGTGGGTGGTTGATCACTTTCGTCC
>JAYZAR010000023.1:0-7312 GCA_036339635.1 Planctomycetota bacterium | reverse complement strand
GAATCAGCTTTAGTGGGAACTGATACTTGCAGGAGCTGAATGAACTATCAAAAAAACCCTGCTGATCTCATCATCAGCAGGGTTTTTCCGTTCAATTGATCATTTTAGCAATGCTTATGCGTCGGTTTCAGCATCCGCTTCTGGTGCTGGAGGAACGTCGTCGCTGGCGCTCTCTGGTGCGGGCATTTCAGACGCTTCCTCCGTGTCACAACCATCACATGGAGCACCTTCGCATGCTGGCTCAGGTGCACAGCAGTCGCAAGCGTGAAGTGCCTTCAGGCGAGCCAACAAACCACCACCACAGTGTTCGCTCTTGAGACCACCGAGTTCGCTCTTGAGACCACTGAGTTGGCTCTTGAGACCACTGAACAATCCGCCGCCACAGCTTCGAGCGGGAAGACCTGAGAACAGACCTCCCTCACAACTTCGAGCGGGAAGACCCGAGAACAAACCTCCCTCACAACTTCGAGCTTGAAGACCTGAGAACAGCCCTCCGCCACAGTTGCCAGCTTCAACTTTTGTCTCATTCATCGCCAAGCTCGCACCAATCACTAGTGCGAATGCGGCAATGCCGCTCACCACAGTCCGATTCATCGAATTCTCCCAAGAGTTCGGAGTGTAAGGTGCGATCCGAATTCGCACATCTTGTTTACGAGCCCGATCCCTGGAGCTCCACGGTATATCTAGCCACCGGCCACATACCGGCGGCGAATCGACATCTGCAGGAGCGAAGGCTGACCGAAGCAAGAGAGGCAGCTTGAGCAAACTTTAACGCTCACGCAAATTCGAGGGATAAAGTAACCCTCGGGAACCCAGTGTCAATTGGGCCTGCAGTCCAATTTGAACGATTTTGTTTCCGATGACGGGAAAATCCCGCAACGGAATACTGAGTTTTTAGCGCGAAACAACGAAAAAAACGGCCTCCAACGAGACCGTTCGAACAAATCGAGGCTTTTCCGCCATTGAAAACAAATTTCGATTTCCGCGTCTCAGCGGGAAATCGTCCCCTCTGTGGAGGTGGCTTGGGTGGGATCCACCGACGAATCCTCCGACGCGGAGGGTGCAAGTAACTTTGCCATCAGGTCCCCGTTTTCAAAATCAATCACCATCGGCGGTTCGTTCGGATCCAGTTCCATCGCTAGCCCCGAAATGCGCCACGCAGCAGCCTCCTGATGAACCGCCCAGACAACTTGGTATTGGCTGCTCGTACCATCCTCGTTTGGCTCACTCCAAATGCTGTGAACCAGTGCCGAAGAGGGATCATTTGGCACGTTTTCAAAACGAGTTACCTCGAATCGAGCATGAGGCGAGCCAATCGGTTGAACCGATTGGCCGATTCGCTTCAACTCGCTGTTGGCCTTTTGGGTCAGTAACTCATTGGCGCGCGTATCCTCGCCACCCCGGCGAATTTCATCCAAAAACTGACTGACGACGTCTACGGGTGACTCGCTGACAGGGGCGACCACCACAAGTGGTGATGTCACCGCCTCGGATTGCGGAGACGCTGGAACCTCTGCGACCGGGTCTGAAGCAGAACCACAACCAACGAAGGTAAGCAAACCTGTGAAGATTGGGAGAAATAACAGACGATTCATGTTTCGTCAGCCATAGATGGGAAGGAAGTTGGCACCGACTGAGGGGGATGTACTGAAATTCGCGAACGGGCGTCAAGACAAGTTTTCGCTTTCGCGACCCGTCGGATTACGCTGTGGCATCACAGATCAGCCCCCGAACGCCTGATTTACCTCAATCACAAGACTTCACCTTTCGTCCCGAATAGGTTTCTTTCACAATAGTCGCGTCCCCGGTGATCCAGCCCAACCGATCCTCCAGCATAAGCAGCACCAACACGATGCCTTCGGATTCTTCAACGACCATTGCCGTGGATGGCCAGCAGGTCGACTTACGGAATCGCAAACTGGCGGCGTTCTTGGCCTGGCTGGTTCCTGGTCTGGGTCACTTTTATCAAAAGCGATACACCAAGGGCGGCCTATTTTTGGTCTGTATCTTGACGGCTTGGATCCTCGGGCTCGCGATTGGTGGCAGTCGTGTCGTATACGCGTCTTGGCAACCGGGGGACAAACGTTGGCACTATCTATTGCAGGCGGGTGCCGGGGCCGTTGCGATGCCAGCCTTGATTCAAGGCAACCGAATGCGAAAGGCAACGGAGATTGACCCTCGCACCAACAGAGCAACCACACTGCCCAGCTACGAACCGCTTTGGGATGGTTTCATGGCACCGCCCCTTCGCCCCGTCACGGAGAGTGAAGCAGACGAAGTGGCTGCTTGGTATGCCCAAAAAGGTGCCGGCTATGAAATGGGCACCTGGTATACCGTCATCGCTGGGCTGCTGAATATTTTGGTCATCTACGACGCTTACGGTGGACCGCTTGCAATACCGATCAGCGGCCGCAAAAAAGAAAAAGTCGAAGATCAAGACGACGAAACTCCTGAAACCAGTAATTAACCATTGGTGGCTCCAAACTAAACGAAACAGATGTTAGAAATTTCTCCCGGCTATCTGCTCAATTACCTGCCGTTGATCATCTCGATCGCGGTGGTGTTTGGCGCAACGCGACATGAAGACCCGGCCTTGATCCTTCGCCATAGCTGGCATACGGCTCGTTGGATTACCGGATTCATGCTCGTCATTTTCCTGGTAATCTGCATCCTGGATTGGTGGGCCTAATGGATGGCCGAATCTACACACACGCATCTCAATGCGTAGAACTGGCCAACGGAATCTCTGCTCTGATCTAAGCCAAAGAGAATCCAATTGACCAATTGACATTCAAAAAACCCTCACTCGACCGAATCGCTTGCGACACGAAAAGACAGGAACGAGCATTGATTGATGAGCTACGACCAAGCGAAATCTTTGATGTAAATGAAGGGATTCACCATTTGACAATGGTGTAGCCAGTGCCCAGCGAAGAACGGTCCAATTGTCGGACCGTGGAATGCAGGGAGTGACACATGCCACGTGGTCACAAGCCGAACTGAACAAAATCAACCGAACCGACCTCAGACTACTCGCGGTGCACGCGATTTTCGCCAACCCCGCCAGGCTATCCCGCAATCGACGTAACGACACAGGTGAAACATGCGAGTTCTCACTCTGGGCGCAGGAACCGTCGGACGCTGGGTTGCCGATATGCTCTGTCGACGTGGTCATAGTGTGACAGTGGTCGACACAAATCCACACAATGTGCAGCGGATCAATAGCGAGTTGGATGTACGGGCGATTGTCGGCAGTGCTTCGAGAAGCACGGTCTTATTCCAGGCAGATGTCTGCGCGGCTGACATGTGCTTGGCGGTAACAGGCGATGACGAGGTAAACATCGTTGCCGCAAGTATGGCCAAAGCACTGGGTGCGCGACGCAGCATCGCCCGTGTTTACGCGCCTGCATTTCGTGACCTGAGTACGTTTGACTACCAACGTCACTTCAATATCGACAGTCTGCTCAGCCTGGAGCAACTCTCCGCGTTTGAACTTGCACGATCCATTCGCAATCCCGACGCGATTCCGCTGGAACATTTCGCGCGTGGGCAATTGGAAGTTTATGAACTCGAAGTTCACGCCAAATCGCTCGCTGCCTGCCATAAATTGCGAGACCTAAAAGTACCTGGCTCAGTTCGCATTGGATCCATTTCCCGTGGCGACCGAATGTGGATCGCCAGCGGAGAAGATGAATTACACGGCGGGGACCGGGTCAGTCTGATTGGCAGCCCTGAAGCTGTCGCCAAAACACGCTCACTCTTTTTGTTCGGTCCAGAAAAACGGATTCGACAACGTGTGATGATCGCGGGTGGCGGCGAAACAGGCTATCACCTCGCGGATTCGCTAACGCGACGCGACTATCGAACGGTGATTCTCGAACGCGATTCAAATCACTGTGATCGGCTAGCCAAGCTCCTGCCGAAAGCCACCATCATCCATGCAA
The DNA here is from genome assembly GCA_036339635.1 of Planctomycetota bacterium. GTDB lineage: Bacteria > Planctomycetota > Planctomycetia > Pirellulales > Pirellulaceae > Rubripirellula. Next base: position 3,368 of record JAYZAR010000023.1, on the reverse strand, counting down.
ATGCCAATCGCCGCACGGTGTTGGAGGATGAAGGTGCCGGTACCGTGGATTATTTTGTCGCCTGTACCGGAAACGACGAGAGCAATATTATGGCCGGAGTGGAGGCAAGAGAACTCGGCGCGGCGAGAGTCATGTGCGTCGTCGGGCGGCCAGACTATGCCAACGTGGTTGGAAAACTAGGCATTGACCGCGCGGTCAGTGAACGAGACGTAGCCGCCCGCCAAATCCTTGGGTTTCTCAATGAAGGTGCCATTATTAGTCAACGCCGTCTACCCAATGGGTCGATCGGCGTCTATGAACTGGAAGTGGTTGAAGGAGCCCGTGTGACCAACGCCAGCCTCGCTGAATTGCCGCTAGCAGGCCGCTGTTTGATCGGCGCCATCGAGCGTGATGGTTTTGTTCGCGTACCTCAGGCTGATGATCGCCTGAAAGCGGGAGACGTGGTCGTGGCCTTGATCGATCCGTCGAACACCGAAGACAGCCTGGCACTATTCAATCAATGAGTATCGAAGTTTGGGCCGATGTGGGCGGAACTTTCACCGATTGCCTGGTGCATCGAGATGGAAAACGTCGCGCACTTAAATTATTAAGCAGTGGCCGAGTCCTGGGACGGTGTGCGGGACAGCCATCACCGAACAAATTGCAGATCGATGCCACGCCTGGACTATCGACGCCTGACTTCTGGGTCGGAGCGTCAGGCTGGTTGGTCAAACCCGATGGATCGCGTTCATCGATCGGCAACGTAACCGCCCACACAGAATCGGAACTGCAGTTTTCGCTCCCGGTAAAATTACCACTCCACCCCGACGGTTTTGTCGTAGAACTCGATGCCGGTTTAGAAGCACCCGTGCTTGCGACACGCGTGCTGCTGGGGATTCCACTCTCGCAACCACTTCCTGCACTTGATGTCCGACTCGGAACAACGCGGGGAACCAATGCGCTGCTCACCCGCCAAGGTGCTCCCACGGCACTGCTAGTCACTCGCGGATTCGGCGATATTCTCCACATCGGAGAACAAGACCGTCCAGAATTATTTTCGCTGGCGATTAAAAAAACAGTTCCTTTGACCACGAAGGTGATTGAAGTTGACGAACGGTTAGATGCGCAAGGGGAATTGGTGCAGCCCATCAAGCCCAGTCAGGTGCTTGAGCAGTTGCAACGGCTCAAATCTATGGGGATTGAATCCATCGCGATTTGTTTCCTGCACGCACACATCAATGCTCAACACGAACGGGTCGCGCAACGATTGGCGGAACAATGCGACTTTGCCAATGTGTCGCGATCAAGTGAAGTGGCACCGCTAATTAAACTTGTTTCGCGAGCCGAGACGACGACGCTAGATGCCTACCTGAACCCCATTCTGGCTGGTTACTTAATCCAAGTCTGGAACCAGTTCGGAGGCGAATCCACCTGTTGCTTTCGGTTGATGACTAGCAGTGGCAATCTTGTTTCGCCTGCCGCTTTTCGGGGACGCGATAGTATTCTTTCCGGACCTGCCGGAGGGGTTGTTGGTTTGGGGCACGTTGCCCGACTCGCCAAAGCAGAGGCTGCCATCGGGTTGGACATGGGCGGCACCAGTACCGATGTCAGTCGTTTCGAAGGCAAGGTGGGACGACGCTACGAATCACGCGTTGCCGGCATCCGCGTCATGACCCCCATGATGGACATCGAAACAGTGGCAGCAGGTGGCGGATCGATCTGCAACTGGACCGCGGAAGGTCGCTTAGCCGTTGGGCCGGATAGCGCGGGTGCTAACCCAGGTCCGGCCTGCTACGGGAACGGCGGCCCACTGACCATCACCGATGTCAATTTGGTCCTCGGTCGCATCCCGGAAAGTCGTTTCCCCTTTCCACTTAGGCGTGATGCAGCGGAGCAACATCTTCAATCGTTACTAAAACAGCTCCCTGAAAGCAGCCGCTATTTGTCAACAGACGACTTAGCGGAAGGACTGCTGGACATCGCGGTCACCCAGATGGCCGAAGCGGTTCGCACCGTTAGCACCAAACAGGGAAGTGATGTCCGCACGATGGCATTGGTGGGATTCGGCGGCGCAGCTGGCCAACATCTTTGTCGAGTCGCTCAAGTATTGGGAATGAAACGAATTGTGGATCACGCCGACGCCAGCATGCTGAGTGCGGTCGGCATTGGCTTGGCCGACGTTGGACGCGTCGTCACCCGAGGCGTTTACAAGACCTTGTCATGCTGCAGTGCACAGCAAATTGAAGAGATTGCCGATTCTCTCCGTCAGGAAGCCGAAACGCTGCTGCAATCCGAACCGGAATCAACTGGGCTAACGGATTATCACTTGCAATGCGACTTGCGTTACCACGGGACCGAAGCATCCTTGTCACTCGCAATCGAGCCATTTGATTCCCTTGTGACTCGTTTTCATCAAACGCACGAAAGAACTTTTGGATATGCACAGCCACAACGCGAAATCGAATTAGTAGCGATTCGATGCGAAGCCACACTTCAGTCGAATCACATTGCTGGAGCTTCGCCGGCAGTAAGTGAAACCGCGGATAAAGAGCAGGTCAAATTGTGGCACCACGGCGAGTGGGTATTGGCGACCCAAATCGATCGCAACACAGTCAAACCAAGTGATTCAATCGTTGGTCCGGCCATCATTGCGGGCCCCAATTCCACTTTGGTGGTTGAACCGGGCTGGCGTGCAAAATTGATTGCGGAAGAAACGATCGAATTAACACCCGTCACCGAATCAAAACACTCGCTCGGCATCATCCAGGCACAACAGTCTGTGGGGCAGGCAAGTAGCGATCCCGTACTGCTGGAAGTACTCGCCAAGCGCTGGCAAGGCATCGCGGATGCGATGGGCGAGGTTTTGCGACGCACTTCTATCAGCGTCAATGTAAAAGAACGACGGGATTACAGTTGCGCAATATTCCGCGGCGATGGATCCTTGGTCGCCAACGCACCTCACGTCCCGGTTCACCTCGGTGCCATGGGGCACACCGTTCGACACCTGATGCAGGTGTTTCCTGAGATGTCTGCCGGTGATTGCTACCTCAGCAACGATCCATTTTCGGGTGGCTCTCACCTACCCGATGTCACCGCCGTTTCGCCAGTATTTTGTGACACTGAAAACCAAACAGGCAGACGCCCCGATTTCTTTGTGGCCTCCCGCGCCCACCACGCCGAGATCGGTGGTCGCACACCTGGGTCAATGCCGCCCGATGCAAAATCACTTGCCGAGGAAGGGGTTGTGATACGTGATTTCCCACTGATTCGCGCAGGCAAGACCAACCTCAACGACCTTCGCAAACTTTTATCGTCTGGTCCTTTCCCCTCTCGCTGCGTCGATGAGAACCTCGCTGACATCAAAGCACAGCAAGCAGCTGGAGCTCATG
>JAYZAR010000022.1:0-29871 GCA_036339635.1 Planctomycetota bacterium | reverse complement strand
AGTTGGTTTGGGGGAGTCGGGGAATGGGACCTGGTCGCTTTGTGAAGCCACGCGCGATTGCCATTGATCAGAGTGATCAGCTCTACATCGTTGATACAACTGGCCGAATCCAAGTGTTTGATCGTGACGGTAATCTCTTGCGATGGTGGCGCACGCCAATGACCAAGAATGGTCGGCCTACCGGTTTGGCAGTCGACACCAATCGCCCCTCGAAAGGACGCACCGCGAGGTTGCTGGTGGCCGACACCCACTACTATCGAATGCTCGATTATTCGTTAGGCGGAGAGTTGCACGAGGGCGAACAGATTGGTGGCACGGCGGGCCATCAGCCTGGTGAGTTTGCGTTCGTCACCGATGCAGTCACCGATCGGCATGGTTGTGTTTACATTGGTGAGTACAACGCCTCGGATCGAATTCAGAAGTTCGATGCGAATGGCCAATTCATCACCCAGTGGGGTGCCACCGGCAAAGCACCGGGCGAGTTTTTGCGGCCCCAGAGCCTAGTGATCTCGGGCGATGTGCTGTGGGTATGTGACTCTTGTAACCATCGTATTCAGCGGTTCGACATTCGCGAGGAGACTCCCCGACTGATCGATATTTGGGGTGGTCCCGGGACTCAGAATGGGCAGTTTTATTATCCTTACGACATGGTGATCGCGAGCGATCAGACGGTGCTGGTGATCGAATACAAGAACAACCGTATTCAACGGTTTGAGCCTGACGGAACTTGGATCGCCAATTGGGGAACGGCGGGATTTGAGCCGGGCATGCTGAATCAACCCTGGGGGTTGGTCGTTGATTCGAAAGACCGAGTTCATGTGCTGGACAGCAATAACCACCGCGTGCAGCGGATCGGTCTACCGACTTAGGCGGACCGACGGTCGATCGTCCAATGTTCTACGGATTCCATGGCGAATTGTGTCCAGTGAGCGTCAAGCCGTCGTTTATTGCTCTGGCGGAAACAGCAGACCAGACGTGTCATCAGAGGAACGAATACTTCAGCAGTCGAATCATCCAAAGGGGGTTAAACATGAATCGAATGTTGCAAATAGCGATGCGGGACGCGGACAATTACGTGATCGAGATGGATTATCACGATTCCAAAGGAAATCAAACGCATCGGGTTGTCAGCCCGATCCGTTTTATGGGGAGTTACCGTTTTTTGGGACTCTGCCTGTGCCGCGAGCAGCCGCGGCAATTTCAGCTATCACGCTGTAAAAATATTCGGCTTGTGTCGGCCAGTGAAATGTTGATGCCAGTGCCGATCCAATAAACAGTGCCGATCCAATAATCAGTGCCAGCTGAGTGACGTGTCTGATGAGGCTAGGCAAGATGACCTGCTAGCAGGTTGGTCTGTTCATGGTTGGCCTGTTAAAAAGGCGGAATGCCAATTAGACGGCCGCGAGGTTGAGATCGCGATGCAGCCGCCGCGATTGAGTCTTGTCTGTCTTAAATGTCTGATAGAAACGACGAAAAGCTCGAGTTGCCGAATCGGCACTTCTCGAGCTGTTCGTGTACGAGGATTCTGGTTCCCGACGCTAATGGGTAACCCTCGTAGAGCCTCCGCCCACGGAAAGTCTTTAGATTTATTTTGGTAAGGGTGTCCGCTTCACTGGGAGCGGTGCGGACCCAACTTCGACACTTTGCTCGTAGACGGTAGGGATCACCCGACTTTGTGTCGTAACTCGAAGAATTCGATTCGAAGCTTGTTGAACTGGGTTTGCAATCTGCTGTCCGGGGGCGGTTTGAATCGCTCCCTGGCTTGGGGGTGGACCGCCATCGCCACCATTCGGGCTGAGAATGCTTGGGCCATCGGGCAATTGGTCTGCCGACGGCAGTGGTATTTGTTCGACATTTGGGTTGGATTGAGCTGGTGGATTCGCCAGAGCGGGTGGGACGCTTGGGTTGGGGTTGAGCGACGGATCGTTCAGCATTTCGCTTTGCGAAGCTCCCATTTCTCCAAGCGGCACTTCGCCGACATCGAACATCTCGTTGCGAGGGGCTTCCAAGATGACGGAATCGGTTGGTAGCTGGTTGTGCATGCCCGATTCGTGGTGCATGCCGGCCGCATGTTGGTCGTTAAGCAGTGGACCCTGTCGCACGACGCTAGGCCGGCTTACGCCATCTTTCCACTGTTTACCCGCACTCCGTTCTCGTGCCCTTTCAAGAGCGTCCCAGTACGCCTTTTTATTCCAGGGGCCTTCGGACAGGGTGATATTATTGTTGGCCAGCATCGAGCCCTTGAGGTAGTCAACATAGTTGACAGATTTGTTGTATTCACCCAAGGCTCGATAGTAGGAAATCTGGGCATCGGCTCGGCGTTGTTGGCTCTGCAGAACGACATTGACCGGGCTTCGGCCACCTTTGAATTCTGCCAGCCTCGCTTCGACCTCTTGTTCGGCCGCTTGCCATCGCATGGCGTGAGTTTGGACGAGTTGGTAGTGAGTCGCGACCTTCGCAATCGCGTCACTGAGCTGGCTGACCATCAATCGTTCAGCGTCCTGCATGAACGCTCTTGATTGATGTAACCGCAGTTGGCTGCCGCGAATTCGGGTTCGCTCACGCCGACCGCCGATGGCTGGCGGGGTGATTTCCAAACGCACCGCACCCTCTTGATAGTTGCCACCAGTCAGTTCGCCCAAAGCACTGCTTCCTGGCGAGGGGAAGCTCACGTCTCTTCGTGCTGGTGGGCCAAGGGTGTCGCCAACGCCAACCCAGCGGTAAAGCAATGACAAATTCACTTCCGGCAGAAGTTGATTCTTGGCAGAGATCTGTTCGAGTTCGCGCTGTTTGATCACAACGCGGCCGCGACGCAATTCGGGGCTGAGATAGAGTAACTGCGCGATACACTCGTCCCAGTCGTATTCCATTCGTGCGAGGCTCGGTTCCTGAATAGGGCGGACCAATCGACCATCCGTTGCGGAGAGTCCCATCAGGTCGCGAAGTGCCCGTTCACTCCCGTAAACGCCTTGGCGATCATCGCCGAGCACGTTAGACCCTGCGAGAGCAGACGAGAGGCGTGCGCGGAAGTTGTAGTATTGTTCCTCGGCTTGGGCCAGTTCTTGCTTCGTGCCGGTACCGTTGGCGATATTCAAGCGAGCTGTTCGCGCTGTTGTGATGGCACTGTTGCGACCGATCACTGCGGAGGAGACATTTCGATAGGCGACATACAAATTCCAGTACGCGACTTCGACGTCACGAACCAGATTCCGAACCTGGATTTCAAAGTCGGTGATCGCAACATCTTCATTCAGGCTGGCTAGTACGACGGGAATCCGGTTGACCAGCGTGCCTCGATTACGCATCAGCGGATGCTGAACCTGTGCTTCTAAGACAGCTGTCCAGACACTGTTTAGGTTTCGTAGTGTATTTTGTGCGGGAGGTGATTCCGATCGGTCGTACAGCACCTGTTGTCGTAAGGTGGCGACGCCACCGGTGGCGAAACGTTTGCTGATCGCTGACTGTTGCGTCGTGGTGATCGTTTGCAAGGGAACCGGCACGGTTGTGTTTTGCTGACGGTCGGTCGTGCTGACGTTGAAAAACGCACTCGCTTGAGCGTCAAACTCTGACAGTGCGTCTTCCACGCCACCAATTTGGTTCGCTCTTAGAACAGCTCGCGGCAGCACTCGGTTGCCGTTTCCATCGACAGTGAGTGGCACCGATTGCGTCGTCGACTGAGCGATCGCCACGTCGTAGATGCTGCCGAGTTGATCGGCCGTTGCGCTGGTGAACTGAGCCGCTACGTTCTGCCGAAGCTCAGCGTTCCCGCTAGTGGTCACAAAAAACTTTGCGTTTTGAAGCGCGATGGAAACGCACTCTTCGACCGTCAAATCCCAGAACTGATAGTCGTGATTACCAATCGTCAGCGGAGGCTCCGCTTCGGTAGTTTCCGCCAAACTTTCGAGATCTACATCGGGATACTCGATTTGCGTGGCACTATTGAGATAGTACTGCAGATCGGGTGATTCGTTGAAGAAGAACGGTTGAGTTGGAGCGCATCCGGTCGCCACCAGGAACATGATTCCAAGTTGCAGATGAGCGGTAATTCGTAGCAGTGAGCGGTTCATGCCCTGGACTTCCCGGGTCGTGCCGCCGTGAAACACACGTGACGTATTCGCACAACGCGAATGGTGTGTTCCCGTACGGGCCGAGTGTGGAAGCCCCCCACGTTGTTTTCAGCGGTTTGCTCGGGATCTTTCGATCCCAGGCGGGCTGTGAAAACCTCGTCCAATGGAAGTTATCGGGCGGACCGCTGTTAAACTTTGACGGTTCTGTGAAAAAAACTCATCGAAGCGACTATTCCGCCGTGGCCGTATCGTCGGATAGCGGAGGATTGATCCGTTCAGTGGCGGAATCGCCAGCGTTTGGCAGGTCATTGTCGGCGTTTGGCGGGGTGAGGTCGGAAAGGGAAGCCGTCGTTCCTGTCTCGCTCTGGTCTGTCTCCACCTCTTCGGCCGCATCTGCAGCTTCAGTGATTGTTTCAGCCTCGTTCCCCGCTGCTGGTGCCGCTTCTTCGTTCGTCGCGGGCTCTTCTGGAATGACAGCGGCTTCCGGCGAGGGAATCGTTTCGGTGGTATTCTCCAGGCTTTCGACGTTGAGCGTAGGAACGTCGAGAGTCGTTGGATTACTGTTTCCTTCAGTTGTGGGACGACGCGGCCCAATTCTCAAACCTTCCCAAGGTTTTGGGTAGAAGTAGTGGGTCACCATGCGTGGGCTTTTATTCTTGTAATATCCACGATGAGTCGAATTGTGCCACGCCATCGCTTCCTGACTGCTGGGGGCGATGTAGTAGGCGATCCTGCCCATCCAGTTGCTTGGCCGGTTGTATTTTCGTCGATGCGAAATCGGCAGTGCATTGCCCAATGGAGGAATGACTTCGATTTGCGGATGAACTTTTTGATTTTCCTTGTCGGGGTTATGTGCCGCCGCGATCGATGAAACACACACCGCTAAGGCGGTGGAAATGAGTAGACGCATGTAAATCCCCGTGCAAAGCAAAAAACGCGTGAAACAGTCGTCACTCAATGACAGCCATGTCAACGACGGTGGTTCCAGAGTCAATCCAAGGCTCTAATAGCCATTCGTCCTGCGTCGATGGATTCACCCAGTAAAGGGTCGAAGATGACGGATGCGCCGATCAGGTTCGGCTTGTCGGTCAAACGTTTGATGTGGTGTCCGAGTTGCGTCGGCGGCGAAGCCGCGAGTAGGCCATTTTGCTGACTTCCCCGCCGAATTGACCGGCCATCCACAGCCCGCCGGCGATGGCGATGCCGATGGGGCCCGAGGTAGCGCCTGCCCCGATTGCCGTGGTCGCTCCCAGGACGCGACCTGCTTTCCTCCGTTGGTTAGGATCCCGCAAGCCTAGGTGATGGCCACCCGCTTCGGTAAGCCATTGGGCGGCGTCCGCTAGATACAAGCCTGGGCTAACGCCTCGAACCATCCGAGCTCCAGCGAGCTTGACCGCCATGCCGGCGGTCGCTTTGATCCCCAGTGAACTGATTCGCTCGCAAGCCACATTGATTTGCTGGCTTTCGTCGTCGCCCACGGCGCACCAGCGAGCGAAGTGCTCGCAGTTATCAAATAATAAATGATAGCCTTGGCGTCCGAGCTGACTCATTGCTCGCTCGGCGATCTCATCCGCCGTGAAGCGAGATGTATGTTGAATGAAGTGTAGTCGATCCCGGCCGCCCCGTTTGACCGTGGCTTCGGAAGTCCTCGCGATGATCATTTGGTCCGTTGCGCCCCCCGGACCGGCGACTCCTTCTCCGCCGTCGGTGAAGTGGACCACCGTTCCATCACCGAGATCGATGCCGTGGTGCTGGAATGGCAAACCACGATGATGTCGCCAAACGAAAAAATGTTCACCACGTGCCATTCGATCTTCTCCCTACGGAAACGTGCGTTATTGCTATTGAGAGCCTGTTGCAACCTACTGAGAGCCTAGTGCACCCTTCTCTTTTCGTTTGCCGTGCGAAAGTATTGGTGATGCGAGGCTGTTTTGTGGCGATCTGTTCCCGTGTCTTAGTTTAAGCAGGTCTGCTGCTTTTGTATTTGTTACTGACCCGTCCGACGCTCGCCGACGCAGCAAACAACCCGACAAACGTGATTAATAAGGTTTCGTAAGCTAAGCCGATCGGAACGGCCATTTGCCAGGGATCGGGTGCTTTCGACTGATTTTCGAAAAGATCAGTCAGCAAGAATTGAGCCAAGGTCAGCCCGGCGGCACAGAAAATGGTCGTGCCAATTGACAGAAGCACCCAAGCGATTTGCTCGACGCGTCGTCGGGACCCGAGGACTGCCTGGATCATCGATGCTGCACCCAGGGGGGCCACTGTCAACCACGCGAGTAATGGCAGCCAATAGCTAGTCGAGCCGACCCCCCCGGGCTGGTAATGAATCATGATCGCCAACAAGAAGGCAATGCAGGTAGTGCCGGCAAGGATTTCGCCGATGCCAAACTGTCGGGTCGGCTCGGCCTTAAGGTCCGGGAAATCTCGGTCAGCCAACCGCGCTCTCTTCCAACGCGGCATGCCGATTAGGTGGAAGATAATGGTCTGCGAGAAAACCAATCCACCCAAGGAGGAGAAAAAACGCATCCATTCATCCTCTTGCATTGCTTGCAAAATACGGGCAAGAATCGCCGCCAAGCCGAGTTGAAGCCCCCAGCGAAGATACCGTCGCTCGATGCATGACAGCAGCCAACTACCGGCAGCTGTCCAGCCGTAAATCAAGCCCACCAGGAAAAAGGAATAGAGGTTCAGCGAGGTGTAGCTCACCAGCCCGGGGGTGGTTCTGGTCGCTGAGCCAAGACAATAATTATAGAACAAGGCGGCTGAGATCATCAGCAAAATCAGCAGTACGCTCAGCGAAAGTCGACCGAGTTCTGGTTGGACGTATTTCGAAGGCGTCATCACTCGATCGCTCGCATTGCAAACTTTTTTTCCAACTTACCACGCCGACCCCAGGCTGTCGCTGCCATCATGGAAGGAACCACGGAACCAATCTTGACGATCCTCGGGCATCCAATTGCAGGAAATCCCTCGCAGTTTGCAATCGAACGTGCTTTACATGACATGAATTTGGAATGGCGAGTTTTGTCGTTTGATGTTCCTGAGGCTGACATGCCGGCTGCTTTGGAAGGATTGGAGGTTCTAGGGATTCGCGGTGTGCTGGTTGATTCATCGGTTAGCCGTGCGGTCGCGAAGTGGTATGCCGCCAAATATCCGCAACAAGGCGCGGCCTCCATCGCGATCGATTGTTTGTACCGAGATCATGATGGACTATTGCGTGGCAGTTGTGAGTTGGGCGATTGGTTGACGGTGGCAGAGGTCGCTAAAACGGCTGACGGATCAACGCAGTTGGGGGCTGACTCTCCCCTGGTAACGCATGACGCTTCTCAAGCGAATCCCGCAGCCGACCAGGCTGTAACTGAGGCAATGCAAATCGCTGCTGAGTCTTTACCGCCCCCTGAGGTGAAGACGGAATCCTCGTTAACCGTTGCCGAAGCAGCTTGGATATGGTTAGGGGACGATACGGCGGGTGAATCCCCTTCCCGTGCCGTACCTCGGTACGAGCGATTGGATTTGCCACCCGATCCAGAGCGAGTGTTACAAGCTGACTTTATCGTGTTGGCTGAAACCGGCGAAGTCGGCGCCGAGGATTGGCCCGCCGACGATGGCTCCACGATGGTGATTGATTTGACAGAGGGGCATCCGGAACGGGACCGGCTCGAAGAACTTGGCTATCGTTTTGTGGATGAGTTTGAACGACGCAGTGCAACGCTAAGTGGGTGTCTACGACGTTGGACAGGGCTACAGGCACCACATCATGTGATTTGTGATGCGATTGAAGAGTATTTGGGTGTTTGAAACCAATCGAAAGGATCAATCATGGCAAAGGAATTTTCGCAGCCTGAGGCTGACTTGAATCCGCCTGTCCCAGTCGCCGAAAAACTGGTGGTAAAAAAAAAAGAATCGTCCGCAAGCGGCCGTGTCGCTGGTGGAGCGACTGACAAAGCCGATGCGAAGTGTTCATTGATTCTTCGCGATGATCGGATCATTGAGACAGTGTCCCAGCTCGAGCGACGCATTCAAGATCGATTTCCCGAATCAGGTTTGGCAAACCTCTGCGGGCAACTGCGGGGTAATTCGGAGCAAGCGGCTCGCCGTGCCATGCAGATCGCGCAACCCATCCGTTGGATTCGCTTGCTCAGTCTGTTTGTGACCACGCTGTTGGTTTGCGTCGTGGGGGTTTCGGTTTACTTTGGAGTGGAGGCGGCTGAAGGTGAGAAAATTGGCGTTACCGAAATTATTCAAACGCTCGAGGCGGTGATTAACGAGCTAATCCTGGCATCGATTGCAGTTATCTTTCTGTTTAGCTTGGAGTCGCGTTTGAAGCGTCGGCGAACATTGGCAGCGATCCACGAATTGCGTTCAATCGCGCACGTCATTGATATGCATCAGTTAACCAAAGTTCCCGAGCGTTTTCTCAGCGCTTACACCAACGCCGAGCATTCCCCCAAACGCGATATGACCCCGGGGCAATTGAATCGATACCTGGATTATTGCAGTGAAATGCTGTCGCTAACTGGGAAAGTTGCAGCGCTCTACGTTCAGAGATTCGATGATTCGGAATCGGTGAATGCGGTGGGAGAGGTTGAGCAGTTGACCACTGGCTTGTCTCGTAAAATCTGGCAAAAGATCATGGTTTTGCAACAGCTTCGTGAGTTGGAACCAAGTGATCAGCAGATCGCTGGGACGTCGCAGTCGAATCCGCAATCACCTCCAACGCGAAGCCCGATCAATTGAGTGCATCCCAACACGCGTCACGTCGCTTGCTCGATGCCGCCGCTCGTTTACGCGATGCCGTCAACGCGCTGAGTTTTGCGTCTCCGGTCACGCATGTTTACAACCCTTTGGACTATGCATGGGAGTCACACCGGCTGTATCTCAAAAAGGTTCCCAATGATGGCGTCCGTGTGTTGATGCTGGGTATGAACCCGGGGCCTTGGGGGATGGGGCAGACTGGAGTTCCGTTTGGTGAAGTCGCTGCTGTGCGAGATTGGCTTGGGATTGAGGTTCCTGTCAAGCATCCAGACCCCGAACACCCCAAGCGTCCTGTTGAAGGATTTCAATGCGCACGCAGCGAGGTTAGTGGAAGACGTTTGTGGGGGTTGTTTCGCGATAAGCTGGGAACTCCCGATCGTTTTTTTGCCGAATACTTTATCGCCAACTACTGCCCGCTCGTCTTTATGGAGGAGTCGGGGCGAAACCGAACTCCCGATAAACTGCCCGCCGGGGAACGCCAGTTTCTTAATGACATTTGTGATCAACACTTGATGGAAGTAATCGAAACGGTCGACCCTGAACACCTGGTGGCGGTTGGCACTTATGCTGAAGGCTGTCTCAAACGCGTTGTCACGAACACCGATTGTCAGGCGAAGCTGACCCGCATTCTGCATCCCAGCCCCGCCTCGCCGGCAGCCAATAAAGACTGGTCGGGCAAAGTGACCGCGCAACGGCTGAAGGCGGAGATTTGGTAGGTTCTAACCGCTGTAAACGAAAGGTCAATCAGGGTGGCTGGCTTTCTCTGCCAGGGTGGGTCGGTTTGATTCTCCGCCCACCGTGTCCCGGATTAATTACATTGAGCGAACCTCTAGTCGCTAGGATCTCTTATGAACGCTGATGATTTTCAGGATCTTTACAAGCTTTTGCGTGGCAGTAAATCAGCGATGCCAGTGCTCGACGCGAAGGCGTTGTATCAAGAACGCAAGATGGTCGCTGCGACGGAAAAGTTGGCTTATGCTCGCGAAACGTTCTTGGAGAGTCGTTCTCGATTGATCAAGCAAGATGTCGAGAAGCCGGTCGACAAAAAGGCCAAGGATGCGGACCGCCAGATTAAAAAACTAAAACGCAAGCAGGAGAAACTGCTTGATGTTGTGAAAGCCTTTGATGAATTACTGCCCCAATTGGAAAAATCTGCCGATCGCGAACGTCAACGCAGCCGGAAGAAGGAAGCGGCCGCGAGTGCAGTTGCTGAATTAAAAAAGCTTCAGGAGCGAAGAGATCAGTTAACCGCTAAGTTGGCGCGGCGATGCGATTTGCCCGATGGCTTCGCGCTAGCGTTTTCGAAAGCCGATGGTGAGCAGCAATTGGATTTGGTCTGGGAGCATTTCCGATTTGAGGAAGTCAAAGCTGATGAAGATATTTTCGGTGAGAGTCTCTATTTGATTAGGACTGACCAGCAGAGTTTCCTCGTCTGCACTCCCAGCGAAGATCAGATGACTTCCTCGTTCGTGGTCGCCAGCGTTGTCGACAATCGAAGAATTAAACCCTTTTCTCGCAGCGATTTCTTGGAACTTGGCAAAAGATCGAAAATGGTGCTGCTGATTCGGAATCAAGAAAGCCACCTATCTGATCCTGGGTCAGTCAAGGAAGAGTCGGAGCATGATGGCAAGGCGGAGATCAAGCCTGACGTCACTGCAGACGAATCTGCGAAGGTTCGTGTGATGGATCTGGGGACATTCAGCCAGTTGCTGACTTCAGCGCAGCGCTGTGGGTTAGTGCCGGGGGCGGATCAGATTGGACATGTTCGTGATCGAGAATTTCGGAAGGGGCAGTACGATCTGGCGTTCCAAACCATCGACTCGCTTTTCACCAGATTTTCAGCCGCCGCCTCACAGCGGACCCAACGTTTGGCCAGGGAGGATGCTGATATATCGTCCGGACGGATCAAGATTTCTCCCAAAGATTTGCAAGCCAAGCGGTCAAGGGATCGGACGGAAGGACAGGAGATCGAGCGTGCCAAGCGGCGATTCCAGGTTGTCCTGGAGGGATTGCAAGTGCTGATGAATAGCCAAGTACGTGATTCAAAAGCGATTCCGGCAGAAAAATAATCTCGAAATTTCCGTCGCCGCCAAGCCAGTCCGCGGGGCGGGCTTTTTTGGTCGCGTGGGTACGGAGCCTCGTTTTAGTTGGAAGAGGCTCTGGACGAAGAGACTCGCGCGTGAATGGAGAAGGGCCGAACAAGGAGAGACTCGATCGGCAGACGATGGTCGCTTCAGGGGCAAACAGCCAGAAATCCTGGGGCTGTCTTGACAATTTGGAAGAAATCTGGGGCATCGGTGAGGGATTGCCGTTGACGATTTGCGATCTGTTCGCCAAATTCGCTGGACGTGCGGAACATCCGCGTAAGTGGGAGACTTTGCCGCCGTGGCCCTCGTCGGGTAACGGGACAGGTGAGGTCGCCGAACCACCCGACCTATGGAAGTCGTGACCCGATGGGTAAGAAATCAAAGCGCTATCGCGCTTCGCTCGAAAAGCAGCCGGCTGGGGCTCTTCCGCTCAGCGAAGCGGTGGAGAGGCTGAAACAATTCGATTCGACCAAGTTTGATCAAACGGTCGAAATCCATATGCGACTTGGTGTTGATCCCAATCAAGCCGACCAGATCATTCGTGGGTCCTTGGTGCTGCCCAATGGGATCGGGAAAAGCCAGCGTGTTGTCGTGTTCGCCAAGGGCGATGCTGCAACCGCAGCGGCAGAGGCCGGTGCTGAGATGGTTGGCCAAGAGGATTTGGCGAAGAAAATCAAGGATGGCTGGACAGACTTCGACGTTTGCATCGCTGCTCCCGACATGATGGGCTTAGTTGGTCCTCTTGGACGTGTGCTGGGGCCAAGGGGTTTGATGCCTAGCCCGCGTGCTGGAACCGTTACGCCGGACGTCGCAAAAGTCGTCAGCGAATACAAAGCTGGCAAGGTCGAGTTCCGAAATGATAAGGGCGGCAATGTCCACGCCATGGTTGGAAAGATGAGCTTTGACGCACCGAAGCTGGTTGAGAATATTCAGGCCTTCATTGCGTTCATTGACACCTTGAAACCTCAGACAATTAAAGGCACCTATGTCAAAGGTGTCGCCATTTGCGGGACGATGAGCCCGAGTGTTCGCGTCGCATCCTAGTCGTCCCACTGAAATAGTGAATCAATCCGATGAGTAAGTACGTCAAAGATCTCGTGACACGCGACATCAAGCGGCGACTCGAGGGAGTCGAGGACGCGGTTTTGGTGAGTTGCGTTGGAATGGATGCCAATACCACCAACGAGCTGAGAGGCGAGTTGGATAAGCGAGACATTCATCTGTTAGTTGTGAAAAATTCGTTGGCCCGTCGAGCAACCGAGGGTACTCAGTTGGCTGCCGCCTTTGAGGGGGCGACCGGTCAAATCGGTGTCTGCTGGGGGTCGACCGACTTCGTTTCGCTGGTCAAAGAGGTCGTTGAACTCGATAAAGACAGCGACAAGTACGTTAAATTCGTCGCCGACGGCGGCGTCATGGATGGCGAACGTTTGGATGCTGATGGGTTGAAAGCAGTCAGCAAATGGCCCAGCCGACAAGAGCAGATCTCTCTCTTGGTGGGGCAGATCCTCGGACCCGGAGCGCAACTGTCGGCTGCGATGCTCGGACCTGGCAAGATGCTCAACAGCCAAATCAAACAGCTCGGCGAAGGCGAAGATTAGGATCTGCCGATTCCCTTGCAACGCTGAATCACTCTACATCCTTTACCAAATCACCCATTTGTTTTTGAGGTATATCCGAAATGTCTGAAGAAACCGCAGTCGCCGAATACAGTGCCGACACCAAAGATCTAGGCGACAAGATCGCCGACATGACGCTCAAGCAAGCCAAAGAATTGAGCGATTACTTAAAAGACGTTCATGGCATCGAGCCCGCTGCTGGCGGTGGTGCCGTCGTAATGGCCGGCCCTGCGGGTGATGACGGAGCGGGCGCTGCCGCGGAGCAGACCGAGTTCGACGTTGTCCTGACGGGTTTCGGTGACAAGAAGTTGAACGTCGTCAAGGTTGTCAAGAACCTGACGGGCGCTTCGCTGATGGAAGCCAAGAAAATGGTCGAGAGCGCCCCTGCAACATTAAAGGAAGCGGTTTCGAAGGAAGAGGCCGAAAAGGTCAAGGCTGAAATCGAAGAGGCTGGCGGTTCAGTCGAACTCAAGTAGTCGACTCTTCAGCAACGGTACTGTTTCCAGAACAGCGGGCTCCGGTGTATCGATAGAGCCTGCTTGTTCGAGATGTGCTGACTTGCGGTATGAACCGGTTTGGCACCTAGCATGCTGCTTGGTCGAGAATCTTTTGTGCTGGTGCAGCCCTTTCACCCGCGTGCATGAACAATCTTGTGCCGGTTATACCTCGCCGGCTGTTTGCTTTGCGCGACGCCAGTTGACCGCTCCTGGTAGTTGGGTTTGCCAGCTTCCCCGAGCGGTCTTTTTTTACCGCTTTGCGGATCGTTAGCGTTCCCTTGCCTCCTATCGGAATATGGGCGGCGCCGGAAGGGTAGCGATTCCGTTGCTGCTGTTTGACGGTGGCATCGATCGCATTGGTACGCCAACGTCCAGGTTGGTCGCTGGGAGGCCGTTTTGGGCTGCGTTTCGTTGTGGCGCGACGCCCCCAGTTGGGCTCACGGTCAGGGTCGTGCCCAGCTTACCTGACGATACCAGTGCCCCAGATGTTCCCAAGAATCTGGCCGCCACCGCGGCTGTCGTGGCAGTGGATGATGAGTGGAACGGCTGAATTCTCGTATTCGCATCGAGCGGTCTCAGTCGTGAGGCAATTTCATCATTGATGTTCAAACTGCTGACATTTGGGGCACTCGCGATCTGGCTTGAGTTCGGTGCAAGACGACCAATCGGTCGGTAGTTGATTTCTTGCTTACGCTCCATGCGGACGAATTGTCGTGGAACATCGATGACGCGTTTCTCAGCAACCCATTCAGTGCGCGTGCTGGTTCGTTGCACCACTTGGTTGCGAGCTTCCCAGCGTGTCTGTGGAACGTGATGATAGGCGATGGTGGATCGTTGAAATGGATTCCAGCGTCCGTGAACTCGGGGCTCCCATTTGTATTCAAGGATCGGGGTGTAAATGGTTTTGGTTTGAGGGGACGTCTCAGTGATCGTTTGTGGTCGAAAGACGGTTTGCTGTTGCTGCTCAACCTTCGTTTGGATCACCGGCCGATCAATCGTTCGTGTGACTTTTTGATAGACGATTCCTGTCGCATCATCTGTGTAGTACCCGCTTTGTGCCATCACGCTTTGCGAGAGCGCCAGCAGAAATATCACGGCCAGCTTTCCAGGCGTCTCGATGCAAATAACCGAAGAATAGATCCGAGCAAGCATGGTAATCCCTCGCTTTGATTTCGGACGGTTGGTTGTGGGTCGGCGGCAGCGATGTCATCATGATTCCTGCGACGCCTCTTCTTCTTTTTCGGTAACCGGCGGCCACCATTGTGAGCGAAAACAATGATTGATGCAAAATTGCTTGGGATGCTCCAGTGCCCGGCGGAGGGGGGAGCGCTAAGAAATGCTGATCCCGATGTGATTGAGAGAATCAACCAAAGCATCGAAAAGGGCGAAATACGCGATCCGCTTGATCAGCGTGTGGAGCAACCGATCGATAGCGGGCTCGTCAACGAATCGGGCACCCGCTTGTATCCAATTCGAAACGGAATTCCGTCGTTAGTGGTGGATGAATCGATTCTGCTATCAAGTCGTTGACCCATGCGTTATCGGTTTTCGATGGAGATGTACAGCTGCTTTCGATCGCTAAACGACTTTCGATTGCGTTTCTGCCACGTCGATCGGATTTGATAGCGAGCCAGCAATTACTTAGTAACGCCGAACGAGAGTCGTCCGCCAGTGGGCCTGCGAGGCACTAAGCTACCAATTTTCGCCATCGCTGCGGGGGTCACTGCCCCAGCGATTGAGGGCAGCCACGACCGAATCACGCCCTTCCCCGTTCGTCCAGAGGGAATCGTCAACATCGAGGCGAATCTCATAGTCGCCCTCGTGCATACATTCCTCGTCCCCACAAAAATGCGGTACATCGCTAACCCAGACGATGCGATAGAGGGGAACTTGCTTATCGTCAACTTTGACCAAAGGAGAGTCCATCATGTTTTTTCCGGATAGGGCTATTTTTCATCACGACCCATGAATCGGCTGCGATTTGCTGAGGCGGCCACCGCCTCAATCAACGCGCCACGCAATCCATTTTGCTCTAACACCGAGATGGCAGCAATCGTCGTTCCCCCTGGACTGGCCACGGCATCTTTGAGTTGCCCCGGGTGCTGACCCGTTTTTGCAATCATTTGAGCAGTCCCCAGAACCGTTTGTGTCGCCAGCTGCATGGCGAGTGGTCTCGGAAGCCCGGCCAGGACACCGCCGTCAGCAAGGGCTTCGATCATCATGCAGACGTAGGCTGGCCCCGATCCACTCAAGCCTGTGACGCCTTCCAGCTGGCTTTCTTCGACTTCTGCGGCCAAACCGACTGAGTCTAGCATCGATTGAATGGTCTCTCGGTCTTGTGGCGTTGATTCGTTACCACAGCAAAAACCACTGGCCCCGGCACGAACTAGGCTAGGGGTGTTCGGCATCACTCTGACGATACGTTGGTGTCCAATCCAATCGCTCAACTGTTGCAAGGAGATCCCAGCGGCGATTGAAATCACCAATTTGCCTTCCCAAAAAGAAGGGGTTTGGATGGCAATCGAGGCAATCACGTTCGGTTTTACGGCCAGTAGAATGACGTTGCTGGCAGCGACGGCCGTTTCGAGCTTCTCAACGGCTACCTCGGGATAATGTTGGTGCCACCAATTTTTGGAATCCAGGCTCGGTTCAACCAGTCGAATCGAGCTTTCCTGGACGACTTGGCTAGCTAGCATGCCGCCGACCAGGGCCCTACCCATTTGTCCTCCACCTACGACGGCCAAAGTGATTTTGCTCATCAGTCTGTTCCCCGCCGCCTCTGCGGCTGTTGTTGTCGATTGACCCTACACCGAACCCGCTCTAAATTGATCGGTTTTTCCCGTCCCGAACACCCCCAGCACCCCTCGCGTGATCATGTCGGTCACCGCGTTTCAGGACCAAACCAACCATATTGGAGATTTAAGTGTGGAAAAAGCCATCCAGAAAGCTGACACGCTGATCGAGGCGATGGGCTGGATTCGGCGTTTCCGCGGAAAAACGACCGTTATCAAACTAGGAGGCAGTCTGCTGGATGACGAGACTGAACTGATGCACATCTTGCTGGATGTGATCTTCATGGAGTCGGTCGGGATGAAGCCGGTGATTGTTCATGGTGGTGGAAAGGCGATTAGTCGCGCGATGGCCGAAGCTGGTATTGCCCCAAATTTCATTCGTGGTCGCCGCATCACCGATCCGCCCACGCTGAAAGTTGTCGAGCGAGTGCTCGCTGGAGAACTCAATGTCTTTCTAACCGAAGAGATCGAGCGGCTCGGCGGTCGCGCGATGAATCTCTCCTTTGAAACCACCAACGTGCTGTTCGGGGAAAAGCTAGCTCGTGAATCGGGCGAAGATCTTGGTGCGGTCGGCCAGGTCACTCGAGTCGATCGAAGCGTCATCGAAGGATTGTCCTATACCGATCAGGTTCCCGTCATTCCGTCCATGTGCGAAGGTCCAAACGGGGAGCATTACAACGTGAATGCCGACACGGCAGCCATGGCGGTCGCTCAATCGCTTGGGGCCGAGAAATTGGTCTTCTTATCCGACGTCAACGGTGTGCGTCGTGACAAAGAAGACCCAGATACCATCATTCACTCGCTGACCGCAGACGACGCGAAACAGCTCATTGCCGACGGCGTGATTGAATCTGGCATGATCCCAAAAGTAGAAGCTTGTTTGCAGACGCTTGAACGAGGAGTCCGCAAGGTACATATCATCGACGGCCGATTGCGTCATTCACTACTTTTGGAAATTTTCACGACCAGCGGTGTTGGAACTGAAATTCGAGTCGGAGGAAAGTAACGTCACCGGAACGAACCTGGCAAGTGCCCATCGTAGCATGGTTGAGTTGTCTCCGTATCGCCAATGTTGAAGTGTCTGCTCTGTGTTCAACGCTTTTGATAATTGCCAAGTCTGAATTCTTTCCTTTCTCATGACGAGCAACTGTAACGAAATGAGTGAACCGGATTCCGATCAGCCCCTTGACGAGGATGTTATGTCGGCAGAGAGTCCAACGCCGCAAGATGACCAGCTGCAGCACGATCAAGCATCGGAGTCGCAGGCGGGAGTCTCGGATTACGATGTATCTCAAGATTGCGAGCACGATCCAGTACGGAGAGAGAAAGATATCGAGGAGCAGGACGAGGTCGGTGAGCAGCCTGAAGAAGAGCTCGAGGACGATGAAGAAGAGCTCGAGGACGACGAAGAAGAGCTCGAGGACGACGAAGAAGAGCTCGAGGACGATGAAGAAGAGCTCGAGGACGATGAAGAAGAGCTCGAGGACGATGAAGAAACGAACCAAGATCACACGGTTGGCGAGTTGAAGGCAACGGCATCAGAATTGGACGTCGGAGCAGGTGATGCTGGACAGCTAAAGCAAGACGGTGATTTCGAAGCCGACGTGGAAGAGATAGACCAAGAAGATGTGAATGTCGCGGCTGTCCAACAGAATTCAGCGCATCCGGAGGCTGAATCGGGTGCGGTCGACGAGACGGCTGCATCAACCGATGTAAACGTGGCTGACATCGCTGAGCAATATTCAATTGCTTCAATCCCGTGGTCTGTGCGGCAGTTCGCTGGCGTTCTAGTGCGTCAGAATGCGACTGGCATCGGGATGGTTGATGGACTGGCGGGGCGGACGAGTTTACTGGGGCTTGATTGCCCCGAGGTAAGTGACGCAATTCGATCTGCGGCTGGCGGTTGCCAGGGCGATGCGTCAGCGTTTGATGATATCGATTCGAATGAAACGGACGCAGGGTTTTCTGAATTAATCACCGAGGCCTTTGGTTCGGTCGCGGGTGATCTGACGCATTCGATGTTACTTTCGCCCTCGGCTGATCAGGCGATAGAAGCGGCGATTATGATGGCGCGGCGTTACCGCCCCCAACGTGCATTTCGAACTGTTGCTTTGGTTGGCAGCGATCATGGCCGAACCATGCTGTGCCGAACTGCCAGCGGACGGCCGGAGTTGCAAGAGGATTTGGGGCCTTTGGTCGCAGGATTCTCGCACGTCCCGGCAGGTGACATCGATGCACTTGATGTCGCCATTGATGACCAGACGGCTTGCGTCTTGATTTCACCGGTTCTCTGGAATTGTGGCGGTGAGGTGCTCGATGCAGCTTATTTGCAGGGTGTCAGGCGGTTGTGCGATGAGCGGGGCGTGTTGTTGGCGGTCGATGAGACACAGGTTGTGTTCGGCTCGACGGGGCATCCGATGGCGATTTCATCAATTGCCCAGGTCCGGCCAGACTTGGCAGTCTTTTCATCAGGATTATTTGGCGGTTTACCGGGAGGCATCACGCTGGCCTCAGAGCGGGTAACGGGCGCTTCCTCGGGGGTGATTCATCGGCTGCGAGGAACCGCTGGTCGTTTTCCTTTGCTGGCGAACGTTTTGTCGGCCACGCTGTCGGCGATGCAGCAGCGAGGGCTACTTGATGAGGTTGCTTCGACGGCGGATGCT
The DNA here is from genome assembly GCA_036339635.1 of Planctomycetota bacterium. Classification (GTDB taxonomy): domain Bacteria; phylum Planctomycetota; class Planctomycetia; order Pirellulales; family Pirellulaceae; genus Rubripirellula. The sequence continues at coordinate 11,391 of JAYZAR010000022.1, read as the reverse complement.
TTCGCGGTTGAATTAGCTGAATGTGTCAGCCGATTTGAATTTGTCCGAGACATTCAGATGCTCGGTTTATCGATCGGCCTAGAAACGGACCTCGAATCTGAATTGCTGGTCCGTGCTGCAAGGCAGCGACAGTTGCGTCTTGATGTTGCTGGTGAGACGGCAGTTCGAATTCAACTGCCGCTGGTAGTGACCGAGAAGGATCGTCGCCTCGTTGTTGAATTGATTGAAGCGACGATGGCGTCTATCCAGCTTTCCACCGCCGATTTGAGCGTTTAAGTCCGCGAGTTTGATCTTGTTGAGAAACAAAATGCAACATTTAGTAACTCTATTTGATATTTCACCGACGGATGTACGCAGGGTTCTTGCCACCGCTTTGGTCTTGAAGCAGCGACTTAAGCAGGGCGAACGCCCTGCTGTTTTAGAGCGTCGTGTTTTGGCGATGCTGTTTGAAAAACCCAGTTTGCGGACGCGAGTCAGTTTTGAAACAGGCATTGCTCAACTGGGAGGGACAAGTTTGTTCCTGGGGGAAGATGTTGGTTGGGGAAAACGCGAGTCACCTTCCGATTTCACACAGGTCTTGGGACAGTTTGTCGACTGTGTCGTTTGCCGTGCTAAGTCGCACGATCGAGTCGAGCAGTTGGCAAGTTTTGATGCACTGCCTGTGATCAATGGACTGACCGACGTGTGTCATCCGTGTCAGGCAGTCGCCGATGCGATGACGATTCAGGAGAAGTTTGGCGACTGTTCCGGGAAGCATCTTGTTTTCGTTGGTGACGGCAACAATGTCGCTAATTCGCTCGCGTTGATCTGCGCGATGTTAGACATGCGGTTTACGCTTGCGTGTCCAGATGGGTACGAAATGAATTCCGATTGGATTGGACGAATTGTCAAGGAATATCCCAACGCCAAGATCGATCGACAAATTGACGCGAAGGCTGCCGTAGCCAATGCCGATGCAATCTACACCGATGTGTGGGCAAGTATGGGGCAGGAGGCTGAGGTGGCTGAACGTCGCGAAGCATTTGCCGCTTATCAGGTGAATGGTGACTTGTTGGCAGCCGCGGCCAGTCACACGCGGGTGTTGCATTGCTTGCCAGCGATTCGTGGTGAGGAAATCACTGACGAAGTCATGGACAGTGATCAAAGTGACGTAATTCAACAGGCGGGCAACCGGATGCATGCCCAAAAAGGAGTGCTGGTCTGGCTGCTCAATCAAGCTTGGATAGATCAAAATATTACTTTGTGATTACCGTCGTTTCTGAAACGCACTCCTGAACGAGTCAACGTGATGTAGGAGCCTGTCGATCATGGTGATTCGTGATGCTTACCCATGGTTCGGGATATTTACGCTCGAATCTTACCAACTTCACTGCGATCCAATTTTTACTGCGGGTTTGATACCGAACTTTCATCACCGCTTGTCCATGGTCAGCCCAGTTGCCTGATCTCCTGTCCATTTCTAATAGAGCTACTTCCATGCGATCTGCAGACCAATTAAGAGAAGTTGTTATCCAGCGTGGATACTTGGAGAATCACCCCGCCAGTGTGCTGTACCGCAGCGGTCGCACCGTTGTGTTGTGCACGGCATCCGTTGAGGCAACCGTGCCGCCCTGGCTGGTTGGCAACGGGAAAGGCTGGGTTACGGCGGAATACAATATGCTGCCGGGCAGTACGAGCCCCCGGAAGCGACGAGATCGAGGTGGAAAGATCGATGGGCGTACAACCGAAATTCAGCGTTTGATTGGTCGGTCCCTTCGTTCGATCGTCGATCTGAAGCAGCTTGGTGAGCAAATGATTACGGTCGATTGCGATGTCTTGCAAGCCGATGGTGGCACGCGAACAGCATCGATCACTGGAGGCTTTATCGCGCTAGCCGAGGCGATCAAGCAGGTTGCACCCGATTCTTCAATCGGTTCTGGGCCGTTACTCGATTCTGTCGCTGCCATTAGTGTTGGTCTGATTGGTGATGAAGTTCGCTTGGATCTTGATTACGAGCTTGATGCAGCGGCAGATGTCGACATGAATGTCGTGATGACGGGAAAAGGTCGGTTTGTCGAAATCCAGGGGACGGGCGAAGAAGCAACCTTTGATGATGAGCAATTAACTCAGATGCTTGGCTTGGCCAGGAAGGGTATCGCCGAGTTAACAGATCTGCAGGTGAACCAGCGGTGAGTGGTCACGAGTGTTCATTGCTCTTTGTCACTCACTTTGTGTTTTCGTACCAAACGATGTTGTTGCTTCCGCGACCAGCAATCAGCAGATCGAGATCACCGTCACGATCCATATCGATCGCCCGGATGTCATAGCTTTCCTGGTTTTCACCGACCACGTGTTTTTGAAAGCGTCCCTTGCCGTCGTTTTCGTACCAAGCTGCTTTTTTGCTTCCGAACGCGCACGTCGCCGCATCCAAGTCGCCATCGGCGTCCATGTCGACAACGACCAAGCAGTGCGGTTCCTGAATTTCCGCATCGATGTCATACCGTCGCCATGTTGGTCCTTTGAACCAGACGACACCTTTGCCATGCCCCCGTGATGCCACAAAATCCATGGTTCCATCGGCATTGACGTCTGCCGGGTGGATATTCGTCGCTCCGGGTTCGGAGTCGCTGATCAGGTGTTTCGTCCAGGCGGTTTCTGGTAACGCAGAGGCTTCCCACCACGCAAACCAAGCGCCTTGTGAGGTCGACTGGGGGCCTCCTTTCGCGCCGGTTGCAGCATCGAGTCGCCCATCGCCATTGACGTCCCCAACACCGATGTAATGCGTTAATCCGGGAGCATCTTGGTTGGCAAAAATATGAGGAGTCCAACGATCCGATGAACGGGGGTTCTGCGGGACTCGGAACCATGCGAGCGATTCGGGATAAGGTGGCTTGGGCTGCGCGCTGGTAGCCAGTAGATCAAACCGTCCGTCTCCGTCGACGTCACCCTTGATCAACCCGTGAATGCCGTGGACGGTGTCATCGATCAAACGCTTCTGCCACCTTTGGGTTGACCCTTTTGCCGGTTGTTCTAGCCAAATAATTTGACCGGGGTTGTAGCGGGCACCCACGTAGTCAAGGTCGCCGTCACCGTCGATATCAAAACACTCACTGTGGATGTAGCGTTTCGAGCCACTGTGTTGATCTAGGGTGACTTCGTCCCAATTCGGGGCGACGAATAATTGAGTCTTGTCACCAACATCTGAAATCACATCCGGCAGTCCATCACCAGTGAAGTCACCGGCGACCGCGGTCATGGCTTGCTCACCTTCGTGAATCACGTGCCTTAGCCACTTGGGCGATCCTTGTGGTGATCCGACTGTCTGTGATTGGACGGGCGCGATGGAAGCATCGGAAATAAAAATTGCTGACAAACCAATGGCGAGAAAATGTCGAAGCATGGTCTAACTTGGCAAGAGGAGCTATTCGAGTAGTCCGATCACCGCCCAGCCGGTACCCCAGTAATTCGAGGTAGGTGTCGGTTTGTCACGTGTTTTTTGCTTGGTCCCCGGTACGTTCCACGATCCATCGTCTCGTTGAGTTCGGAGCAAGAATTGATCCGCCGCGGCAAGGCTCGATTCAATTTCCTCTGGCTGAGATGTGTAGCGGAGCGCGTATATTGCCATCCCCGTCGCTAAAGGGTCGCTCGGCTCAGCGGTCAGCCAAACCCAGCCTCCATCTTCGTTTTGCCGATCAATCAAATCACGGCGGAGTGTGGCTAAATCTAATTCCTTAACATGCTGGGATAGTAGTAGGCGTACGGCGACGTACTCGGTCGAAAGAGGTTGATCGTTTTGGGTCATCGCGAGCGCCGATTCGCGGTCTGTCGGTGACTTATCCTGCCTTTTCAGTGTGAGCAGGGTCCACATCACGGTGACCTGCGTCGTTTCCTGCTTGGGACGTTTTTGAGCGGGTAGCTGCCCGCAAGCGAGCCAAGATCCATCGCCTGCCTGATTTTGGATCAACGCCGACGCGAATTCGGTTTTCCACGTTGTCCCAGAAGTCGGCGTTGTTGCAAAGCTTCGGTCGCTGTCAGCGGCCAATAACAGCATGTTCAATGTATCGATATTGCTGGCAAGCGTTTGACTTACATCCAGCTCTTCGCGTTCGTTGAGTTGAACGAATGCTGCGGGAGTGACAGACCATTCTTGCCATTTCCTAAGCCGCTCCGAATCGACTTCAAAACCACGATGTCGTGCGGACGATAGACTCCAGAGCATGGTGGGCACTTGATGGCACGACACGCAGCCACGTTTTTCAATCCACCCTTCTCCTTTGCTCCAAAGATAGGGAAGTGCCTTTGTTATTGTTTGCTGAACGGCGACCGAGTGATGCACCGACAGTTCCTCGGCTCGCCCCACACTCGGGGCGAGAACGAGGAAAGATAAAATGATCACCGCGGGCGTGATCGAGGTGGACCGGCTGGCTTGCCGTTTTGCAAACACGAATTTGCAGAAGTCCCTATTTGGTTTCTGCTGCGTCTTCTTCTACGCTTTCCTCAGGTTCGACGGGGTCGCCGAGCATGTCTTGCAACAAGCGATCCAATTCCTTCCCGCGAGCTCGCAGCGAAACAACTTTCCCTTCTTCGTCGACCAAGATCGCAGTGGGGATGCCGGAAACACCGTAGTACTGGACCAGGGGCGCGTCCCAGCCTCGTTCCCCATCCTTATCACTAAAGATGTTCGACCATGTCAGCCCCTGTTGAGCAACATACTTCTCGCAGGCTGCGAGTGTGTTATCGAGGTTGATTCCGACAATTTCGAACCCCTTCGATTGGTAACCGACCAAGTTGCGTTTCATGTTGGGTACTTCGGCGCGGCACGGGCCACACCAGCTCGCCCAGAAGTCGACGAGAACAACTTTGCCGCGATAAGCTTCCCAGTCAAATTTTTCGCCGGTTGTTGTGAGGCCGTTGAGTTCCATGAAGTTACCAGGCAGCCGAATACGTCGAGCCGAACCGAGTGTTCGCTCTGCGCGACTCTTGAGGACCTCGTCATTCGAGATGCTCATCATGGCGGCTAAATCTTCGTAGAGCGAAGCTGCGATCTCTTTGTTCTGTGAGTTGCCGATTGCTTGCGCGAGCGAGGAGCCAAGGGAGAAGCCTTCGCGATTCAACTGCTCGCCAGCGAGAGTCTTCCATTCGGTGATCAGCTGCAGCTGCTCCTCTTTGGAGCTCGATTGCGCTGCGGCGATTTTGGTCTTGAAAATCTCTTTTTCGGCGACTGCTTTGATTTCAGCCCGGTCGTCCTGTTCCAGCTCTTCGACCAGTGTTTTTAAGCTCGCTTTTGCATCCGCATCGTATCGAGATACAAAGGCGAGGGCGGAAAGCTGCTCGGTGATTGCTTTCAGCTCGTTATCGAGGGCAACACCATCGGTTTTGCGAATCTTGTCTGCCGCAGCCGCTGCAGCCTTCGCAACTTTCATGACGGATTGCAGATTGCGACCACGTTGTCGTTTTACATTATTGATGAATTGAAATAATTCTTCGACCGTGGCATCTTCCGGTACGGCCAGGGGATCGGGTTTCTCGTCCGCTTTTTGCTCACCATCTTTGGCGGCGTTGTCTTGCGCGGTGGCGATCGAGAAATTGGCAATAGGCAAACAGCATGTGATCGCGACGACGAGCATCAGCCGATGACGCATCGTGTTCGAAGTAAAGACCATCGGGGGCCCTCAGAAAGTTAATAGAAGGGAAGACGCCGCCCGCACTTGAGGATCGGCCTAGTTAAGAGTCTACCGCTCGGGGCGGTCACGCACAAACCTCTACGTTCAAACTGGTTCAGTCCGATCGCAGAGCTCCCTCGGCCGGATTCGCGAAAAAACCCTGTTTTTGCAAGGTGCCTGGGGATGTTTGTGGGGAATTCTGCATGAAAAATCGGCGGCTCTTCAAAGCCCTGCCCGCTGGGCCTCTGCCCCAGTTTCCAATCTCTGGCCTGTTTCCATTTCCCCTTTCAGCGGCCCAAGGTCAGTTGGGCGTATCGCTGATTTCGATGCATCCTGGATGCGGCAGAATCCGACGATGCGGCGCAATTCGATTTGTTGCGGAATTCGAGGGAGTCTTCCGTTTCGCCGGTTAAGATTGCCAGATCATTTCAAAGTTCTCAGGTCATTTGGCAATCACGCCGATCTGGATGCTCGCCTCAAGCCACGTCACCGGTTGATCGGGCTGTGTTCTCGCGAATCCCAGGCTCCCGCTTACGCGGTACAGCGGTGTTGCGGCAGCCGATCCTGGGCAACCGATCAACCACTGTCGGTCGTTATTCCGCGAGAGAGCGATTTGGTTCTAGGCCTGCTCGCTCTGGTATATCGCAGGATTCAGAGAAGGATCGTTATACATTTTCATCTGCCGATAAGTTCGATGCTGTTTTCGTTCGGCAAAGATATCGTCAATCAGTTGTTGCAGCGATTTGGACAGGTCTTCGTGTTGTTGCCGGCACAGTGCAATTCGGTCCGCTACCTTTTGGCGATGTTCATCATCGGCGTCTTCTCGGTCGACCTGTTCCTGGTAGTGGTATAAGCGAAGCGACATGATTGACAAGCGATCAATGGCGCTGCCGGTGGTCTCTGTGTTGACCGGCGCCTCGGGTGCGTTGATGCCTCGCTGGCAGAGGATTTCGGTCAGTGCATCATCGATTTTCTCGATTGTGTCATTGCGGGCCTGGTTCAGCTTGTCGATGGCCCGTTTGACATCTGCGATTTCTTGGTCCGTCGCCGAGCGACTGCGAGCTTTGTCTTCTTCATGCCACAGCCGGTAGTTGAACTCATGCTGCGTGCAAACTAAAGCTTGAATACCCTCGTATGGATTCGTGATTGGTTCACGATGCCACCGTTCGACGGTCTCCGTCTGCAGTCGGGTTAATTCGTTGACGGCTGGGAATTCAGAGTTCGGCATTAGCTCACTTCTTTTTCGTCGATCCAGTTCATCATGCGGCGAAGACCTAGGCCAATCTGCTCAACACCATGTTGGCGTTCACGTCGCTTGGTCGCTTTGAAGAATGGTGCACCAGCGCGATTCTCGGAGATCCACTTTCGCGCGAATTCGCCGCATTGAATTTCGTGCAGGATCTTTTTCATCTCTGCCTTTGTTTCGTCGGTGATGATTCTTGGTCCACTGACGTAATCGCCGTACTCTGCAGTGTTGCTGATGCTATACCGCATGTAGCTCAAGCCACCTTGGTAGAGCAAATCGACGATCAGTTTGAGTTCATGCATACACTCAAAATAGGCCATTTCTGGTTGGTATCCAGCTTCGACCAGGGTTTCAAAGCCGGCTTTAACCAATTCACTGACACCACCGCAAAGCACAACTTGTTCGCCGAACAAATCGGTTTCCGTTTCTTCTGCAAATGTAGTTTCGATCACACCACCGCGGGTGCCACCGATTCCTTTGGCGTAGGCCAAGCCGATCTGCTTCGTTGATTCCGAAGCGCCCTCACCCAGCGCAATCAGGCAAGGCACGCCGCCCCCTTTTTCGTACTCGCTACGGACCAAATGCCCGGGGCCTTTGGGAGCGACAAGCAGTGTATCGATTCCTTCTGATGGGACAATTTGTTGAAAATGGATGTTGAACCCGTGCGAACACATCAGTACGTCGCCGGGCGACAGATTGTCCCGGATTTCGTTGCAGTAGATATCTGCTTGTACTTCATCTGGCAGCAGAACATTAACGACGTCGGCCGCCTTAGTCGCTTCGGCAATTGAGAGTGGCTTGAAGCCGTGGGAGACGGCCAAATCGTAGTTGGCTGATCCGGCGCGTTGCCCGATTACCACGTCGCACCCACTGTCACGCAAGTTTTGGGCCTGTGCATGACCCTGCGAACCGTAACCGAGAATCGCAACGGTTTTACCCTTGAGGTGGGAGAGGTCAGCGTCGTTTTCGTAGTAAATTGTGGCAGCCATGGAATCGCGTTCTTTGCCTTGAATCGTGGAATGAGTGTTCGGAGGGGGGGATAATGGGAACCGGAGATCCGCAGGGCCTGGACGCTCCGAGCGGATCCTCGACAGGGCGGGTCAGCTCGCCGCTCGTGCCCCGGTTTCGTCTTCGCAAGCATTACCGCTGCGGATCATTGCGATGCGGCCGGTGCGGACCAGTTCAGAAATGCCATAGGGACGCATTCTTTCAATGAATGCCTGAACTTTATTTTCCCGACCGCTGATCTCGACCATTACTTCCTCAGGCCCGACGTCGACGATCTTTCCGCGAAAGATATCGACCAGCTCTCGGATTTCACTCCTGATTGCACCGGCGGGGGCTTTGACTTTCATCAGCAGCAGGTCACGTTCGACGAAATCACGACTGCTGACATCGACAACCCGCACGACCGTGACGATCTTTTCCAACTGCTTGCGGACCTGTTCCAGCACTCGATCGTCCCCAACGACGACAAAGGTCATTCGGGACAAATGCGGGTCTTCTGTCTCGCCGACGGCGAGCGAATCAATGTTGTATCCACGTGAGGCGAGCATGCCCGAGATGTGGGCAAGCACCCCAGGCACGTTTTGCACCAAGGCAGAAAGGACGTGACGATGGTTGGGATTTGGCATGATTCAGGCCAGGGTGAGGTCGAGAAAACGATCTGCCAGATTAGGGGTTGGTAAACTGACTCGTGGCGAGCATGATAATTTTGGTACGTAAATCCAACAAGGGCGGCCATTTGCAGCTGCGCTCGATTCCGACCCGCCACCGGCCTCTCCGTTCTAATTCCAGGCAATCCTCCTACCCTAGACGATCCTTGATAGACAGAATCTTGGTCGCGCCCGACCTCAGTTGCCTGCTTTGCTAACGTAAGAGCCACCGCCTCACGGTTTGGCTTATCCAGCTGATTCCTCTCCCTGATCCTCCTTCCCTAACTTTTTCTGACAAACGCCCTATGGGATTTCGCGTCGAATTGCCCGCTTATCGAGGCCCGCTTGATTTGTTGCTGTACTTGGTGCGGCGGCACGAGGTCGATCTGCAATCAATGTCAGTGTCCGGAATTGTCGATCAATATGTCGGATACATCGAAGTGTTAAAAGAATTGGACTTAGGCGAAGTGGGGGATTTTATTGACCTCGCTAGCAACCTGGTGGAAATAAAAAGTCAGGCGGTGCTGCCACAATTGGTCGATGATTCGGAGGAGCCTCAGATCGAGGATCCGCAATCTGAACTGATCGAACGGTTGTTGCAATACAAAGAGATTCGTGATGCGGCCGCGATCTTGGACGAGATGGGAAACCGATGGCAGCAACGCTACGCAAGGTTAGCCGATGATCTGCCAACCCGCCGGGTCGATCCCGGAGATCAGCCAATCGCTGATCTGCAAATTTGGGATTTGGTCAGCGCCTTCGGTCGCATCATCCGGGAAGCCGCTGGGCCGCCGCCAACGGAAGTGGTGTACGACGACACTCCTATCCACGTGTACATGCAGCGGATTCACCATGAACTTGGCGGGCATTCCAAAGTGCAGCTGATGGATTTGATTCAGGGTGGAATTCACAAGTCTTCGTTAATTGGTTGGTTCCTGGCCACGCTGGAACTTACACGTCATCATGGGGCTGCGGTCGAACAAGATAGCAGCGGTGACATCTACGTCGTTCGCACCGCGAACTATTCCAAGAATTTGGACGTCAATGAAGTCGATAACTACGGTGGCGAAGAATTGAAAACCGCCAATATGCCGGGACGACCCCGTTAAAACGAGAGGGACCGCTGACGCACGCCTCATCTTCGGTTCTGCTGCTCGGGTGCCCCAATCGATTCTTAGGACTTCCTTCTACTCACTTTTTTCGTCTTCGAGTCAATGGTTGAAAACATTCCCGTTCTGTCTCATCACCATGATGGATTGACCATTGAGGGTTACTCGCGAGCTGCCGTGCAAACTTGCTGGCGAGTTAACGAGTTGAAGCTGCTGTTTGATGCTGGGGTTCAGCCTTGGGATTTTATGGGTACCGCGACGATGTTCATCAGCCACGCGCACCTTGATCACATTGCAGGCCTACCCGCGTATGTTTCGCGGCGGCGGATGATGAAGATGGATCCACCCGTGATTTACCTGCCCGATTCAGCAGTCGATCATGCGTGGGAAATGCTGCAAACCTTCCGGAGACTTGATCGGGGCGCCATGCCCTGCGAGTTGGTTGGGTTGTTGCCGGGAGATGAAACAAAAATTGGTCGCGAGTATGTGGTGACGGCGTTGCCAACTCAACATACCATCGACAGCGTTGGATTCGTGATTCACCAGCGACGGCAAAAGCTCAAGCCAGAGTATCAGGATCTGCGTGGCGACCAAATTCGTGATCTAAAGCAAGCAGGGAAAGATGTTACGAACGAGGTGCGTGTTCCGGTTTTTGCGTACACCGGCGACACGGCGCCACGCGGTTTGGACCTGAATCCTGTCCTCTATGAATCCAAAATCTTGATTAGCGAAATGACTTTCGTTGCTCCCGAGCATCGCAAAGAAAAGATTCACAAACATGGCCATATGCACGTCGACGATTACCGGAAGCGAGCTGAGCATTTCAAAAACGAGCTGGTGATTGCCGCACATCTGAGTACCCGCTACAACGCCAGCCAAGTCAAGCGTTTCGTGCATCGCGCGCTGCCTGATCAGCTAGGCGGGCGTCTGAAACTATGGCTTTGATCTCGAACAAGCAGGACGAAGTGGCGACGCCACCGGGCGGTTGGCCTATTCCTAGGTCCGCTTACATTCATGTGCCGTTTTGTCGCCATCGTTGCGGCTATTGCAACTTCAGTGTGGTCGACAATCGGGACGAATGGATCGACCGTTATTTACGGGCTATCGCGGTTGAATTGACTGCGCTGAATCGGCCTCGTGTTGCAACCTTGTTCTTGGGTGGCGGAACGCCTACGCACTTGCCTGCCGATTCGCTGGTGAAACTGCTGCGGTTGGTCACGTCTGCTTTGGACCTGTCCGCCGACGCGGAGATAAGCGTGGAAGCAAATCCTGAGGATATCAATGCAACGACCTTGGCAGTGTTGCAAGATCATGGGGTCAACCGACTCAGTCTCGGTGTGCAGTCGTTCGATGACAGCAAGTTGAAGGTTCTTGAACGTGGGCACACCGGTGATCAGGCTCGCCGCGTCATTGATCAGGCAGCTACCGTGGTGCCGAACCTCTCGATTGATCTGATTTTTTCCGCTCCCGAGGAAACACTGGCGATTTGGAATCGAGATCTTGAGATCGCTTGCTCGCATCCGATTCAACACCTATCGACTTATGCATTGACGTTTGAAAAGGGAACACAGTTTTGGAATCGCCGTCACCGTGGTGAATTGTTTGGTAACGATGATGCCCTGGAAGTTGCGATGTATCAGGCGGCTCGAGATAACGCCCGCACGGTTGGGTTGCAGCAATACGAGGTGTCCAGTTTTGCGGCCGATGGATTTCGGTGCCGACACAATATGTGTTATTGG